>NZ_JBEYWK010000014.1:0-217316 GCF_040644415.1 Streptomyces sp. NPDC046985
GGGTCGAAGTGGCGGAAGTTGAGCGGGCGTCCGCTGTCGACCGCGGTCAGGCACGGGTCCCCGTACCGGCCGAGGGCGCAGGTTCGCTAGCGAACCCGGACGCCCTGCATAGCCTTCATGCCCTGGAAAGAACGCCTGGTCTCCTTGGGAGTCCTCTGGGACTTTTCTGGGACTTTCAGCTGCATCAAGGGGCACGAACGTGCAACAGCCGAAAGGTCGTTTCCTCAGGTCAGCGACTGGTGGTCGATCGTTCCTGCAGATCAGCCGAGTGCCTGGTCTCTTCCGGGACAACTGACCAGAACGGGGCTGGCTCGGTGCCTCGCCCAGTCGCAACTTCAGTCACCCAATGTGTACCGGGCAGCGGCGATTCCGTTTATCGCCGCCGCCAGGGACGTCGACATTCCTGGGGAGAATCTGGGGAGTATCCGGGCTGCTGGGGAGCGCCTGGGGAGGATCGACCGCATAAGACGGCGCGCCTATGAAAGGCGCAGAAAGAACCATCGCCACAGGTCAGCCATGGGTATTGCCGCATCACCGCAGGTCAGCGCCCCTAAGTGGACAACTTCACGACATACGTGCCGAGGTCGTCGGCCTCGACGACGCCGGGTACCGAGCCACCGGAGTGCAGCGGCTCGACGTAGCGGGTCGCAGTGACCTCCCTCAACATTTTCCCAGGCCACCCATCTCGTCAACCTTGCGATCCACGGTCCCGTGCGGCCACCGCGCCGATCTCCCCGGCTCTCCCAGCAGTCCGTCGACGGCGGCTCGCCCCTTGCTTCCGGCCTCCGACACTCCCGGCCTCCGACATGAAGTGAGCATAGTAACCGAGGGTGATCGCGAGCGAGGGGCGCCCGAACGGCTCTGCGGCGACGGTCAGCGCAGTCCGGCGAAGAGGTCGTTCTCGGGTACGGCCGCGCCGGTGGCGTCCTGGACGCGCACGAACGTCTCCATGCCCATCAGCTCGCCGAACCTCTCCTTGCCCAGTCTGAGGAAGAAGATGTTCTCACCCTGACTGGCGTGCGCGGCCAACGCGTCGAACTTCTGACCGCTGAACGCGGTGGTGTCCACCCACGTGGTGATCTCGTCGTCGGGGAGGCCGATCTCGGCCAACGCGGCGGCCTCGGCAGGGTCCGGCTCCGGCATGTCCTCATGAAACTCGCGCATGACCTCGCCGAACTGCTGCATCTTCGAACGGGGCACGGTGGTCCAGTACACCTTCGGCGTCAGCGCGGTCATCTCCAGCGCCGCCATCGTGATGCGGTGGGCCTGGATGTGGTCGGGGTGGCCGTAGAAGCCGTTCTCGTCGTAGGTGACGACCACATCAGGCCGGTAGTGCCGCATGAGTTCCGCGAGCCGGGCCGCGCCTTCCTGCACGGGGGTATGCCAGAAGGAGCCGGGGGCGTCGTTGCTCGGCCAGCCCATCATCCCGGAGTCGGCGTAGTCCAGCGTCTCCAGATCGCTGATCTTCAGGACGTCACAGCTCGCCTCCAGTTCTTGACGGCGCATGGACGCGACCGCCGCCGGGTCGTGCCCGGGATCGCCCGGCTTGACGCCTCCCGGTCCGTCACCGCAGGCGCCGTCGGTACACGTCACGAGAACCGTGCGGACGCCCTCCGCCGCGTACTGCGCGAGGACCCCTCCGGTTCCGGTGGCCTCGTCGTCGGGGTGGGCGTGTACTGCCATGAGCGTCAAGGGCCGGTCAGTCATGGAAACAGTCCTCCTGAAGGAATACGTCTTGGTCCGAGTGCGCGGCGGGCGTACCGCGATCCTGGCGCCCGGATCCGGGTGGGGCGGATCCGGGTGGGGCGGATCCGGGTGGGGCGAGCGACCTCGCGGTCTCCGTGTCTCCGCCCGTGCGGCGCCGGTCCCCCCGTCGATGCAACCGTGCCGGCCCGACCGGCTGTTCCCGACGCGGCCGCTCGGCTTGTGTGATCCGATCGCGTGATCCGATGGTCGGCTGCCGGATGCCGGACCGCGTCGTGTGGTTGCCACGCGGACGGGGCCCGTCCACCCCCGGTCGCTGTCGAGCATCGCGCTCTACCCCGCCCCGCCCTGCTCTGCGTGGCGCGCCGCGCGCGGTCCGAGGACACTGGAGGCATCCGTGCCTGGAGGCGGGTGGACCATGACCAGCATCAGGGAGTCCATCGAGGTCGAGGTGCCGGTGCGTACGGCCTACGACCAGTGGACGCAGTTCAAGAGCTTTCCCCGGATCATGCACCTCGTGCGGCGGGTCGATCAGGTGAGTCCCGCGATGACCTGCTGGAACGTGCGCGTCGGCGTGTTCCGCAAGGAGTACATGGCGGAGATCGTGGAGCAGCGGCCCGACTCGCTGATCGCCTGGCGCGGCGCGGAGCGCGAGCCGTGGCACTGGGGCGAGGTGTGCTTCCGTGCGGCCGGCCCGGAGCGGGCGGTGATCGAGGTGAGCATGCACGTGGAGCCGCGAGGGCTGGCCGGGCTGGTGCCGGGGGCGGGGAACAGGGTGCGCGGGGCCGTGCGCGAGGCGCTGGTCCATTTCAAGGAGTTCATCGAGGGGCTGGGAGACGCGAGCGGCGCCTGGCGCCACTCCATCCACAACGGACGGGTGACTCCCTCGGAGCCGGACCCGCCCCGGAGCCGGGTGCCCAAGTGGCCCGTCGGCTGACTCCGGACGACGGGCCGGGCTGGGATACCGGGCCGAGGGTCCACGGGCGTTTCGCATCGGGGCAGAGCGAGAGGCATTTCCCATGAAGAAGGCGCCGAAGCACGAGCCTGACGACCGGCTGACCGTCACGCCGCCGAAGAAGTGGGCGGCGGGCGTGCCGGCGGTGGCGCACGCGCTGGAGTACTCCCTCGACGAGGCGACGGTGCGCACCACCGCGACGACGCTGCTGACCATGAACCAGGTCGGCGGCACCGACTGCCCCGGCTGCGCCTGGTCCGACCCGGCGCCCGGCCACCGCCACAAGAACGAGTACTGCGAGAACGGCGCCAAGCACATCAACGACGAGGCCACCGGACGCCGGATCACCCGTGACTTCTTCCGGGAGCACGCGGTGTCCTGGCTGAACGAGCAGAGCGACCGGTGGCTGAACCAGCAGGGCCGCCTCACCGAGCCCATGGTCAAGCGGGCCGGCTCCGACTACTACGAGCCGATTAGCTGGCACGACGCGCTGGGCATGCTCGCCGAGGAGCTGAAGTCGCTGGACAGCCCGGACGAGGCCGTCTTCTACACCTCCGGCCGGGCGAGCAACGAGTCGGCCTTCGTGTTCCAGCTCCTCGCCCGCGCCTTCGGCACGAACAATCTGCCGGACTGCAGCAACATGTGCCACGAGACCAGCGGCCTCGGTCTGCACGAGACGCTCGGCACCGGCAAGGGCACCGTCGCGCTGGAGGACTTCTACCAGGCCGACCTGGTGTTCCTGGTCGGGCAGAACCCGGGGACCAACCACCCGCGCCAGTTGTCCGCGCTGGAGAGGTGCAAGGACAACGGCGGCAGGATCATCGCGGTGAACACGCTGCCCGAGGCCGGTCTGCTGCAGTTCAAGGACCCGCAGGAGGTCCGGGGGGTGATCGGCAAGGGCGTCAAGATCGCCGATCTCTTCCTGCACATCCGCAGCGGCGGCGACCTCGCGCTGTTCCAGGGCGTCAACCGGCTGCTGCTGGAGGCCGAGGACGCGGCGCCGGGGACGGTGCTCGACCACCACTTCATCGCCGGGCACACCTCCGGCTTCGAGGAGTTCGCCGAACACGCCCGTACCGTCTCCTGGGACGAGATCCTCACCGCCACGCAGCTCACCAGGGAGCAGATCGAGGAGGTGCGCGACTACGTCCTGCGCGCCAAGCGCGTCATCGTCTGCTGGGCCATGGGCGTCACCCAGCAGCGGCACGGCGTGCCGACCGTCCGCGAGATCGTCAACTTCCTCCTGCTGCGCGGGAACCTCGGCCGCGTCGGCTGCGGCGCCAGCCCGGTGCGCGGACACAGCAACGTGCAGGGCGACCGCACGATGGGCGTGTGGGAGCAGATGCCCGACGACTTCCTGGACGCCCTCCAGGCCGAGTTCGGCTTCAAGCCGCCCCGCCGGCACGGCGTGGACTCCGTGAAGGCCATCGAGGCCATGGGCGAGGGCAAGGTCAAGGTGTTCCTCTCCCTCGCGGGCAACTTCGTCCGCGCCGCGCCCGACACCCATGTCACCGACGCGGCCATGCGCAGGTGCCGTCTCACCGCGCAGATCTCCACCAAGCTCAGCAAGGCGCACACCGTCACCGGCGAGACGGCGCTCATCCTGCCCTGCCTGGGCCGCACCGAGATCGACATCCAGGCGGGCGGCGTCCAGTTCGTCACCGTGGAGAACACCTCCAGCCAGGTGCAGACCTCGCACGGCAAGCTCCGCCCCGCGTCCCGGCTGCTGCTCAGCGAGGTGGCCATCCTGTGCCGGCTCGCCGAGCGCACCCTGGACGGCACGACGGACGTCCCCTGGCGGGAGTTCGAGGCGGACTACGGGAACATCCGCGACCGGGTGTCCCGCATCATCCCGGGGTTCCACGACTTCAACCGGCGCGTCGCCCGGCCCAGCGGCATCAAGCTGCCGAACCCCGTCAACGAAGGCGTCTACGCCACCGCCACCGGCAAGGCCAGGTTCACCTGCAACGAGTGGACCATGTCCGCGGCGCCGCCCGGCCACCTCGTCCTGCAGAGCATGCGCTCGCACGACCAGTGGAACACCATCCCCTACACCGACAACGACCGCTATCGCGGCATCCACGGCGGCCGGAACGTCGTCATGGTCAACCCCGACGACATGACCGAACTGGGCTTCACCCGGGGCCAGTACGTGAACATCGTCGGCGTCTGGAGCGACGGCGTCGAGCGCCGCGTCGACGGCTTCGAGGTCGTCCCGTACCCCACCTCCCGGGGGTGCGCGGCCGCCTACTACCCGGAGGTGCAGCCGCTGGTCCCGCTCGGCAGCGTCGCCGAGGGCAGCAATCAGCCCACGTCCAAGGGAATCGTGGTCCGCCTCGACCCGTGCGCCGCCCCGCCCGGCGCCGTGCCCGCCCACTTCAGCGGCTGACCGCCCTGCCGCGCCTGCCGCCCTCTGCGCGAGGGCGGCAGGCGCGACTTCACTCGTCAGGGACGTGCCCGTGGGTGAGCGCCGGACGGCGTTCGGGCGGCACGGCCCGCGGAAGTCATTCCATTGCGCACGGTCGGGCGCCGCGCCGGCGCCGTCCGGGGCGACCGGTCAGCTATGGCTCTGCACCGAGACGTAGTCGACGAGCATCGAGTGCCCCGGCTCCGTGGCGCCGGTGGGGGTCGTGGAGCCGGCGACGCCGTCGGGGAAGCCGCCGCCCATCGCCAGGTCGTAGATGACGAACAGGCCGTGCTGGGTCGCGTTCTTCCAGGTGGTCGCGTCCACCTGGGAGGCGTTGACGGACCAGTACCGCTTGCCGTCCACGTACCAGTGCAGGGCCTCGGGAGAGGCGCCGCGGTCCCATTCGATGCCGTAGGTGTGCCAGTTGCCGGGGCAGGGGCTGCCCGGACACGCGGTCTTGCCGCCGAGGCCGGTGCTCTCGTGGCACGGACCGCCCGGGTTCACACCGCAGTGCATGGTCCCGTAGGCGAGGTTCTGGCCGTTGACGTCCTCCATGACGTCGAACTCGCCGACGCTCGGCCAGACGCCGCCGGTGCGCAGCGGCTGGCCCAGCGTCCAGAACGCCGGCCAGTATCCGGCCGCCTTGGCGCCGGTGACGTCGGGCAGCCGCATACGGGACTCGATGCGCAGCTTGCCGCCCGCGGGCGGCCGGAAGTCGTCGCGCAGGGTCTCGATGCGCCCGGAGGTCCACTTGCCGGCCCCGTCGCGCCGCGCGGTGATCCGCAGGTCGCCGCTGCCGTCGAGGGAGACGTTGCCGGGGTCCTTGGTCATGGTCTCGACTTCGCCGGTGCCGAAGCCCGTGCCGAGGTCGAACTTCCACTTGCCGGAGGACGGCGACGCGCCGGCGGCGCCGTTGAAGTCGTCGGCCCACACCTGGGTCCAGCCCGCGGGCGGCGAGGGGACCGACGCCTGGGCGGTCGCGGGCCCGGCGAACGCGGCGCCGACGAGCGCCGCCGCGGCGGCCGCGACGCTCAGCACCCGCTTCCTGGAGGGCCGGCGGCGTGCGGGTCCGCCGACCGCGGGGGTGGGAACTGCGTGCATGAAGTTGCTCCTCTGTGTGGGGAGTTGGAGACTCCGATGGACACGGCACGAACCGCTGGAACCATCCGCCCCGCCTGTCCGCGGCGTCAAGACCCGCGCGTGAGAGCGCTCTCACGACATCTGCGGTACCGAGGCCGAAGGCAGGCGTGCGCCGTGCGGGAGAGCGCGGAGCGGCGGATCCCCGGCCGCCGCTCCGGGCGTGTCGGCCACCTCGGGGGGCCTGCCCGGCCCCGGGCTATCCCCCGGCCAGCGGATTCGGCAGCGGCAGGTAGCGGGCGGCGGCGCCGTCCGCCCCGGTCCAGCGCAGCAGCAGGTTGGTCTTGCCGGGCAGGGTGGGGGACGTGAGGAGGTCGCCGATCTCGGGGAGGGGGCAGCGGGCGAGTTCGGCGCGCACGGCGGGCCAGGGGTCGTAGGCGGGAAAGCGTTCGGTGAGCGCCCCCGCGATCTCGCAGAGGTGGTTGACGAGCAGGCAGTACACCAGGCGCTCCCAGCCCGCCGACCGGGAGACCTCGGGCAGCAGGCCCGCCGACCGGGAGACCTCGGGCAGCAGCTTCACGCCCTCCGCGTCCCGGAAGAGCGCCTGGACCGGCATGCCGTCGGCGTCCACGGCGATCAGGGAGTTCTGGAGGTGGGCCTCCAGGACGACGCCGTGGTCCGCGAACGCGCCGAGCGCCGGGGGCGCCACCTGGCGCAGATACGCGGGCCACCACACCGCCGGGCCGGACAGGGCGTCCAGCGGGTTGCCGTCGAAGCCCTCGGCCAGAGCGGCGGCGAGCAGCGCCGTCGCGCCGGGCCGCAGGTGCTCGCGCAGGCCGTCGCGGACGACGACGGCCAGGTGTTCGAAGGCGAAGGCGGCGGTGCGGTAGCCGCGGTCGCTCAGCCAGGCCGCCGGGCCGTCCGCCGCCGCGACGGCGGCCGCGGCCGCCGCGTCCGTGCGGCGCAGTCTGAGCAGGTCGTGCCGCCACAGCCGGCGGACGTCGTTGGTGATCCGCACGTCCAGGCTGAACTTCAGGAAGACGTCGCCGCCCGGGGCGGGGGCGTGCACGGTGCGGATCGCGGCCGTGGGGCGGACGTCGTGCCGCGTGGCGCCCAGCCGGATCAGGCGGCCGTCCGCGAAGGCGGCGGCGAGGGCGGGGGCGGCCAGGTCGAGCTGCCACGGATGCGCCGGGAGCAGCCGGTAGCCCGGCGGGGCCTCGCCGAGGGCGTCGAGCGCCGAGGTGTCGCCCTCCTCGACCACGGCGTCCGCGCGCACCCCGAGCAGCGCCAGCGGGAAGCGGGCGTGCGCCTCGGGCGCGTAGGGCAGCCAGGAGGCGGCCGGTCCGCCGCCGCGCGCCTTGGGGGCCGGGTGGCAGGGGTGGCCGGTGACGAGGCACTGCTCGGAGCGCAGGTAGGGGTCGTCCGGCGCCGTCGCCGCGTCGCGCGCCGCCAGGAGCGCCGCCAGCGTCTCGCGGCTGTCGATCATCTCGGCGGGCAGCTCGTCGTTGGCGCGCCCTGTGTGCCGCCGCAGCTCGTCGCTCACCAGTTTGACCAGTTCGGCGTGGTCCACGCGGCGCCAGCCGCCCGCCGCGTACACCTCGGGCTCGGCGGGGCGCCGTCCGGCGCGCACCCGGAGCAGCCGGCCGCCGCCGGGCAGCCGGTAGACCCGCCGGCCGTCCTGGTCGGGGCGCGGCTCGGCCACCTCGCGGATCAGGCAGTTCAGCAGCGGCCCGGCCGCGTAGGCGTCGGCTCGCGCTCCGGCGTCGTCGGCGGTCTTCGGCTCGACGCGTTCCATTCGTCCCCTAGGGCGTGTGGTGAAAGCAGCGCCGTCCGCCCGCAGGGCGGGCCCGGCGGCGTCCGGTGCGTGCGAACGCACGGCGAGAGGCCGCCCCGATACTGGGCGTGTCGGGGCGATCCCGACAACGCGGCGAGCGTGCGTGCCAGACGCCGCCGGGCAGACGGGACTTCACCACACGCCCTCCGTCCGCACGGTGCGACAGCGATCAGTATGTCGGTCCTGCGGGCGTTACGGTGGCGCCGTCGCCCTCGCCCCGCCCGCGCCCGACTCGTACCCGAGGAGCCCGCACGTGCATCGTCCCCCGAGCGCCGAGGCCGAGATCGGCGCGGAGTTGGCCGAGGAGCGCCCCGGCCTCGTCGCGCGGTACGCACAGGAGCTGCCGGGCGCGCGGGCGTCGGTGCTGACCCGGCTGTGGCGGGCGCTGGCGCATGAGCCGCTGCCGTGGATCGGCGGCCGGGAGCGGGTCCGCGACGGGCTGCTCGTGCGGCTGCGCGACGGCCGCCGGCTGTACGGTCCGGCGGCGGACCCGTACGCCACCGCCGGCTACGTCTCCTCTGTGCGTCTGGACGGCAGGGACTACACCGATCCGGGCCGCCTGACGGCCGATCTGGGCGTGCCGCACGGCGCCGCCTTCGCCGCCGAAGTCGCGCACAGCGCCGCCTCGCTGGCGCTCTCCCGGGCGGACGCCCTGCCGTCTCCGGCTGATCCGCGGGAGCGGCCCGCGCGGGACTGGGAGTGGGAGCAGCGGGTGGCGGACGGGCATCCGTTCCACCCGGGCTGCCGTTCCCGGCCGGACTTCTCCGTCGCCGAGCAGCTCGCCTACGCCCCCGAGCACCGTCCGGTGGTGGAGCTGGTCCTGGCGCCGGTTCCGGCGGCTGAGTGCCTGGTGAGCGGGGCGTGGCCAAAGGAACTGCGGGACGGCGCGCGGCTGCTGGTGCCGGTGCACCCCTGGCAGGCGGAGCACGTGCTGAAGCGGCCGGGCGGCGACCGGGTGATCGCCGCGCATCCGCTGATGTCGCTGCGGACGCTGGCGCTGCCCGGCGGCCCGCATGTGAAGACCGCTCTGAGCGCCCGGCTGACCTCCTCGGTCCGGGACGTCTCGGTGGCCTCCGTGGCGGCGTCGGCGGCCCTGTCGGCGTTCGCGGAGGAGCTGGCGGACCGCACGGACGGGCTGCTGCACGTCACCCGCACCCTGGGGGCGGCGACCGCGTACTCCCCCGACCTGGCCGCCGTGTGGCGCGAGTCCCCGGCGCTCTACGCGGCCCCCGGCGAGCACGTGCTGCCGGTGGCCGCGCTGCCCGGCGCCGGCCTGCCGGACTCCCCCGCATGGCTGGCCCGCTTCACCCGGCTCGCGCTCGGGGTGGGGCTGCGGCTGCTGGAGCTGGGCGCGGCCCTGGAGGCGCACGGGCAGAACCTGCTGGTCGTGCTGTCGGCCTCGGGCGAGCCGCTGCGTCTGGTCTACCGGGACCTCGCCGACATCCGGGTCAGCCCCGCCCGGCTCGCCCGGCACGGCGTCCCGGCGCCCGAGCTGCCCGCCCGGAACCTCACCGACGATCCAGTGGCGCTGCGCCGCAAGCTGTTCGGCTCGCTGGTGGCGGGCGCGCTGGCCGGCACGGCCGGATCGGGGGCGGCGCTGCGGGACGCCCTGGAGAGCGTCGTGCGCGAGCTGCCGCACTCGG
Organism: Streptomyces sp. NPDC046985; assembly: GCF_040644415.1. Lineage (NCBI taxonomy): Bacteria > Bacillati > Actinomycetota > Actinomycetes > Kitasatosporales > Streptomycetaceae > Streptomyces > Streptomyces sp. NPDC046985. The sequence goes on from NZ_JBEYWK010000014.1 coordinate 9,621, forward strand.
AGGATCTGACCGCCCTGTGCGAGGCGCCGGTCCCCGCCAAGGCGCTGACCCTGATGCGTCTTTCGCCCGCGACGCCCGGCGACCAGTGGACGGAGCTGCCCAACCCCCTTGCCCGCGGGCCCGTTTTGGAGCGCGGCGCATTCGATCAATAAGATCCGCCGATGATCACAAGACAACGGCTGGCGGCAGGGGTCTGTGCTCTGCTCGCCGCCCTGACGGCCGGGATCGCCGTTCCCGCCGGAGCGGTCGCCGACGAGACGGACGACGGCCGGGCCGCACCGAAGGTCGAACTCGTCCTGGACGTCAGCGGTTCCATGCGCACCCGGGACATAGACGGCGGGTCGCGGATGGCCGCGGCGAAGCAGGCGTTCGACGAGGTGCTGGACGCCACGCCCGAAGAGGTGCGGCTCGGCATCCGCACCCTGGGCGCGAACTACCACGGCGACGACCGCGAGACGGGCTGCAAGGACACCGCGCAGCTCTACCCCGTCGGCCCGCTGAACCGCACCGACGCCAAGACGGCGGTGGCCACCCTGGCGCCGGCCGGCTGGACGCCGATCGGACCCGCGCTGCTGAAGGCGGCAGACGACCTCCAGGGCGGCGACGGCGCCCGCCGGATCGTCCTGATCAGCGACGGCGAGGACACCTGCCAGCCGCTGGACCCGTGCGAGGTGGCCCGGGAGATCGCGGCCAAGGGCGTCGGACTCACCATCGACACCCTGGGCATGGTCCCGGACGCCAAGACCCGCGACCAGCTCAGTTGCATCGCGGACGCCACCGGCGGCACCTACACCTCCGTACAGCACAAGGAGCAACTGAGCGACCGCGTCGACCAGTTGGTGCACCGGGCAGCCGACCCGACGGTGACGCCGGTGGCCGCGCGGGGCGCGGGCGACTGCGCCAAGGCCCCCTCGCTCACGTCGGGTCTCTACACCGACCGCGCGGAGTTCGGGCAGCAGCGCTGGTACCGGGTGGACGTCAAACCCGGTCAGGAGCTGCGGACTTCGGTGAGCGTCGCGGACGACCGGGCCGTGAACCCCGCCTACGGGGTGCTGCTGCGGGCGGTGACCGTGCGCGGACGGGAGATCGTGCGCGGCGAGGCGGCGGGCGCCGGCCGCACCGACGTGGTCTCCACGGGCCTGCGTTACCCGCGCCCGCCGAGCGACGACGACAGCGCGCCCGCCGAGACGGTGTGCCTTCAGGTGACCGACTCCTTCTCGGCGGCGCCCGGCGTGAAGACCTCACCGGGCCTGCCGCTGGAGCTGACGGTCGACGTGGTGAACGGCCCCGACGCGGCGCACGACCCGGCGGCGTTCGGTCTGGGCCGCGGCTGGTGGCTGCTCGGCGTGCTCGTGCTGGTCGGCTTCCTGGCCGGACTGGTGTGGGGCTGGGCGTCCCGCTGGCGTGTCGCGATCTGGAGGACGAACTGATGCGTACCATCCGCGCTTTGAGCGCCGCGCTGCTGATGCTCGGCCTCGCCGCGGCCCCCGCCGCCGCCGACGCCTCCCCCTCCCCGAGCCCGTCCGGCGCCGGTGCGGCACCGTCGCAGGCGGGCACGTCGTTCCGTACGGCGACGGAGATCGAGCAGGGCCAGCGGGCCACCGCATCGGGGTCCACGGGCGACTACATGTACTGGTCGTTCGCGGCGGACGCGGGCCAACGCCCCACCGTGCACGCGTCGGTGAAGCTGCCGCAGCGGCACGCCGCGCAGACCTGGCAGATCGACGTCTACGACGGTCTGCGCCGCCGCCAGTCCTGCCAGTACGGCGCCCAGACCCGCACCGCCGACGAAGGCGCCGCCTCGGTGGGCCTGACCTGCGTGCTGCGCACGGTGCGCGCCTGGTCGGAGCCGTGGGCGAACGACCCGCTGCCCGGCACGTACTACGTCCGCCTGACGGCGGTCGGGCTCCGGGCGTCCGACCTGGGCCTGCCGGCAGGCGCCGAGGTGTGGACCGACGCGAAGGACGTCGGCGGCGCGGCGGCGGTGGACGGCTCGCTGTCTCAGCCGCTGGTCCCCGGCATCGCGGTCAAGTCACCGCAGCAGGACGATGGTTCGGGTGACGACACGAAGAAGTCGGCCGTGCTGTCCGGCATCGAGCCGGACGGCGGCTGGTCGTCGAACTGGTGGTCCGACCGCTGGGTCTGGACCGGGATCGGCGCGGTGCTGGCCGCGCTCGCGGGCATCGGCGGCTACACGCTGACCCGCGGCTCGGACCGCCCGTCGCGGGTGCCGCCGGGGGCCTGAGCGCGCAGCGGCCGTCCCCGATCGCCGCCGCAGAGGGGCGCCCTTCCAGGAGGAGGGCGCCCCGTCAAAGAGGGTCTGTCCCGCAGGGGGCGGCCCCATGCGGAAGGTCCGTCCCCCTGGGGGCGGGCCTTTCGTCACGTCTCCCGTAGGGACTTGGCCAGGGGGCTGTCGCCGGTGACCGTCGCGCTCCCGCCCCGCACCGCGTCCGCCAGGGCGCCCTCACCGTGGGCGAGGGCCGCGCAGGTCGCGGAGTCGAGGACGAGCCGGGCATCGGGCTCGCCCGGCGCCGGGCCGTCCCCGTACACGGGGCCGCTCCGCGCACCCGCGAACACGTGGAACACGCCTTCCTCCAAGCTGACTTCGACGGTCCCCTCACCCTCCAGGGCGCGCAGCAGGGGCAGCGCGAACCAGTGCGCGCGGACGGCGTCCGTGGGCCGCGGCTCGCCGAGTTCGCCCTCGCCCCACTCCCCCAGCGCCTGGAGCACCGGGAGCAGATCCCGTCCGCGCGGGGTGAGTTCGTAGACGAAGGCGGCGCCCGGCGGCGGGAGCCGACGCCGGGCGGTCAGGCCGTCGCGCTCCATGTCCTTCAGCCGGGAGGCGAGGACGTCGGTGCTCACCCCCGGCAGATCGGCGTGCAGGTCCGTGTAGCGACGCGGACCGGCCAGCAGTTCCCGGACGATCAGCAGGGTCCAGCGGTCGCCCACGGCGTCGAGCGCGCGGGCGGCGGAGCAGTACTGGTCGTAGCTTCGGCGAGGCGACATGCGACGCAGTCTAGACATGTTGTTGGACTTTCCAAGCTCACACTTGGTAAAACCAAGCAACACAGCTCAGCGGAGGGGAAGCGACCATGGAGTTCCGGCAGTCGAGCAAGCTCAGCGAGGTCTGTTACGAGATCCGCGGCCCGGTGATCGAGCACGCCGACGCACTGGAGGAGGCGGGCCACAGCGTGCTGCGCCTGAACACGGGCAACCCCGCGCTCTTCGGCTTCGAGGCGCCGGAGGAGATCGTCCAGGACATGATCCGGATGCTGCCGCGGGCGCACGGCTACACCGACTCGCGCGGCGTCCTGTCGGCCCGCCGGGCGGTGGCCCAGCGCTACCAGGAGCGGGGCCTTGAGGTCGGCGTGGACGACGTCTTCCTCGGCAACGGCGTCTCGGAGCTGGTCTCCATGGCCGTCCAGGCGCTGGTGGAGGACGGCGACGAAATCCTCATCCCGACCCCGGACTTCCCGCTGTGGACGGCCGTCACCACGCTGGCCGGCGGCAAGGCGGTGCACTACCGCTGCGACGAGCAGGCCGACTGGTATCCCGACGTGGAGGACATGGCAGCCAAGATCACGGACCGTACGAAGGCCGTGGTCGTCATCAACCCCAATAACCCCACCGGCGCGGTCTATCCGAAGGAGGTCCTGGAGGGCATCCTCGATCTGGCCCGCCGCCACGGCCTGATGGTCTTCGCCGACGAGATCTACGACCAGATCCTCTACGACGACGCGGTGCACCACTCCACGGCCGCGCTCGCCCCCGACCTGGTCGTCCTCACCTTCTGCGGGCTGTCCAAGACGCACCGGGTGGCCGGATTCCGCTCCGGGTGGCTGGTCGTGACGGGACCGAAGCAGCACGCCAGGAACTACCTGGAGGGCCTGACCATGCTGGCCTCCATGCGCCTGTGCCCCAACGCGCCCGCGCAGTACGCCATTCAGGCCGCGCTCGGCGGCCGCCAGTCCATCCACGACCTCACCGCGCCCGGCGGCCGTCTGCACGAACAGCGCGACGTGGCCTGGCGGAAGCTGAACGAGATCCCCGGCGTCTCGTGCGTGAAGCCCCAGGGCGCCCTGTACGCCTTCGCCCGCCTGGACCCCAAGGTGCACCCCATCCACGACGACGAGAAGTTCGTCCTGGACCTCCTGCTCCGGGAGAAGATCCAAGTCGTCCAGGGCACGGGCTTCAACTGGCCCGCCCCGGACCACTTCCGCATCCTCACCCTGCCGCGCGCGGACGTGCTCGACACCGCGATCAGCAGGATCGGGCGCTTCCTCAGCGGATACCGGCAGTAGAGCCGCGCGTGCTCGCCGCCCGGCGCCTCGGTCTGCCGCCGTCGCGGGGCGCGCTGCTCCGCGGGGAGACGAGCACGGTGTGCCGGCTGGGCGCGGAGCACGGGCGGCCGGTGGTCGCCGCGTGGAACGTCCGGCCCGCCGAGCCGCCCCGCTGACGGCGCGCGAAAGGGGCGTTGTCAGACCCCCGCCGTAGTCTTCGCGTGGGCTGGGAGCAGGGGGAAGGGAGACACCGTGACAGGTCAGCCGAGCGCCGCGCAGCGCAAGGTCATCGACGCCGCCGATCCCGTGACCGGGCGGGTGAAGGGCGGCTCGGCGCTGCTCGCGGCCCTGGTGAAGCGGGGGCTCGTCTTCCGCCATCCGCGCCCGCCGCACGACTGCTTCTTGACCCCGGCGGGCCATCGCATACGGGAGGCGGCGAAGGCCGCGCAGGCGGCGGAGTCGTCAGGCGCCGCCGCGCCGGTGGAGTCCTCCCCGTCCGAGGACCGCGGCGTCTTCGCCGCCCGCGTGGGAGGCGAGGAGGACGCGCCCGAGCAGGGTCCCGCGCGGGTGCGCGAGGTGCGCGGCGCCTGGGAAGGACTGCTGGAGCTGCGGCGGATGACCAACGCGGACGGGTCGCTGGACCGGCCGTGCGGGTGGGAGCGCGCGCATCTGGTGCGGGCGGCCGCGCTGGCGCTGGAAGCGGCCGGGCGCCGTCCCGCCGGTCCGGGCGGCGACGACGGCTACCGGGTGCGGGCGACGCCGCAGCCGGAGGCGGTCGCCGTGTACGGGCCGGACCGCGACGTGCTGCGGGAGTGCGCGGCGGTGCTGGAACGGGCGGGCTGGCAGGCCGGGGAGTGCACCGAGCCGCGTTCCCGGACCCGCTACCTGCTGGCCTCGCCGCGCCGGGTGTGAGAGGGGCGCGTGCCAGGGTGCCAGGACCGGCGGCGACGTGGGGCGCGCAGCGGGGCGGGCGGGACGTGCGGCCGGGCGGGCGACGAGCGGGCGGGTGCCGTGTCCGGGCCGACAGGCACCGCTTCTCGGCGGCCGGACGGCGCTTCCGGCGCATGGACGGCGGTTCCGGGCGGCCGGGCTTCCGGGCGGCGGTTCCGGGCGCGTGGGCTGCGTTCCGGAGCGGACAGGCGGCGCTTCCCGGGCGGCCGGGCGACGCCTCCCGGGCGCGCGGGCGACCGCTTCCCGGGCGGCCGGGCGGCGCTTCCGGGCTCGGGGCTGCGTTCTGGAGCGGACAGGCGGCGTTCTCGGGCGGCCGGGCGACGCCTCCCCGGCGCGCGGGCGGCCCTCGGCGTGGAGGGGGTCAGGGGCTTCGGTGGCGACGCTCCCGGACACCCGGGCGGGCCCGAGTCCGGGGGCCGCGGGCCCAGCTCTGTCCGCGGCACCCGGCCGGGTGCTGTGTCTCCCGGCCGGGTGCTGTGCCGCCTCCCAGCCGGGGGCTGTGCCCTTCCAGCCGGGGGTCGTGCACTCCAGCCAAGGGCCGTGCACTCCCAGGCGGGCGCCGTGCCTTCCGGCTGGAGGCTTCGGCTGTTCAGTCCCGTGCGGCGATCCGTGCGAGTCGCCGTGCCTCGTCGCGGGTGGCGTGGGCGAGGGCGTCCTCGTCGGCGGTGAGCAGGCGGCCGTCCTGGACGATCTGACGGCCGTCGACGAAGGACGCCGTGACCGGGGCGGCGGCCCCGAAGACCAGCGCGGTCACCGGGTCGGCGATGGAGGCGTGGGCGAGGGTGTCCAGCCGCCACAGCACCAGGTCGGCCAGCTTGCCGGCTTCCAGGGAGCCGATCTGGTCGGCGCGGCCGAGCACGCGGGCGCCGCCGCAGGTGCCCAGGCGCAGCGCCTGGCGGGCGGTGAGGGCCGCCTCGCGGTGGGGGCCGAGACGGTTGACGAGCAGGGCGTTGCGCAGTTCGGTGTGGAGTTCGCCGGACTCGTTGGACGCGGCGCCGTCCACGCCGAGGCCGACCGGCACCCCGGCGGCGAGCATGTCGGGAACTCGGGCGATGCCCGCGGCGAGGCGGGCGTTGGAGGACGGGCAGTGGGCGACGCCGGTCCCGGTGCGGGCGAACGCGGCGATGTCGGCGTCGTTCATGTGGACGCAGTGCGCCATCCACACGTCCTCGCCGAGCCAGCCGGTGGACTCGAAGTAGTCGGTCGGCCCCATGCCGAACAGCTCGTGGCAGAACCGCTCCTCCTCGACCGTCTCCGAGCCGTGCGTGTGCAGCCGCACGCCGAGCCGACGGGCCAGCTCCGCGCCCTGGCGCAGGAGTTCGGTGGAGACGGAGAAGGGCGAGCAGGGGGCGACGGCCACCTGGGTCATGGCGTCGAAGGAGGCGTCGTGGTGCCGCTTGACGGTCTCCTCGGTGGCGGCGAGCGCGTCCTCCAGGGACTCGACGGCGAAGTCCGGGGGCAGGCCGCCGTCCTTCTCGCCGCGGTCCATCGAGCCTCGGGCGAGCGTGAACCGTACGCCCATGTCGGCGGCGGCCCCGATGATCGCGCCGGACAGGTCGCCGGCGCCCTCGGGGAAGACGTAGTGGTGGTCCATGGCGGTGGTGACGCCGCCGCGGGCCATCATGGCGAGCGAGCCCTGCGCGGCGGCGCGGCACATCGGCTCGTCGATGCGCGCCCAGGTCGGGTACAGCGCGACCAGCCAGTCGAAGAGGCTGTGGTCGGTGGCCAGGCCCCGGGTGATCCACTGGTAGAAGTGGTGGTGGGCGTTGACCAGGCCGGGGGTGGCCAGGTGCCCGCTCGCGTCGATCCGGCGCACCACGTCCGTGAGGCCCCCGGGCGCCGCGCCGGGGCCCACGGTCTCGATCCGGTTCCCGGCGAGGACGACGTGCCCGGAGGCGTACTCGGTGTCGTCGGCGTCGACCGTGGCGATCGCGCAGTTCTCGATGACGGTGCGCTGGGCTGCCGAAGGCGCCATGGTGCTTCCTTGTCGTTCGGTGGCGGTGGGTCGGTGGGGCGGCGCGCGGCCCGGGTCAGAGGTCGGTCAGGTCGACCGGAATGCGCGGCTCGCAGCCGTCCCGGAGCACGGTGGCCTCGATCAGCCCGTAGGGGCGGTCGGCGGCGAAGTACACCTCGTTGTCGTTCTCCAGCCCGAACGGCTTCAGGTCCACCAGGAAGTGGTGCTTGTTCGGCAGCGAGAAGCGGATCTCGTCGATCTCGCTCCGGCTGTCGATGACCCGCGCGCCCATCTGGTACAGCGTCTGTTGCAGCGACAGGGAGTACGTCTCGGCGAACGCCTGGAGCATGTGCTTCCTCACCTGCGCGTAGGACGTGTCCCAGTGAGGGGCGTCCTGCTCGTCGCCGGTCCACGCGTACCGCCAGCGGGCGGAGACGTCCGTGGCGAGGACGCGGTCGTACGCCTCCTGGAGCGTCGTGTACTCGTCCTTGGCGTAGCCCCAGAACTCGGAGTCGGTGGAGTTCATCACCGTCAGGCCCTTCAGGCCCGAGACGACCTCGCACGCCCGGCCGTCGTAGGCGATCTGGGTCAGCCGGGTCTCCCGGCCGGTGCGGACGAAGGAGTGCGCGGCCCGGTCGGCGCCGACGGGCCGGGAGTCGGCGCCGGAGGTCTCGATGCGCTCCCAGGCGTACTCCTCGACGCGGACGCGCGCGCGGTGGACGGACTCTCGCGAGGTGACGAAGTGGCGGGCGAGGCGGATGCCGAACTGCTCGGCGGACGCGATGCCGTGCTCCTTGGCGAACGCGAACACGGTGTTCTTCATGGTGTCGGTGGGCAGCACGTGGGCGTTGGCGCCGGAGTAGTGGACCTCGTCCAGGTCGCCGGAGAGGGCGACGGAGACGTTCAGGTCCTTGATGTGGTGGAGGGCGCCGTGCCGCGTGATCTTGACGACTCGGGTCTCGGCCTTGCCGTACTGGTTCTGTCCCAGAACGACCGGGCGCCCCGGGCGGGAAGGGTCGGCCATGCGTCTGCTAGCTCCCTCGGTATACGGAGTAGCCGAACGGGCTGAGCAGCAGCGGCACGTGGTAGTGCTCGCCCGGCACGACGGCGAACGTGACCGTCACCTCCGGGAAGAACACGGGCGGCGCAGCGCTGTCCCGATGCGCGGGGGCGTCCGGCTGCGCATCGGCTCGGCTCCCGGCGGACGGCGCGGATCTTACGGTCGGCGCGGTGAGCGCGGTCGGCCCGGTCAGCCCGGTGGGCGCGGGTCTCCCGAAGTACGGCGCCACCGCGAAGTCGAGCTGCGCGTGGGCCGTCCCGTCCGGCAGGGCCGGGAGGTCCGTGCAGCGCCCGTCCGCGTCGGTCGCCGAGCCGCCGAGCGCCTGCCAGTCCGCGTCGCCGCCGGTGCGGGCGGAGAGGCGGACGGCCACGCCCTCGGCGGGGCGGCCGGCGGAGGTGTCCAGGACGTGGGTGGACACGGAGGCGGCACTGCTCGTGCTGGAGTCGGTGTCAGTGTCGGTGTCGGTGCTCATGGTGTCAGGCGTCCTCCGCGACGAGTCGGGCCAGCCGGATGCGGTTGATCTTCCCCAGTTCGGTGCGGACGATCTCCCGCTCCCGCTCCGGCGCGTTGCCGATCCGCTCCCTGAGCGCGTCCCGCATCTGCTCGCCGGTCCGGCCGGTGGCGCAGACAAGGAAGACGTGACCGAACTTCTCCTGGTAGGCGAGGTTCAGTTCGAGCATCTCCGCCTTGAGTTCCTCGGAGGCGCCGGCCATGCCGTGCTGTTCGTGGGCGGAGGCCGGGTCGCCGGACTTGGGGCGGCCGATCGGCGGATGGCCGGCCATCGCCTCCTCCAGGTCCGTCGCGGTCAGCGCGGCCGTGGCGGCGTCGTTGGCGGCGTAGAGGTCTTCGGCGGCGGCGTAGGGGCGGGCGGCGGTCAGCCGGTCGGCCCATGCCGTGCTGGCGCACGCCTCCAGGAGCGCGGCCCGCGCGGCCGTCTCCGGGAGGGCGTTGAGGCGGGCGAGGCCCGGCGGCGGGGAAGTCGTCGTCACGGGAGCCTCCGTGGCTGAGGACGGCCGGTGTGCTGAACGGACTGCGGACAGCTAACGCCCCTCGCGACCGAGCGTCAACACTTTGTTGAACTTTCCGGGTGACCGCGGATGACCACGGACGCCCGGTTCAGGCCCTCCGCTCGCGGCCCAGGCCCCTCCTCACGGCTAAGGTCCCTTCCCGCGGCTAAGGTCCCTCCTCGCGGTTCAGGTCCCCTTCTCGCGGTTCAGATAGTTGTAGACGGTGAAGCGGCTGACGCCCAGCGCGTTCGCCACCGTCTCCACGCCGTGCCGCACCGAGAAGGCGCCGCGCGCCTCCAGGGTCCGTACGATCTCCTGCTTGGCCTTGCGGTCCAGGTCGGCCAGCGGCACGCCCCCACGGCGCTCCATGGAGGCCAGGATGTGATCGAGCGAGTCGGCGAGCTGCGGCAGGCGGACGGCGACGGCGTCCACGCCCTGCCAGGCGAGCACGACGTCGTCCGGTCCGGCCTCGTCCGGCGGGAGCAGTTCGCCGCCGATCGCGTCGACCAGGGGCTTCACGGCCGTGATGAACGGCTCGTCCGCGCTCATCCCCCGTCCTCCGCGATCACGTTGACCTGAAGCGAGATCCGGGTGGCGCCGGCCTGGAGGACGGTGCGCAGCAGGGCGTCCACCGTGGCGAGGACGGCGTCGGCGCCGCCCTCGGCCGTGTTGCCGAACGGGCCGACGTCCACCGCGTCCAGCTCGGCGGCCCCCAGAACCTCCCGCGCCGCCCGCGCGTGGGCGGGGGCCTCGTCCAGGTCGAACGGCTCGGTCGTGAACTCGACTCGCAATCGCAATGCGCCCCCCATGGCGTCGACGGGACCTGCGGCATATTCTCGGCCATCCGCCGGAACGGGCGCACCCGGGGCGCATTCCCCGGTCGGACGCCGAAGGCCCGCTCCGCCGCCGGGCCGGTCTGCTCCTCCGCCCCCGGGAGCAGGAGAGGGGGACGTTCCAGGTCACCGCAGAGACTTTTGCCGGCGTCCCGCCGATCTGCGGACCTCGCGCGTCGGCCGCCGCGGGCCGGAGGTTCAGCCTGCGAGGCGCAGGGAGCGGTGTGGGGCGACCGCTCGGAGTTCGTCGGCGGCCACCGGCGCCCCGGTGTCGGCGTCGATGTAGCTGACGCGGATCACGGGGTCGCCGGGTGTGTCGCGCCCGGCGGCGGCGTCCAGGGCGAAGAGGACCGCGACCGGGCGGGCCGCGTCGCCCTCGCCGTGCACACCGGAGTACTGGAGGATGCGCCAGCCTTCGGACTCCCAGTGATCCACCAGTGCCGACCTCACCACCGGCGAAGCGGTCTGCCAGGCGTAGGAGTGCTCCAGCAGCTCGACGCTCGCCGCAACCGGCAGCCGGTCCGCTGCGCCCCCGCCGGTCAGCGGATGGCCGAACACGCGCAGCCGGGTGCGGCGCAGGGGCAGCAGCCACCGGTCGGGATCGGCCGAGAGGCCGGACAGGACCAGCGCGGCCGCCGCCAGCAGAGCAAGCGAGGCGACGGGGCGGTCCGCCGGCGCGTCCCACCAGTCGCGCCGCGTCAGCGCCGCCGTCACGCCGCCGGCCAGGACCACGGCGGCGCGGGCGAAGGCACGCCAGGTGACCGGGGCGTCCTCGCTCGCCGAGCAACCGCACGACGACTCCGGCGCGCGCGTCCGGCCGTAGCCCAGGTAGCCGAGGAATCCGGCGCCGAGCGCCGCGGCGCCGGACCCGGGCAGGGGGCTGCCAGGCGCCGCCAACAGGCCGACCGCTACGAGCAGTTCGGCCCATCCTGTGGCGCGCAGCACCGTGACGGCCTGCTCGCTGCTGCGCAGCAGGCGGGCCAGCGCGGTCTTCGGCGCCGTGCGGACCACGTTCTCGCCCCACGCCTTCGCCGCGCCCGTCCAGCCGAGCAGGACCGCAAGGACGAGCGGTGTCAGGGCCGTTGTCAGTGACAGCATCTCCGCCTCTTTCGACGTGCCGACGTCCCGAGGCTCCGCGGCCTCGGGCGTTCCCCGCCCCGGGGCGCCGAAGCCTCGCAACGGCTCCGGCGCCCCCGGGGCGGGGTTCAGTGCCCGACGGAGATGCGGACCACGTCCACGGAGTCGTCGGAGGGCCGCCAGGCGCCGAGCACCTGGGCGCTCTGGCCGATGCGCAGCCGGGACAGGTCCGAGGTCAGGCCCCGGCCCGCGTAGGAGGCGCCGGTGTCGGGAAGGATGTTGCCGACGACCTCGTGCTGACCGTGGGCCAGGTGGAGCCGGTTCCTGGCGATGCCGCGGATGCTGGTGTCCAGGTTGACGATGTTCACCCAGACCGCGTCGGCGGCGACCGTGCCGTCGGGCATCGGCACGCCTCGGCCGTAGAGGCCGTCGCCGACCTCGATGACCTCGGCGGTGGCGGCGCGGCCCTTCCACACGCTGGTGACGTTGGTCATCTGCACCCGGGAGTGGCCGCCGTTGGACCCGGCCACCTCCAGGACGCTGCCGGTGATGCCGGTGATCCGCCCTTCCACGAAGGTGGACTTGGCGATGGCGGGGTCGAGGGACGGCTCGGCGGCGAAGGCCGCGTCGGCGTCCAGTCCGCCCAGCGCGCTCGCGCCGACGATCGTGGCGCCGCCGAGGGCGGCGGCGGTGAGGAGGCGTCTGCGCCGCAGCCCCTCGGACGGCGTGCCCGCGTCGTTCCGTGCGCTCATGGTGGGCCTCCTCACTCGTAGATGTAGACGGGCAGCTTGCCGGAGCTGAGGTTGCCGATCGCCGAGAAGGCGGCCGGGGTCAGGTCGAGCACGCGGTTGGTACGGCACGTGCCGTTGCAGCACGCCGTCTCACCGCACCAGTCCTTGGTGCGCGGCCCGCAGTCGGTGATGGTGATGCACACCGTCGCGCCGGAGCACTGGTGGCGGATGTTCATGACGGCGCCGCAGCCGCGCCGGGGGATGTTCTCCCCGCACAGGTCGGGCCGGGTGATGTTGAAACACGCCGCCGAGGCGTTCGGCCAGGCGCCGTGGTGTGCGCTGGACTGGCAGTTGCCGCAGGCGCCGCCGCCCGCGCTGCCGCAGGGGCCCCACGAGTTTCCGCAGCAGAACCAACTGGTCTCACCGGCCCAGAGGCTGGTCGATCCGCAAGCCATGGTGCAGTCCTCCCTGATTTACAGGTACATGACAACTCCGAGGTGCAGTGGTGCAGACGCGACGCGCACGGCCCGGCCCCCGCGCGGACATGACAGACCGCCTCGGGCCGACGAGAGCGGCCCCGACCGAGCGCTCTCATGATGCGCGCGTCTACGCGGGTTGCATAGGGGGCCGACGACGGCGAGGGCCGACAGCGCGGCGCACCGAGCGGCGGGCCGGGACGCCGCGGCGCCGCGGTCTTCGGGTCGTCGCCTCTCAGGTGTCGGTCGGCGGACGCTCGCCGGTGTCGTAGGGGCGCGTGATGATCTCCATGCCGTGTCCGGCCGGGTCCAGGAAGTACAGCCCGCGACCGCCGAAGTGGTGGTTGATCTCTCCGGGCCGCTTCATGTGCGGATCGGCGTAGTACGTGATCCCGGCCTGCCGGATGCGCGCGAAGGACGCGTCGAACTCCTCGTCGGAGACGAGGAACGCGTAGTGCTGCGTGACGATGGACTCCCCCGGGACGGCGGCGTAGTCCAGGGTGACCCCGTTGCTGGTCGCCACGGGGAGGAACGGGCCCCACTCCGTCCCGACCTCGAGTCCCAGGATGTGCGCCAGGAACTCGGCGGACTCCCGTTTGTCCCGGGCGTGGACGATGGTGTGATTCAACTCGACTGACATGTGTGGAATGCCTCCGTAAGGCAATCTCACGGGCGCCTCCATGCCTCACCCAGCCGGTGACCGGCACGCGACGCCGTGCTTTCGATCCTAATGCCGCGTACCGCGTCCGGACCTGTGCCCGCGTTCGGAACCGTGCCCGTGGCCGAGCGCGCTCCCGGGGTGCGGAGCCGCCCCGCGCGCAGGACGCTGTAGCCATGGACCACTTCACGCGGCATCCGCACATCGTGGTGCACGCGCCGGCGCTGGACGGCTCCCGCCGGGTCACCGAGGGAGACGTGACCCTGGGACTCGCCTCCCACCTGGACGACGTGATCGAGATCCTCCGGCTGGCCGATCTGGACCGCGTCGAGGTCGAGGAGACCGACCTCGTCGAATGGCAGGGCGGCGGCCCGGACGACTGGCCGGGGCTGTCGGAGCACGAGGCGCCCTGAGCCGGGGCGGCCGCCCGCGTGGAACACACCGCGCACGCCCGCCATGACCGTGTACGCCCGCCTGACCGCGTACGGCGGCGGGCGTACGCCGTGTACGGCATGCTCAAATCAAGCTCTGAACCCGGCCCGGAGGGTGTCGCGCGCCCCCGCGGTCGGGCAGAGTCCCCTCACACGGGACCCGCCGACACGGGGGCGGCGGGCCTCGTGGCCGAGGCCCGGACGGGGGCCGTGCGCGGGCGCGCACGAGGCCGGGCCGACGCGAACGGGCGGACCGCCCTCTGGACGGTCCGCCCTTGCGCGCGCGGTCGTCCCGCGCTGGCTCACGCGTGACTCACACGCTGGCTCACGCGTGGGCTCACACGCTGTGCCGCTCGCGCAGTTCGACCTTGCGCACCTTGCCGGACACCGTCATCGGGAAGGCGTCCAGGACGCTCAGCCGGCTCGGGATCTTGTAGTGCGCGAGCCTGCCCTCGCAGAACGCCCGCAGGTCCTGGAGCGTGGGCGGGTCGGCGGCGTCCAGCGGGATGACGCAGGCGAGCACCTCCTCGCCGTACCTCTCGTGCGGCACGCCCACCACCTGCACGTCCTGGATCTTCGGGTGGGCGTACAGGAACTCCTCGATCTCGCGCGGGTAGACGTTCTCCCCGCCACGGATGATCATGTCCTTGATGCGGCCGACGATCTCGACGTAGCCGTCCTCGCGCATCGTCGCGAGGTCCCCGGTGTGCATCCAGCGGGCCGGGTCGACGGCTTCGGCGGTCTTCTCCGGCTCGTCCCAGTAGCCGAGCATCACGCTGTAGCCGCGGGTGCGCAGTTCGCCCGCCGTGCCGCGCGGCAGCGTCACCCCGGTGGCCAGGTCGACGACCTTGACCTCGATGTGCGGCAGGACGCGGCCGACCGTGCCGGTGCGGTGTTCGAGGTCGTCCTCCCGGCGGGTCTGGAGCGACACCGGGGAGGTCTCGGTCATGCCGTAGCAGATGGAGACCTCGGCCATGTGCATCTCGGCGACCACCCGCTTCATCACCTCCGCCGGGCAGGGCGAGCCCGCCATGATGCCGGTGCGCAGGCTGGTGAGGTCGTAGGAGGCGAAGTCGGGCAGGTTCAGCTCGGCGATGAACATGGTGGGGACGCCGTAGAGCGAGGTGCAGCGCTCGCGTTGGACGGCTTCCAGGGTGGCGCGCGCGTCGAAGGACGGCGCGGGGACGACCACGCAGGCGCCGTGCGAGGTGGCCGCGAGATTTCCCATCACCATGCCGAAACAGTGGTAGAAGGGCACCGGGAGGCAGATCCGGTCCTGCTCGGTGTACGCGATCGACTCGCCCACGAAATAGCCGTTGTTGAGGATGTTGTGGTGGGAGAGGGTGGCGCCCTTGGGGAACCCGGTGGTGCCGGAGGTGTACTGGATGTTGATCGGGTCGTCGCAGGACAACTCGGCCTGGCGCGCCCACAGTTCCTCCGCCCGGTCGGCCGTTCCGCGGGCGGTGAACGCCTCCCAGGACGGGTCGCCGATGTAGACGGTCTCCCGCAACCGGGGGCAGCGGCCGCGCACTTCCTCTGCCATCGCGCGGTAGTCGCTGGTCTTGTGGCGCACGGAGGCGAAGAGCAGCGAGACGCCCGCCTGGTTCAGGACGTACTCGACTTCGTGGGTGCGGTAGGCCGGGTTGACGTTGACCATGATCGCGCCGATCCGGGCCGTGGCGTACTGGACCAGCACCCACTCGGCGCAGTTGACGGCCCAGATGCCCACCCGGTCGCCCTTGGCCACGCCGCCGGCGAGCAGCGCGCGGGCCAGTTCGTCCACGTCCGCGGCGAACTCGGCGTACGTCCAGCGGCGGTCGTCGGGGACGTCGACCAGCGCCTCCCGGTCGGGCCAGGCGGCGACGGCCCGGTCCAGGCTGGCGCCGATGGTGTCGCCGAGCAGGGCCGTGCCGCCCGCCCCGTGGGCGTAGGACGGTACGGGGGACGGCGCGCGCTCGGGCCGGTGCGCGCGGTCGTGCGGCTGGGCGGTCAACGGAAGTCCTCCTCGCGGTACTCGTCGGCGGATCCGGCGGCGGTGGCCTCGCGCAGTTCGATGCGGCGGATCTTGCCGGAGACGGTCTTGGGCAGCGGGGCGAACTCCAGCCTGCGCACGCGCTTGTAGGGGGCGAGGACCTGGCGGGAGTGCGCGAACAGCGCCTTGGCGGTGTCGGGTCCGGGGCGCCAGCCCTCGGCGAGGACCACGTACGCCTTGGGCACGGCCAGGCGCAGTGCGTCCGGCGCGGGCACGACGGCGGCCTCGGCGACCGCCTCGTGCTCCAGCAGGGCGCTCTCCAGCTCGAACGGGCTGATCTTGTAGTCGGACGCCTTGAAGACGTCGTCGGACCGCCCGATGTAGGTCAAGTAGCCGTCCTCGTCGCGGGAGGCGACGTCTCCGGTGCGGTAGTAGCCGCCGGCCATCGCCTCGGCCGTGCGGTCGGCGTCGCCGTGGTAGCCGGTCATCAGACCGACCGGGCGCGCGGACAGGTCGAGCGCGATCTCGCCCTCGCTCACGCCCGGCGCCCCCGTGACCGGGTCGAGCAGAGCGACGCGGTACCCGGGGCTGGGGCGGCCCATGGAGCCGGTCTTGAGCACCTGTCCGGGGCTGTTGGAGACCTGCACGGCCGTCTCGGTCTGCCCGAAGCCGTCACGGACGGTCACGCCCCAGGCCCGCCGGACCTGCTCGACGACCTCGGGGTTCAGCGGCTCGCCCGCGGCGACGGCCTCGCGGGGCGGGGTGGCCAGCCGGGTCAGGTCGGCCTGGATGAGCATCCGCCACACCGTGGGCGGGGCGCAGAACGTGGTGACGCGCGCGTGGTCCATCTCCCGCATCAGCCGGGCGGCGTCGAAGCGGGCGTAGTCGTGGACGAACACGGTCGCCTCGGCGTTCCACGGGGCGAACAGGTTGGACCAGGCGTGCTTGGCCCAGCCGGGCGAGGAGATGTTCAGGTGCACGTCGCCGGGCCGCAGGCCGATCCAGTACATGGTGGCCAAGTGCCCGACGGGATACGAGGTGTGGGTGTGCTCGACCAGTTTGGGGCGGGCGGTGGTGCCGGAGGTGAAGTAGAGCATCAGCGGGTCGTCGGCCAGCGTGGGGCCGTCGGGCAGGAACTCCTCGGGCGCCGCGTAGACGTCCTCGTAGGGCGTCCAGCCCTCCTCGGGCAGGCCGCCGACGGAGATCCGGGTGTACGTCCCGGCCACGCCGTCGAACTTGGCGGTGTCCTCGGCGCGCGCGATGACGTGCTTGACCCGGCCGCGCTCGACGCGGTCGCGCAGATCCTCGGGTCCGAGCAGCGGCGTGGCGGGGATGACGACGGCGCGCAGCTTCATCGCGGCGAGCGCGGTCTCCCACAGTTCGGCCTGGTTGCCGAGCATGACGAGGACGCGGTCCTCGGCGGCGACCCCGAGGTCGCGCAGCCAGTTGGCGACCCGGTTGGAGCGCTCGGCCATCTCGGCGAAGGTCAGGCGGGTCTCGGCGCCGTCCTCCGCGACGATGTGCAGGGCGGTCCGGGCGTTGCCCTCGGCCATCGGGTCGAACCAGTCAAGGGCCCAGTTGAAGTGCTCCAGTCGGGGCCACGCGAAGCCGGCGTACGCCGCGGCGTAGTCGTCGCGGTGGTGCAACAGGAAGTCCCGCGCCCCGCGGAAGGTCTCCGTCGCCGTCGTCATCTGTCCTCCCTGTGCGGTCCGGCATGCGGACCGTTGCCGTGCGGCTCCGCTCCATCGTGTAATCCGTGATGCAGGTCTCACCACCCCCGAACGGGGGTGTGGTGGGAGGCGGACCGCGACGAGGGGGCGAACGGGTGACGACGCAGGTGTCGGGGGCGGCGGAGATCCGGGGTGCGCTGGTGCGGCTGCGGCGTGCGACGGGCCTGCCGGTCGCCTTCGGCGGGCTGGTGGAGCCGGGCCGCTCGCGGGTGCGGATCAGCGAGCTGACCGGCACCGCGACGGCCGCGCTCAGCGCGCTCGCGGTGACCTCGGGCAACGGGCTGGGCGGCAAGGCGGTGGCGCTGGCACGGCCGTGCGCGGTGACGGACTACTCGCTGTCCCGTCAGATCAGCCACGAGTACGACGCGGCGGTGGCGGCGGAGGGACTCCGCTCGGTGCTGGCGGTGCCGGTGGTGGTACGGCGCCGGGTGCGCGGGGTGCTGTACGGCGCGCTGCGCACCGCCCAGCCGCTCGGCGACCGGGCGTTGAGCGCGGCGGTCCAGGCGGCGCGGGACGTGGAGCAGGCGCTGGCGGTCCGGGAGGAGGCACGGGACCTGCTGGCGGCGGCCCGGCCGGAGGCGGCCGCGGGCGCGGACCCGGGCGCGGGCTCGGCCTCGGGCGCGGCCTGGGAGCAGGTGCGCGAGGCGCACGCGGCCCTGCGCGCCCTGGCGCCGCGGATCGCCGATCCCGCCCTGCGCGCGGAACTCCTGGACGCCTGCGGCCTGTTGGCCTTCCCGCCCGCCCCGGCTCGGCGCGTGAGCCTGGCGCCGCGGGAGGTGGACGTACTGGCGTGCGTGGCCGCGGGCGCGACGAACGCCGCGGCCGGCGCGCGGCTCGGTCTCAGCCCGGAGACGGTGAAGGGCTACCTCCGCTCGGCCGTGCGCAAGCTGGGCGCCCACACCCGCGGCGAGGCGGTCGCGGCAGCCCGCCGGGCGGGGGTGCTCCCGTAGGGGCCGCGCGGCGGGGCCGGCCCGGGAGTCTGCCCGGCCGGGCCGCTGGGCGCCGCGCTGGCGGGTCCCGGGACCTGGCTGTGCGGGCGCGTGGCCGCCGAACGGCCGGGGCCGGCCCGGGAGTCTGCCCAGTCGGGCCGCTGGCGGCCGCACCGCCGGGCCCCGGGGCCGGGACCCGGAACAGGCCGGGCGCGCGCGGCCGCCGAACGGCCGGGGCCGGCCCAGCCCGGACGGTCGCGGCAGCCAGGCGCCGGGCGACCGGGGACCGAACCACGCCAGGCGGCCGGCCCCGGACCGCGCCCGGCTGGCGGGCGGGCGGCCCACGGACCGCGCCGGACGACCGGGCCCCGGACCGCGCCCGGCGGGCGAGCCCCGGAGCGCTGGGGTCCGGCGCGATCGGGAGTACCGCCGGCTCAGTGCGCGCGGTACCGTCGAAGGGCTGCACGCTCCGGGTTCGCATTCATTCGACGGCGCTTCGAATTCGCTCATGCCCCGGCCGTTGTTATTTCCCTCACCACCCCGGCAGTCCGAAATTCAAGGACTCGTTGCCTAGAATTTGGCCCGGACACGACACACGAGGGGAGCGGTGACCGTGCGACGGGACTCCAAGGACCCTGCGGGCTTCCGCTCAGAACTGGTCATCGGCCGGGAGGAGCCCTCCGCGGCGGCCCGTGAGCAGCTCGCGCGCGGCGGCAGTGCGCTGCTGCACGGCCCGGCCGGAATAGGAAAGTCGACCGTGCTGGCCGCATTGGCCGCCGAATATGCCCCGGCGGCCCGCACCGTGGTGCGCTGCTCGGCGACCGAGTCCGAATCGCACCTGCCGTTCCTGGCCCTGGCCGATCTGTTCGGGCTGGTCCTGGAGGAGGTCTCCGGCGCCCTGCCCGCCGCCCAGCGCACCGCGCTGGAGTCGGCGCTCACCGGCCGCCGCGAGTCCTCCCTCCAGCGCGACGGCCTCGCGCTGCGCCTGGCCGTGCTGTCCATGCTGCGCGCGCTCGCCGCGAAGGGCCCCGTCCTGATCGTCGCCGACGACCTCCAGTGGCTGGACTCGGCCAGCGCGGAACTGCTCGGCTTCGCCGCCCGGCGGCTGGGCGACAGCCCGGTGCAGATGCTGTACGCGCTGCGCACCGAGCCCACGGAAGGCGCCGAGGCCGCCGAGTACGACCGGCATCTGCGCGCCTGCCCGCCCGACACCCTTTCGGTGCGCCTCGGCCCGCTCTCCCGCGCGCAGGTCTCCGCGCTGCTCGACCACCGCGGCTACACCGGCCTGCCCCGCTCCACCGTCCGCGAGATCCACCTCACCAGCGGCGGCAACCCCCTGTTCGCCCTGGAGTTGGGCCGCGCCCTCGCCGAGAATCCGACGCCGCCGCGGCCCGGCGAGCCGCTTCCGGTGCCGACCTCGCTGCGCGCCCTGGTGCTGAGCCGGCTGGAGATGCTGTCGGACGAGGCGCGCCGCACCCTCCTGGTGGCCAGCACGGGCGCCCGCCCCACCCCGGCCCTGCTGCACGCCGCCGGACGGGAGAACGCCGAGGCCGAGTGCGCCCAGGCGGCCGAACTCGGCCTGCTGGCCACCGAGCCGGAGGGCCCGGCCGTACGGTTCGCGCACCCGCTGATCTCCGCCGCGCTGTACGCGGAGGCGCCCGTGCGCGAGCGCCGCGCCGCGCACGCCGCCCTGTCGACCGCCGCCTCCGACCCGATCGAACGGGCCCGCCACCTGGCCCTGTCCACCACCGGCGCCGACCCGGAGGTGGCCTCACGGCTCGCCGAGGCCGCCGCGCTGGCCCGGGACCGCGGCGCCCCCTCGGTGGCCGGCTCGCTCGGCCTGCTCGCCGCGCGCCGCACGCCCGCCGACGGATCGCCGGGCCCCGACGAGCGGCGCCTCCAGGCCGCCGAGGACGCCATCACGGCCGGCGAGGTGGACCTGGCCCGGGACATCGCGCGCGAGGTGCTGACCCGGGCCACCGTGCCCGCGCAGCGGGTGCGGGCGTGGATGGTGGTGGTCGAGGCGGCCGGGCAGTCCCTCGCGGACGTCGACGCCGTCTTCCCCCAGGCCCTGGCCGACGCGGGCGACGACCCCGGGCTGCTCGCCCTGGTGCACTACCAGCTCGCCTGGCGCGCCCTGGTCGTGGAGGGCGACTTCGACGAGGCCCGGCAGGAGGCCGCGCGCGCCGCCGGGCTGGCCGCGCGCGGCCGGGACCGGCGCACCGAGCTGATGGCGCTCGCCTTCCAGTCCTCCACCGAGACCCTGATGGGCCACCCCGACGCGCCGGTCACCATCAAGCACGCGCTGAAGGAGCCGCAGGATCCCTACGTCGCCGTCCACCACAACGGCGTCGGCTCGGCCCGCTACCGCTGGCTGCTGATGAGCGACCGGCTGTCCGAGGCGCGGGCCACCATCACCGGGCTGCTGCGCGAGGTGCGCCGGCGCGGCATGGTCGAGAGCGAGGTGCACTTCCTGCGGCTGCTGGCCGAGACCGAACTGCGCGCCGGGCACTGCGGGCGGGCCCTCGAACTCGCCCGGGACAGCCTGCGGCTGGCCCGGGACACCGGCATCGGCGAGGGCGCCTCGGCGATGCTGGCCTGCTTCGCCGAGGCCAGCGGCGGCGACACCGAACGGGCCCTGGTGCTGGCCCGCGAGGCGGTGCGGCACGCCGAGGAGGACGGCGACCAGATGTACCTGTCGCGGGCCCTGGCCGCCCTGGGATACGCCCAGTTCGTGGCCGGGGACGCCGAGGCGGCCGTGGCGGCGCTGCGCCGGGTGCGGGACCTGGAGCTGGGCCTCGGCATCACCGACCCGGCCCGCGGCCGGTGGCAGGGCGACCTGGCCGAGGCGCTGGTCCTCGCCGGGCGGCCGGAGGAGGCGCAGCAGGTGGTCGACGCGGCCCGGGAGCACGCGCGGCGGCTGGGCCGGGAGAGCGTGCTGGCCGTGCTGGACCGGGCCGAGGCGCAGGTGCGGGCGGCCCGGGGCGAGCGGGACGCCGCCGTCGCCCAGTTGACCTCCGCGCAGGACCGGCTGGCGAAGCTGGGCAACGGCCTGGAGGAGGCGCGGGCCGCCTTCGCCCTGGCCCCGCTGCGCTCCGGGAAGCCGGTCCCGGCGGCCTACGACGACGCGGCCCGGCTGTTCCGCCGCTGCCGCGCGCTGCCGTGGCTGCGCCGGGTGGACGCCGCGACCGCCCGAACGGACCAGCGGGCGGCCGTGCCCGGCGCCCCGGACGGGCCGGCCGTGCTGGAGGGGCTCGCGACGATGGAGCGTCAGGTGGCCGCCCTGGTCATGGAGGGCGCGACCAACCGGGAGATCGCCGGTCGGCTGTTCGTCAGCGTGAAGACGGTCGAGGCGACCCTGACCCGGGTCTACCGCAAGTTGGGGATCCGTTCCCGCGTCGACATCGTCCGATTGGCGGCGGCCCGGCGCGCGAAGTGAACGCGGTGCGGGTTGACTGGCGTCCAGAGCATCCGATGAGGGCGCCCGCGGGAGCACGACGGCCGCGCACTCCGCTGTACGGCAACGGCGCCGACCAGCGGCGATCGAGGCGCACCGAGGGTTTTCCCTGCCCCAACTCCCCTAGGGGGTTCCCTCATTGGAGGCGAGTCGGCCGGAACCTAGCGTAAGGGGCGTGCCGCTCGCCCGGGCACACGGAGTCCGCACCATCCGCACCGTTTCAGCGTCATCTGCACCAGACCCCGGACTTCCGTGCTCCACCCGTGCGACCCCCACCGGCCTGCACCACGAGGAGACGCATGCTCGGCCCCATCCGCGCCAGACGAACGCCCGGCAGCCGCACCGCCGTCGCGCTCGCCGTCGGCGCCGCAGCCGCGACCGTGCTGATCACCGCCCCCGGCGCCGGCGCCGCCTCCCGGCCCGCCGCCAGCCGTCCGCAGCCCGTCATCGGCGGCGCCACGACCACGACGGACGCCTACCCGTTCGCGATGCAGATCACGGACGCGCTCGGCGACCAGTTCTGCGGCGGCACCCTGGTGGCGGCCCGGAAAGTCGTCACCGCCGCGCACTGCGTGGCCGCCGAGAGAGCGAGCAGCCTCCGGGCGGTCGGCGGACGCACCTACCTGCACGGCACGGACGGCACGGTCGGCAAGGTCAGCCGGATATGGGTCGACCCGCACTACACCGACGCCGCCAGCGGCCACGACGTGGCGGTCCTGACCCTGGCGACGGCGATGCCGTACACCCCGGCCGCGGTCGTCCCGGCGAACGACACGGCGGTGTACGCGCCCGGGACCACGGCGCGGATCCTCGGCTGGGGCACCACCTCCGAGAGCGGCGGCCGGTCCGAGCAGTTGCGGACCGCGACCGTGCCGATCTCGACCGACGGCGCGTGTGCGAGCGCCTACGGCTCCGACTTCGTCGCGAGCGACATGGTTTGCGCCGGATACCCCTCCGGCGGCGTAGACACCTGCCAGGGCGACAGCGGCGGTCCCCTGCTTGTCGGGGGCGTCCTGGCAGGGATCACTTCCTGGGGCAACGGCTGTGCGGAGGCGGGCCGTCCGGGTGTGTACACCCGGCTGACGACCTTCTCCAGCCTGGTCGCCGCGCAGGTCGCCTCCTGACCCGCGCGCACCGGAGCCCCGGTGACGGGTCCTGGGACCACCGGCCCAGGTGAAAGCCAGGGGGCGCTGCGAGCCACCACGAGCGGCCCGCAGCGCCCCCTCTCCATCGCCCGCCGCAAGCGGTGCAGTCGCCCGTGACGGGCCACGCCCCGGCCCCGATCCCCCGCGCGTGCCGTGCGGCCGGTCCGGCCCCGCCTCTCCGCGCGCCCCCCGCGTCCGCTCGGCGTTCTCTCGCGCCCTCCCCCGCCCTCTCGCCTCTCGGCGTGGCGTGCTCCCCGCGCCGGTCGCCGGGCCGCGGGCGGCGCCTCACCCGTCCGGGGCCGCGTCCGCCCGCCAGCCGGTCCACCGGCGGACGTCTATCGTGATCGCCGGGCCGTGCGGCGGGGCGTCGCGGTACTGGGGGTACTTGACGCGCAGGTCGGCCAGGACCGTCTCGTACTCCCGCCGGGCGGCGGCGTCCGGCGAGTGCGGCGACAGGATCCGGGCGCGCCCGTCGGCGCGGGCCCACCACAGCCTCCCCCACTCCTCGTCGTAGGCGTCCGCGAGCAGGCACACGGACGGGGAGGCGCCGATGTTGCGCAGCCGGGCGAGCCGAGTGGTGCTCTTGGGCTTGCGGTCGACCGCGGTCACGATCTGGGCCGCGCCCGTCTCGTCCCGGACGGCGAAGACGACCGGGACCAGATGGGGGCGGCCCGCCGTGTCCACGGTGGCCAGCCGCGCCACGCGTGCCGACGTGAACCGCCGCCGGGCCTCGTCGTGATCCATCCGCGGCACCGCGCACCTCCTCTCCCACGCGACCCCTCCCTGGGCCTGCTCCCTGGGGGCTCCCTGGGGGCTCCCTCGGGTCCCCCGGAGTCCTCGAGGACACGGCGTGAGCGCGTCCCGGGCCCGGGTACCCCGGGTGCCGCCGTGCCGGACACACAATGGGCGGCGGAGAAGAACCGAAGAAAGACGTGGCCGAGGAAGGCCGAGGAGGGGAGACGCATGCCGTGGCTCGCCGTTCCGCTGTGGGACGTGGCCCATGGGCAGGGCCTGCGCCAGATGGCCGAACTGGGGCTCGCCCTGCTGCTGTCGAGCCTGATCGGCTGGGAGCGGGAGGCGAAGCAGAAGAGCGCGGGACTGCGCACGCACGCCCTGGTCGGGGTCGCGAGCGCGCTGATGATGGAGGTGTCGCAGCACGGCTTCAGCAGCGCGCTGGGCCTAGAGCACGTCTCCTTCGACCCGTCCCGCGTCGCCGCCCAGATCGTCTCCGGCATCGGCTTCATCGGCGGCGGACTGATCTTCGTACGGCGGGACGCGGTGCGCGGGCTGACCACGGCCGCCGCCATATGGCTGACCTGCGCGGTCGGCATGGCCTGCGGGGGCGGGCTGCCGTTCCTGGCGCTGGCCACCACCGCGGTGCACTTCGTCGTCGTCCGTGGCTATCCCCGGCTCGCGCGCAAGATCGTCCCAGGGGCGCTGCCCGCCACGGTCGAGGTGCAGCTCACCTACCTGACCGGGCGGGCGCTGCTGCCCCGGCTGATGGAGGCGTGCACCCGGCGCGGGTTTCGCATCCTGGGCGTCAGAGCCGACCGGCTGCCCGGCCGCACGGACGCGGCGGCCCAGGTCCTGCTCCGCCTGGAGGGCGCCGCGGACGTCACGGAGCTGACCTCGGAGCTGTTCCACTACGACGGCGTGATGGACGTGGACCTCGTCCTGGAGCCGGACGACGAGCCGGACGCCTGACGCCCCGGCGGACCGCACGACGCCGGGCCGTCGCACCCGGACGCACGACGCCGGCGCCTCGCACCCGGACGCGCGGCGCCCTGGCGGAGCGCATGACACCCGGGCCGGGAGGGCACCCGGGGCGCACTGTGCATGCGGAACGGGACGAGCCGCGGACCCTGCTGACCGGGTGGTTCACCTTCCCCGACGGGGAGGCGACCGCCGGGGACGTGCTGGCGCTGCACCGGGTCGAGGACGTGCTGCGCCGGGTCCCGATGCCCTACGACGTCGCCTGGAGCCCCGGATTCCGGCCCGCCGCCCTGCATCTGGACGCGGTGGAACCACGGCGCTACGGGCGGCTGGTGTTCGTGTGCGGGCCGCTGCACGGACCGCAGATCGAGGACCTGCACCGCCGGTTCGCGCACTGCGTGCGAGTCGCCGTGGGCACGTCCGTGATCGACTCCGGCAGTCCGGCGGCCGCCGGATTCCACCACGTGCTCGCCCGCGACGCGCCCGCCGCCGCTCCCGTGCCCGACCTGGCGGCCGGCGCCCCGGCCGTGCCCGCGCGGCCGGTGGTCGGCGTGGTCCTGACGCACGGGCAGCACGAGTACGGGCGGGCCCGGCGGCACGAGGAGGTCGCCCGCCGGGCGACCTCCTGGCTGCACGGCAAGGACTGCGCCCGCCTGGAGCTGGAGACCCGGCTCGACACCCGCGACTGGCGGCTGTGCGCCACCCCGGGGCAGCTCGAATCCGTGCTGGCCCGGCTGGACCTGGTGGTGACCGACCGGCTGCACGGCTTGGTGCTCGCCCTGCGCGCCGGAACTCCGGCGCTGGCCGTGGACCCGGTCGCGGGCGGCGCGAAGGTGACCGCGCAGGCCCGCGCCTGCGGCTGGCCCGCGCTCGTGCCCGCCGAGCGACTGGACGCGCACGCGCTGGACCGCTGGTGGCACTGGTGCCTGACCTCGGGTCGGCCCGCCGCGCGGCTGCTGGCCGCACGGTTCGCGGCGGGCGGCGGACCCGACGGCGCCGAACGCCTGGCAGCCCTGCTGCGGTCGCCGCCGCCGATTAATCCGGGAGCGCCCAGGGCACCCGGGACGAGACCCGGCAGGCAGCTCGGTCCCCCGTAGGAGCAACAGTGTCGACAAGCCGACTTCCCGAACACGAACAACGCATCCTCGACGAGATCGAGCGCGCCCTCAACCGCGACCGCAGGCTCGCCAGACGGCTCCGCTCGTCGCGCCGCGTTCCCCGTTTCCCGGCCCTGGCCCGCGACCTGGCGGCCTACGCGCCCCGGCCGTGGACGGCCCTGATCCTGCTGGCCGTCTCCGCCGCCCTCCTCGGCTCGGGGATCGCCACCTCCGCGCCCGGGGTCATCTGGGCGTTCGCGCTGGTGTTGCCGCCGACGCTCTACACCGTGCTGCGCCTGCTGTGCGGGCGCTCACGCGCCGTCTGAACGCCACGCCGAGCACGAGACGCTCGGCGAGCCGCGGGCCGGACGAGACGCGAGTCGCGGGGACGCCCGTCCGAAGTGCAGGCGCCCGTCAGACGCGGGACGCCCACCGGACGCGGGGACGCCCACCAGACCACCAGACGCGGCGGCGCCCACCGCGCGCCGCCGCCCCTCCCCCTCACCCCGTGTAGCGGCGGGCTTTCGAGCGACGCTGGCTGTCCTCCAGGAGGCGGAACCGGGCCTCCACCTCGGGCGGCAGGACGCGCCGGTCGCGCAGCACCCACGGCAGCGCGGCCAGCGCCTCGGCGAAGGCGCCCAGGGACGTTGTGTCCCGGGGCACGGTCCGCGCCAGGTGGAGGGTGCGGCGCAGCGCGGGCCGGACCGGGCGGCGCAGCCAGGTGAACCACAGGGTGTTGCGGATGCCGCCCCTCCGGCGTCGCGTGGAGTCACGTGTGGTGGACGGATAGTGATGGACCATCAGGTGCTCGGCGTACGTCAGCCACCACCCGTCGGCGGCCAGGTCGGCGGCGAGCAGCTCCTCCTCGCCGCCCAGCCACAGCTTCGGGTGGAAGCCGCCCGCGCGCCGGAAGGCGTCCGTGCGCAGCACGGTCGCCGCGGCGAGGAACGAGCCGAGCGCGGGACCGGGCAGCCACCGCGGGCCGGGGACCGGCGAGTTGCGCAGCTCCTCGACGATCGGGTCCTCGGCGCCGTCCGGTTCGACGACGATGCGCGCGGTGACGGCGACGAGCCCGGCGTGCCGGTCCAGGAGGTCGGCGGCGCCGGACAGGGCGCCGGGCGCCCACCACGAGTCGTCGTCGCAGAACGCCACGTAGGGCGTGCGGACATGGCGCACGGCCAGGTTGCGGCCGACGGCGCCGAGGTTGCGGCCCGGCCGCAGCAGCCGTACGCCCGGATGACAGCGGCTCACGGCGGCGGAGGTGCCGTCGGTGGAGCCGTTGTCGGTGACGATCACCTCGGGCCGCTCGGGCAGGGCGGCGAGGTGGCCGAGGGTGCGCAGGAGTTCGGGGCGCCGGTTGTGGGTGATGACCACGACGGTGGTGCGGGGATCGGTCACGGGGCGCCTCCGGCCCCCAGGCCCGCGCCCGGAACCGGGGCCGCGCCGGGCGCCGCGGGCGGGTCCGGCCGCGTGTCGAGCAGCCGGGCGGCGCGCTCGACGTACGGGGGCAGCGGTCGGCGGGCGCGCAGGGCGGTCGGCAGCCGGGCGAGCGTGTCGCGCAGCGCGAGGCGGGCGACGGGGTCGTGGCAAGCCTCGGCGGCGAGCGCCCGGGTGCGTGCGAGGGCGCGCGGCAGGGGGCGGCGCAGCCACTGGGTGAGCAGCTCGTTGCGGCGCTGGATCGCCGGGCGGCCGGTGCGCGGGTCCGGCGCCGGGTGGTGGTGGGCGGTCACGTCGGGGCAGTGGACGACGCCCCAGCCGCGCGCGGCGAGGTCGTAGGCGAGCAGGGTCTCCTCGCCGCCGAGGAACAGCAGGGGGTGGAAGCCGCCGGCGTCCAGATAGGCGGTGCGGCGGACCACCGAGGCGCAGGCGAGGAAGCCGAGGACCTGGGTTCCCGGCAGGTCGGTGGCGCGACCGAGCGGGGAGTGGGCGAGCACCTCGTTCAGCGGATCGGGTTCCTGCGCCGGGCCGACCAGGACGCGGGCGGCGAGCAGGCCGAGCCGTGGGTGGCGCGCTAGGAGGCGGACGGCTTCCGCCAGCGCGCCCGGCGCCCACCAGGAGTCGTCGTCGCTGAAGGCCGCGTAGGGGGTGTGCAGGGCGCGCACGCCGTGGGTGCGGGCCGGGGCGCCGAAGTTGACGGGCAGGGCGAGCACGCGGACCTGCGGGAAGTCACGGGCGAGCAGGGCGCGGGTGTCGTCGGTGGAGGCGTTGTCGACGACGACGATCTCCGGCCGTTCGGGGAGGGCGAGCAGGTTCCCGAGGGTGGCGGCGAGGGCGGGAGCGCGGTTGCGGGTGGCGATGACCACGCCGACGGGTGGGTGTTCCATGGGCTGGCCGTCCTTGTCGTCGCTGCCCGGGGTCGTCGCCGCCCGGGGTCTGTGGCTGTCGGGGGTCGTTGACTGTCGGGGGTCTTCGGCTGTCGGGCGGGGCGGCTGTCGGGCCGGGTGGGCTGACGGGCCTGGCGGGTGGGTCGCGCTCTGCGGGCGGGCGGGTCGTCGCGTGCGGCGGGCCGGTCGTCACGGTCGTCACGGGTCGCCTCCGGCGCGCGTGCGGTCGGGCATGCGGCTCTCGGCGGTGTGTCGTCGTCCGTGCGGCGGCTCGGGGCCCCGTCGCTCTCGGGGGCCCGTCAGTGCCGCGGCTCGGGGAGCGAGTCGAAGGCGTCCACGACCTCCGGGACGTCGATCCGCAGCAGCGCGGGGTCCGGGCGGCGGCCGTGCGGGTCGCCCTCGGGTCCGTGCCACAGGGCGAGGTGCCGGGGGTCGTCCGGGGGCGGTCCCCAGCGGCTGGGCGGGACCGGCCCGCACAGGGTGACCGAGGGGGTGGCGTGGGCGACGGCGAGATGCGCGATGCCGGTGTCGCCGCTGACGACGGCGCGGGCCCCCGCGACCAGGGCCGAGAGCCGGTCGAAGGGCAGCCCGCCGCCGAAGACGTCGCGGGCGGGCAGGGCGGCGGCCGCGGCGAGCGCCGCCAGGAGGCCGTCCTCGTCCGCTCCCCCGGTGGCGATGACGCGGCAGCCGCGGGCGGCGAGGGCCTGCGCGAGCGCCGCGAACCGGTCGACCGGCCAGCAGCGGGCGGGCGATCCGGCGCCCGGGTGCAGGACCACCGCGCCGGGCGCCGGGGACGGCTCGGCGGGCCGGGGCAGCCGGAGGTCCGCGGGGTCGGCGCCGACGCCGTACCAGCGCAGCAGCCGGCACCAGCGGTCGCGTTCGTGCTCGTCGGCCTGCCATCGCGGTCCCTTGAGGTCGGGCGTGTCGGGGTGCGCGAAGGCGAAGAGCTGACCCGGCGCCAGGCCGTCCAGGAGCCGGTGACTGAGCGGCCCGTTGCCGTGCAGGTCGACGGCGACGTCCGGGGGCGGCCCGGTCCAGTCAAGAGCCGCCGGTACGGAGCGGTCCGGGGCGGACGCGGGCAGGAGCCGGTCGACGGCGCCCGTCGCCACCGCCGCCGGACCGAGCCAGGCGGGCGCGGCGAGCACGATCTCGTGCCCGGGGAACCCGCGCCGCAGCCCCCGCAGGGCCGGCGCCCCGGCCAGCAGGTCGCCCAGGCCGAGGGCCCGCAGCGCCAGCAGCCGCGGCGCGGCGCCGGTCACCGGGCCTCCTCCGCCGCTCGGGCCAGCAGAGCCGAGGAGGAGCGGCCGTCGAGGTACGGGAGCAGGACGGCCTGGCCGCCCCACTCCTCCAGCAGCGCCGCTTCGGGCAGTTCGGCGCCCGCGTAGTCGCCGCCCTTGACCCAGACGTCGGGGCGCAGTGCGGCCAGCAGGCGCTCGGGGGTGTCCTCGTCGAAGACGGCGACGGCGTCGACGCAGGCCAGGGCGCGCAGCACGCGAAGGCGGTCGGCGAGCGGGTTGACCGGCCGGCCGCCGCCCTTGCGGCGCCGTACGGAGGCGTCGGAGTTGACGCACACCACCAGGCAGTCGCCGATGCCGCGGGCGGCCTGGAGCAGGCCCACGTGCCCGGCGTGCAGCAGGTCGAAGCAGCCGCCCGCCGCGACGACGGCGCCCCCGGCGGCGCGGACCCGGGCGACGACGTCCTCGGGACTCTCGCCCCTGGCCGGGGCGGCTGCCTGGCCGGGGGCGAGGAGGCCGCCCGCTCCCCCGGCCGCCACGTAGGCGGTCGCCGCGGCGACGGCGCCCTCGACGGCCTCCTCCACCAGCGCGCCGTCGGCGAGCAGTCCGGCGGCGGTGGCGGCGAAGCGGTCGCCCGCGCCGCACGGATCGCCGTGCCGGGCCGCGGTGACAGGCACCAGCAGCGGGTGCTCGCCGTAGGACAGCAGCGCGCCGCCCGGCCCGAGGGTGACCGCGACGGCCGCGACCCGCCAGTGCCGTACGAGAGCGGCCGCCTGACAGGCGACGGCGCGCAGCGCCTGGCCCGCGACGTGCCCGGCGGCCGCGCCCGGCAGACCGTGCGCGGCCGCGCCGGTGTCCCCGGGGGACTGCTTCGGGCCGTCGGCCGCGCCGGGCAGCGCGGCGGCGAAGGCGTGGGCCTCCGCGCGGGCCGGGGCGGCGAGGCGGGTCCCGGGCACGGGCGGGCCGCCGCGCGGGTGCGGGTCCCACACCACCGGCGGGCGCGCGCCCAGCTCGGCGCGCAGGGCGTCCGCCGCGCCCCGGCCGTAGTCGGACACGAGAACGGCGCCCGCGGCGGCGAGCGCCGCGCGGGCCTCGGCGGTGGCCGCGCGGACCCGCCCGTCGCCGCGGTCCAGACGGACCACCGGGCGGTCCCCGGCCAGCACGCGGGTCTTCTCCGGCACGGCGCCGTCCAGCGGCAGCGCGACCGTCCGCAGCCAGGAGTCGAGGAGCCCGCGCAGCGCGCGGCCGGCCGGGCCGTCGTCCAGGCCGGTGATCAGGGTGACGTCGCGGCCGTCCCGGGCGGCGAGGTACGCCGCGAGGGCGGCGCCTCCCGGGCGCAGCCGCTCGTCGCAGTCGGCGACGACCGGGACGGGCGCGTCGGGCGCGAGCCGGTCCGCGTGTCCGGTGAGGTCGCGGTCGAGCAGCGCGTCGCCGACCACCACCAGGGGCGCTGGGGCCGCCATGTCACCTCCCGGTCCGTTCGAGGGCCGCGTCGAACGCCGCGCAGACCATGTGCACGGCGACGAGGTGCAGTTCCTGCACGGTGGCCGTGGAGGCGCCGTCCACGCACAGCGCCTCGTCGCTGCCCGCGCTGAGCGGGTTGGGGGCCGGTCCGGTCAGCGCCCACACGCGCAGGCCGGCGGCGCGGCCCGCGTCGGCCGCGGAGAGCAGGTTGGCGCTGGCGCCGCTGGTGGACAGCAGCACCAGCACGTCGCCGGGGCGGCCGTGGGCGCGCACCTGGCGGGCGAACACCTCGTCCACGCCGTAGTCGTTGGCGATGGCGGTGGTGCTGGAGGTGTCGGCGTGCAGGGCGATGGCGGAGTACGGGGGGCGGTCCTCGCGGTAGCGGCCGACCAGTTCGGCGGTGAGGTGCTGGGCCTGGGCGGCGCTGCCGCCGTTGCCCGCGGCGAGCAGCCGTCCGCCGCCGCCGAGGACGGCGGCGAGCCGCCCGCCCCACCGCTGGGTGACGTGCGCCGAGGAGCGGAACCGTCCGAGGGCGAGGAGGAGTTCGTCGCAGTGACCGGCGACGTCCGGTGTCCTGGTGGTCATGTCGTCGCCTCCGGGTCTGACTTCGGGCGGGGCTGGGGCGGGCGGCGCATCACGCCCCCTTGGAACCGGCGGCGCATCACGCCACCTCGGAGCCGACCGCGCGGGCGGACGCGACCCGGCGGTAGACCTGTTCCACGCCGTCCGCGACGCGCCGCCAGGTGAAGCGGACGAGGACGCGTTCCCGTCCGGCGGCGCCGTACCGGCGGCGGGTGCGCTCGCTGCCGAGCAGGTCGCGGACGGCGGCGGCGACGGCGTCGGGGTAGCCCGCGGCGACGAGCCGGCCGGTGCGCCCGTCGGCCACCGAGTCGCGGTGGCCGCCCACGTCGGTGGCGACCACCGGCACCGCGCACGCCATCGCCTCCAGCGGGACGATCCCGAACGGCTCGTAGGCGGGGGTGCACAGCACCAGGTCGGCCGCGCGGATCAGCGCGGGCATCCGGGCGGGCTCCACGGCGCCGAGCAGCCGCACCCGGTCGGCCACGCCCGCCTCGGCGGCGACGTCGCGCAGCCGTTCGGCCTCGGGCTCGGTGTGCAGCAGTTCGGGCGGCGGGCCGCCGGCGACGAGGAGTTCGGCGTTCGGGACCAGGGCGAGGGCGCGGATCGCCTCGTCGTAGCCCTTGCGCCGGACCAGCCGTCCGCAGGAGAGCAGCCGGTGCCGCCGGGAGCGGACCGGCCCGGGGGCGGCGGCGGGATCGGCGCCGGGGTGGAAGCGGTCGGCGTCGACGCCGCACGGGACGACGGACACCCGGCGCGGGGAGACGCCGAGGGCGGCGAGTTCGTACACCTCGTCGGTGCAGGTGGCCAGGACGCGTGCGCAGCCATGGCCGATCTGCCGTTCGATGCCGATGCGCTCGGGCGGGCTGGTGTCCTGCGGGCCCTGGTGGCGGCGCTTCACGCTGCCGAGGGCGTGGAACGTCTGGACGACCGGGATGCCGTGCGGTCCGGCGCCGCGCAGGGAGGCCATGCCGGACATCCAGAAGTGGGCGTGCACCACTTCGGGCCGCTGCCGGCGCCAGACCCGCGCCAGGTAGTCGCCGAACGCGGGCATGTGGGCGAACAGGGCGTCCTTGGGCACGGCGCGGGGCGGCCCGGCCGTCACGTGCTCGACGACGGCGCCGCCGGGCAGCGGCACCCGGTCGGGCAGCGCGGTGTCGTCGCGCCGCGTGTAGACGGTGACGTCGTGTCCGCGGCGCGCCAGCTCCTCGCTGAGGCGGGCGACGTACACGTTCTGGCCGCCGGCGTCGACCCCGCCGAGCGCGGCGAGCGGACTCGCGTGCTCGGACACCATGGCGATCCTCATCGCGTGACCTCCTTCAGCAGCCGCTCCCAGTCGTCCAGGAAGCGGGTGAGCCCGTAGCGGGCGAGAGCGGCGGCGCGCGCCGCCGCGCCGGCCGAGCGGGCGTACAGCGGGTCGGCGACGAAGTCCCGTACGGCGTCGGTGAGTACGTCGATCCGGTTGGAGACCGCCCCGGCGCCCGGGGGCACCGCCTCGGCGACCTCGGTGGTGGCCAGGGCGACCACGGGCATGCCGAGGTGCATCGCCTCCAGCAGGGACAGGCCGAGGGAGGTCCAGCGCACGGGGTGCAGGTAGAGGCGGCGCCGGGCCATCTCCCGGTGCAGGTCGCGCTGGACGAGTTCACGGGTGCGGCAGCGTGCGGGGGGCAGCCCGAGGTGGCCGGCGAGGCCGTCGGTCCGCATGCCGAAGACGTCCAGCGGGGCCGCGCCGGCGAACACGGGCAGCAGGTCCGTGCCGGTGGTGCGGCCGCGCCGGATCGGCTCGTTGACGACGACGGCCGCGTGCGGCAGCTCGCCGGTCCACAGGGGTCCGGGGTCCGCGATGCCGTGCTCGATGACGGCGGTCCGCGCGCTCCCGGCGTCCCACATCAGCCGGTTGAAGTGGGTGACGTGCACGAGCGGCACGTCGCCGGGGAGGTCGGCGACCGGGTGCCGGGTGCCGGGCACGTCGCCGCCCGGGGCGTTGTGCTCCAGGTAGACCATGGGCGGACGGCGTCCCAGCCACTGCTCCACGAGGGCGTGCTCGTGCGGGCGTTGCAGCACGACGAGGTCGATGTCCGCGTCGCGCAGCCGCTCCGGCGGAAGTTCGATCACCGACGCGGGCCAGTCGAAGGTGCGGGCGCGGCCCAGGCCGTCGGGTCCGCGGCCGGGGGTGACGGGGACCGCGTAGGTGTGCGGGCCCTGGACGAACGCGGTGGTCCAGGAGCCGTGCACGTGCCAGATGAGGATCCTCACGTCTTCATCACCTTCTCCACGGCGGCGAGCACGTCGTGCGCGCTCACCGACTCCAGGCAGGGGTGGCCGGGCGCCGGGCAGGCGCGGGCGCGGCTGCCGGCGCAGGGGGCGTCCTGGTCGCCGAGCAGCACGTACGGCACGCCCCAGGGGCGCCAGCGCTCGGCCGGCACGACCGGTGCGAACAGGGAGACGACGGGGGCGCCGACGGCGGCGGCGAGATGAGCGGGACCGGTGTTGCCGGCGACGACGGCGCGGGCGCCCGCGAGGACGCCGGAGAGTTCCGCGGCGCCGGTGCGGCCGCCGAGGTCGAGTCCGCGGCCGCCGGACGCGTACGCGGTGAGGTCCTTCTCGCCGCGGCCGCCGGTGACGACGACCCGGTGCCCGGCCGCGGTCAGCTCCCGTACGGCCTGGGCGCACCGCCGCGGGCTCCAGGCGCGGGCCGGGACGCTGGCCCCCGGGTGCAGGACGACGTACGGTCCGGGGCCGGTCAGGGCGGCGGTGTCCGGCGGAGGCAGCACGCGCAGCCGCGTGTCGTCCGGGCGCGGGAACCCGGCGGCCTCGGCGAGGTCGAGGGCGGCCTCGGCCTCGTGGGCGTGCGGGGCGCGGCGGTGGCGCACGTCGAGCAGGGAGCCGGGGTAGTCGGCGCTGTCCGCGGCGATGCGCGCCACCCCGGCCAGGCGGAGCAGCAGCGCGGCGGGCAGCGGGGACTGGTGGAAGGAGGTGAGGACGAGGGCGGTGTCGGCGTCGACGGCGGTCACCAGCTCGTCGATCCCGGCGCGGTCCACGGGCGGCGGGTCGTACCCGCTCCAGGGGGCGTCCCACACGAGGATCTCGTCGACGCCGGGCAGCAGCCGCGCCGCGGGCTCGCCGCGCGGCCCGCACAGCAGGGTGACCCGCTGGGCGCGGGCGGCGACGGCGCGGACGGCGGGCCCGGCGAGCAGGACGTCGCCGAAGCTGTCCAGGCGGGCGACGAGCGCCTTCATCGGGGCCTCCGGGCGAGCGGCCGGGCGCCCTCGGCGGCGGGCTCGACGGGGCGCCCGGCGCGGGCGAGGGCGGCGGTG
Organism: Streptomyces sp. NPDC046985; assembly: GCF_040644415.1. NCBI lineage: Bacteria > Bacillati > Actinomycetota > Actinomycetes > Kitasatosporales > Streptomycetaceae > Streptomyces > Streptomyces sp. NPDC046985. The sequence continues at coordinate 44,041 of NZ_JBEYWK010000014.1, forward strand.
TGGAGGGCGGCCGATTTTGGAGTGACGGATTCGAGAGCGGCGGATTCGAGAGCGGCGGATTCGAGGGCGGCCGATTCTGGAGCGACGGATTCGAGAGCGGCGGATTCGAGAGCGGCCGATTCGAGAGCGGCGGAGCCGAGGACGGCCGATCCGAGGGCGGCGGATTCGAGGGCGGCGGGCGCGGCGGGTCGACGGCGCGCGCCCGCCGGCGGGCGTGCGCCGTCGAGGATGCGGCGCCAGGGCGGCCCGGCGAGCACGGCTCTGACCGCGGTCAGCAGGTCGGGGGCGACATGCTCGGCGGCGGCCGTCTCCTCGGGCCGGGTGACCGGGGTGGGGACGAGGATGCCGTGGGCGCCCGCACGCCGGGCGGCCTCCAGGTCGCCGCCGATGTCGCCGACGACGACCACCTCGGCGGGCTCGGCGCCCAGCTCCGCGGCCGCGCGCAGGACCAGTCCCGGCCGCGGCTTGCGGCAGCCGCAGCCGTCGCCGGGGCCGTGCGGGCAGACGGCCCACACGTCGAACGGCCCGAGCAGCGACTCGACGCGCGCGTTGACGCGGCGGACGTCCGCGGCGGAGATCAGCCCGCGGGCCACGCCGGACTGGTTGGTGACCACCCCGGCGCCGACCCCGTGCGCGCGCAGCAGATCCACCGCGCGGCGGGCGCACGGGACCGGGCGGACCCGGTCGGGGTCGCCGTTGTGGGGGACGTCCTCGACGAGGGTGCCGTCGCGGTCGAACAGCACGGCGCGGATCCGGGGCGCGGGGCGGTTCACCGGCCCGCCGCCTGCCAGGCGGGGGCCGACCGGTGCCGCCACAGCCCGCTGAGCCGGTGCCAGGCGGCGGCGGGCGGGATGAGGACGCTGGTGGCGACCATGGTGGCCACCTCCTGCCCGGTGCGCGGACCGGGCGCGATCCGGCTCCAGGCGAACTCGGCGGTGCCCGCCGCCCAGCCGAGCGCGGCGACGGCCGCGGCCCGCCGCCGCCCGGCCGCGGCGAGCGCGACGGCGGCCGCGCCCGCGCCGGTGACGGCGAGGTGGGAGAGGATCCGGCCGCGCGGGGCCACCGCCCTGCGGCGCCAGTCCGGACCGTGCAGACGCAGCATCAGCGCGTCGTCGGCGTTGCCGCGCTGGGCGCGCAGGGACACCCAGCGGTCGGCCCGGCGCACGGGGTGGCGGGTGGTGCGGCGGCCCTGGCCGATGCGCCACCCGGCGTCCAGGACGCGCAGCGCCAGGTCGGCGTCCTCGCGGAAGGCGCGCCGGAAGCGCTCGTCGAAGCCGCCGACCCGCTGAAGGGCCTCGGCGCGGTAGGCCATGTCGGCGGTGATCCAGCGGGCCTGGGCGAGCAGCGCGGCGCCGCGCTCCCAGTCGGTGGGGCGCCGTTCGCCGGGCAGCGGCACCGCGATGACGCCCTGGACGGCCGCGGTGTCCGGGCTCGCCTCGGCCAGGTCCTGCACCAGTTGGTCGCACCAGTGCGGGCCGACCTGGACGTCGTCGTCGAGGAACGCCACCCAGGGCGCGGTGACCGCGCGCAGCCCGGTGTTGCGGGCGGCGGCCGGACCCCGGCCGCCGCTGGAGAGCACGGCGGTGCGCTCCCGCAGGTCGCCGAGGACGCTCAACGCGTGCAGCAGGCCGTCCGGTTCGGGGTCGGGGCGGTCGTCGACGAGCACGATCTCCTCCGGCTGGGGGCCGTTGGCGGCGGCGAGCGCGGCCAGGCAGTCGGCGAGCGTGTCCCGGGCCAGGGTGGGGATCACCACGGCGTAGGGCGGCCCGGCGGTGCGGCGGCCGACGGTCAGGCCGCGGGCGGGCCTCACGCGTACGCCTTCGTCCGGCGCACCGCGTACGGGCCGATCGCCAGCAGGTCGACGGGGGCGGCGCCGAAGCACTCCAGCGCGTCGCGCGGGTCGTCGACCATGGGCCGCCCGGCGGTGTTGAGGCTGGTGTTGACGACGGCGGGCAGCCCGGTGCGCCGTTCGAAGCCGCGCAGCATGCGGGCCACCAGCGGTTCCTGCCGTGCGTCGACGGTCTGGACGCGGGCGGTGCCGTCGACGTGCACCACGGCGGGGACGCGGTCGCGCCAGTCGGGGCGGACGTCGTGCACGAACAGCATGTACGGGCTGGGCAGCGGTCCGTCGAACAGCTCGTGCGCGCGCTCGGCGAGCACCATGGGCGCGACGGGCCGGAACTCCTCGCGGCCCTTGACCCGGTTGAGCCGCTCCAGGTTCCGCACCCGTCCCGGGTGGGCGAGCAGGGAGCGGTGGCCGAGAGCGCGCGGGCCGTACTCGCTGCGCCCCTGGAACCACGCCACAATGCCGTCGCGGGCCAGTTCCTCCGCGACCGCCTCGGCGATGTCCTCGGGCCGCTCGTAGGGGACGCCGGCCTCCTCCAGCCGGGCGCGCAGTTCGTCGTCGCTCCAGCCGCGGCCCAGGTCGGCGCCCGGCAGCGGTTCGGGGACGGCGCCCTCGCTCATGGCCAGGTACAGGGCGCCGCCGAGCGCGGTCCCGGCGTCGCCCGCGGCGGGCTGCACCCACATGTGCCGGTACGGGCCCCGCGCGGCGATCGTGGAGTTGGCGACGCAGTTGAGCGCGACGCCGCCGGCCATGGTCAGCGCCTCGCCGCCCGCCTCGCGGTGCAGCCAGTGCACGAGTTCGAGCAGCACCTCCTCCAGCGCGGCCTGGCAACTGGCGGCGAGGTCGGCGTGGTCCCGGGTCCACGGCTCGCGGGGGTCGCGCGCCGGGGCGAGGGCGCCCCAGTCGACGCCGTGGGCGCGGAAGCCGCCGTCGCCGACGGGGTGGATCCACTGGCGCAGCCGGGGCAGGAAGCGCGGCGTGCCGTAGGAGGCGAGCGCCATCACCTTGTACTCGTCGCTGCTGCGCAGGAATCCGAGGTGGTCGGTCACCTCCTCGTAGACCAGGCCGAGGGAGTCGGGCAGCGCCTGCGCGGCGAGCGTGTCGAGCTTGCCGTCGTGGAAGCGTCCGGCGAGGTGGGAGGCGGCCTCGCCGCGGCCGTCGAGGACGAGGACGGCGCTGTCCGGGTACGGGGAGGCGGGGCCCGCGGAGGCCGCGTGGGCGAGGTGGTGCGGGACGAAGACGACCTTGGCCGGGTCGAGTCCGGGCAGCGCGTCGGCCAGGAACTCCGGGGCGCGGCGGGCGTATTCCAGGCGGAGCGGGTCCCAGGGGTCGAACAGCCCCATCTCGGCGGCGGGCCGGGCCAGGGCCGGGTCGAAGGAGTAGGTGACGGCGTCCAGTTCGGCGGGGCGCAGACCGGCGTGTTCGAGGCACCAGCGGGCGGACAGCTCCGGCAGCTCCCATGCGGAGAACGGCACCGGGCGCTTGCCGTGCTTGCGGCGGCTGAAGCGCTCCTCCTCCCCGGCCGCGACCGTCCGGCCGTCGACGACGAGGGCGGCGGCGGGGTCGTGGAACAGGGCGTTGATACCAAGGATGCGCATGGGGTGGGCTCCGTCCCGTTCGTCGGATGTGCGGCGCGTGGGGACTGCTCGCTGCTGCGGACATCGGTGCTGCCGGGCCCTTCGGGGCTCTGGGTGCCGCGCCTCGGCTGTCTCAAACTCCCGAAGGCGGCTGACTGGTGACAAGGAGCGGAAAGAAGGGGTGTTTCGTACTATGGGAGATTGCGCCCGTGGAGGGCTCTCGGGAGCGTCACACGGGCGCCAGGGTGAGGGCGCCCGGAGGGGACGGGCGTGAGGGGGGCGGGCGCCAGGGTGACGGGCGCCGGGGGGCGGGCGTCAGGCCGCCACCGCGTCGGCGAACCAGCCGATGGTGCGTTCCAGTCCCTCGCTCCAGCCCACCCGCGGCTGCCAGCCCAGGCGTTCGCGGGCCAGCCGGGTGTCGGGGCGGCGCCGGGCGGGGTCGTCGACGGGACGCCGCACGAAGCGGACGCGGGAGGCGGAGCCGGTGAGGTCCAGGATGCGCTCGGCCAGCTCCAGCACGGTGATCTCGTCGCCGCCGCCGATGTTCACCGGCCCGCTCTCCGCGGAGGCGGCCAGGGCCAGGACGCCGTCGATCGTGTCGTCGACGTAGCACAGCGAGCGGGTCTGGCCGCCGTCCCCGGCGACCGTGAGGGGCAGGCCGTCCAGGGCCTGTGCGATGAAGGTGGGCACGGCGCGGCCGTCGCCGGTGCGCATCCGGGGGCCGTAGGTGTTGAAGATGCGGACGATGGCGGTGTCGGCGCCGTGGGTCGCGCGGTACGCGGTGACCAGGGCCTCGGCGAAGCGCTTGGACTCGTCGTAGACGCTGCGCGGGCCGATCGGGTTGACGTTGCCCCAGTAGTCCTCGCGCTGCGGGTGCTCCAGCGGGTCGCCGTAGACCTCGGAGGTGGAGGCGAGCAGGAAGCGGGCGCCGTCGGCGCGGGCGCGCTCCAGGGCGTTGCGGGTCCCGGCGCTGCCGGCGTCGAGGGTCTCCAGGGGCAGCCGCAGATAGTCGGCGGGCGAGGCCGGGCAGGCGAAGTGCAGGACCAGGTCGAACCGGCCGGGCAGGCCGCGCAGGGCGCCGGGGTCGGTGGCGTCGGCGCGGACGAAGCGGAAGCCCCGGCGCCGTTCCAGGTCGGCCACGTTGGCGGGCGTGCCGGTGACCAGGTTGTCGAGGCAGACGACGCTCGTGCCCGCGTCGAGCAGCCGCGCGCACAGGTGGGACCCGACGAAGCCGGCGCCGCCGGTCACCAGGGCCCGGCGCCAGATGCGTCCGCTCACGGCGCCCTCCTTACTCTCGCCTTCACTCGCATGATGGCCTGAGTAACCCGCGGGCGTGACGGCACACATCGGACTTCACGGACACGGCGTGCCTGACCGCCATGGCCATTGATTTCGATCGCGTGTACGTAGGTCATCCATTCGACCGAACGGCGCACGACGTCCGCACCGCGTCCGTACAGTCCCGCCATGCTTTCTGCGACCGAGAAGACGACACGGCCGGGGACCGGGGTGCGGCGGATCGCCGCTGTGGCGGCCGCCGCCTGCCTGGCGCTGACGCTGAGCGGCTGCCAGCGGGACGGCACCGCCCCGAGCGCCGCGCGCGCCCAGGCGGTCGGCGCGGCGGCCCGGTTCGGCCCGGTCGACTGCCGTCAGGCCAAGTGCATCGCGCTGACCTTCGACGCGGGCCCGAGCGAGCACACCGCGGCCCTGCTCGACGTGCTTCGCGGCAAAGGGGTCCGGGCGACCTTCTTCCTGCTCGGCGCGCGGCACATCGAGAGGTATCCGGAGCTGGTCGAGCGCATGGCGGCCGAGGGCCACGAGGTGGGCAGCCACACCTGGGACCACAAGATCCTGACCCGGCTGTCCGAGGACGCGATACGCGACGAACTGCGGCGTCCTGACGAGGCGATAGAACGGCTGACCGGGCGCCGGCCGACGCTGATGCGGCCGCCCCAGGGCCGCACGGACGACAGGGTGCGCAAGGCGGCCAAGGAGGAGGGCCTGGCCGAGGTGCTGTGGAGCGTGACCGCCAAGGACTACGCCACGAGCGACTCCGCGCTCATCACCCGGCGCGTCCTGGACCAGGCGTCCCGGGACGGGATCATCCTGCTGCACGACCTCTACCCGGGCACGGTGCCCGCCGTGCCCGGCATCGTCGACGCGCTGAAGGAGCGCGGCTACGTCTTCGTGACGGTGCCTCAACTGCTGGCGCCCGGGAAGGCCGAGCCCGGAGAGGTGTACCGGCCGTAGCGGGTGCGCGGGGAGCGTGTGCCGACCCTGGCGGGTGCGCAGGGAGCGTGTACCGGCCGTAGCGGGTGCGTGGGCAGCGTGTGCCGCGACCGTATGGCGCCGTGCGCTGGGTACGCTCCACGACCGGGGCGCCGGGCGCGGAGCACGGACCGGCCGGGCGCCCGCGCTCGCGCCCGCGCCCGCGGAGAGCCGGACGCGTCGCGGATCCGTCGAAGCACAGTCGGAGCACAGGAGAGAGCGCTTTTCGTGGCTGGTGACCGAGCAGTGCCGGACGACGGGGACGCCGGAGCCCCGGACGCGCGGGCGCAGGAGCGCCGTCTGCGGCGCGAGCTGGGCTTCTGGGAGCTGACCGGCATCGGCTTCTCCAACATCGTGGGCTCCGGCTGGCTGTTCGCGGCCATGTACGCGGCCCAGACCGCCGGTCCCGCCTCCCTGCTGTCCTGGGTCGGCGCCGGGCTGCTGTGCGGGCTGATCGCCCTGGTGATGATCGAGCTGGGCGCGTCGCGTCCGGAGGGCGGCGCGACGGTGCGGTGGCCGCTGTTCGCCAGCGGCCGGCTCGTCGGCACGCTCATCGGCTGGTCGACGCTGCTGTCCGTGGGGGGCACCGCGGCCGAGATCAGCGCCATCATGCAGTACGCCGCCCACTACCTGCCGGGGCTCTACCACGGCGGGACCCTCACCGCCTCCGGGCTGGCGGCGGCGGCCGCGCTGAGCACGGTCCTGACCGCGTTCAACTGGTTCGCCGTGCGGTGGTTCGCCCGGCTCAACACCCTCATCTCGGTGTTCAAGGTCATCGTGCCGTTGCTCACCGTGGCGGCCCTGATCGCCTCGGGCTGGCACACGGGCCGGCTGACCGGCCACGGCGGCTTCGCCCCGTACGGCTACGCGGCCTGCCTGAGCGCCCTGGCCGGCGGCGGCATCGTCTACTCCGTCAACGGCTTCCAGGCGGCGCTGGACTTCTCCGGCGAGACCCGCAGCCCTCGCCGCACCGTCCCGGTCGCGGTCCTCGGCGGCATCGCCCTGGCCGTGGCCATGTACCTGGCTCTACAGACGGCGTTCCTGTTCACCGTGCCCGAGCGCCTGCTCGGGCACGGGTGGCGGGGCGTCTCCTTCGACTCTCCGTTCGGCCAGCTCGCCCTCGTCCTGAACCTCCACTGGCTCTCCAGCCTGCTCTACGCGGACGCGGTGGTGTCCCCCGGCGGCTCCGCCTACGTCGGCGTCGCGCTGGACGCCCGGCACACCTACGCGCTCGCCAAGAACGGCCTGTTCCCGCGGTACCTCATGAAGGTGGACGAACGGTTCGGCGTCCCGCGCCGGGCGCTGGCGGTGAACCTCGCGGTGATCCTGGTGTTCCTGCTCCCGCTCGGCGGCTGGCAGAGCATCGTGAGCGTGATGGGGGACATGTACCTGCTGATCTACGCCAGTTCGGCGGTCGCGGTCGCGGTGTTCCGGTCCCGGGACGGCGGGACCGCCGGGTGGGCGCCCGGACTGCGGTGGATCGCGCCGCTCAGCTTCGTCGTGGCCGGCGAGTTCGTCTACTGGTCCGGGTGGCACGACCTGCGCCTCGCGCTGCCGCTGGTGCTCTGCGGACTGCTGGTCTTCTTCGTCCAGCGACGGCCGGACGCCCACCGGGCCCCCGGGACGGCGCGCGGTCTGACGGCGGAGGTGCGGGACGGCCTCTGGCTGGTCGTCTACCTCGCCGCCCTGACCGCGCTGTCCCGGCTCGGCACGTTCGGGGGCAGCGCCCTGCTCCCGGCCCCGTACGACTCGGTCGCCGTCGGCGTGCTGGCCCTCGCCGTGTTCTTCTGGGCCGTGCGCTCCGGGGTCCGTTCCGGCGGCGCCGGGGAGGGCGGGGCGGGGGTCGGCGCGGCCGGGGTGCGGCCGTCGGGGTGACGTCGGCGCGGCCGGGTGGGGCCATGCGGGTGAGCCGCGAGGGGACGCGCCGCTCCGGCCCGCCGGTTGCCTACGATCTTCCTGTGGTCGACTTCCTCATCGAACGTACGGCGCCGCTCCCCCTCGACGAGGTCTGGCGGCGGCTCACGGACTGGCCCCGGCACGCCGACGTGGCCCCGCTGACCGGGATCAGAATGGACACGCCGGGGCCGACCCGGGTGGGCACCCGGTTCACCGCCCGGACCGCGCTCGGCCCGCTGGGCTTCGACGACCCCATGGAGGTCACCGAGTGGCGTCCGCCGGTCGGCGGCGAGCCGGGCCGGTGCCGGCTGGAGAAGCGGGGCCGGGTGATGCTCGGCTGGGCCGTGATCGAGGTCCGGCCGGGCCCGGGGGGCCGCACGCACGTGCGATGGCTTGAGGAACTGCGGGTCCGCCTCCTGCCGTCCGTGTGCGATCCGGTGCTGGAGCGCACGGCGCGCGAGGCGTACGGACGGGCCGTCAACAAGCTGCTGCGCAGGGCGTGAGCCCCGCTCGGGCGTCCCGTCGGGCGGGGTTGCCCAGAGCGGCGCTCACGCCGTGCCGGTGAGGTGCTCCGGGCGGACGGGCGTGCGGGCCAGCTCCAGTCCGGTCGCGTCCCGGATCGCCGCGAGGACGGCCGGGGTGGACGACAGGGTGGGCGCCTCGCCGACGCCGCGCAGCCCGTACGGGGCGTGGCTGTCGGCGAGTTCGAGCACGTCGACGGGGATCGTCGGCGTGTCGAGGATGGTGGGGATGAGGTAGTCGGTGAAGGAGGGGTTGCGCACCTTCGCCGTCACCGGGTCGACGACGATCTCCTCCATGACCGCGACGCCCAGGCCCTGGACGGTGCCGCCCTGGATCTGGCCGGTCACGGACAGCGGGTTGAGCGCCTTGCCGACGTCCTGGGCGCAGGCCAGCTCGATCACCTTCACCAGGCCGAGTTCGGTGTCGACCTCGACGACGGCGCGGTGCGCGGCGAAGGAGTACTGGACGTGGCCGTTGCCCTGTCCGGTGCGCCGGTCGAAGGGCTCGGTGGGCCGGTGGCGCCAGGGCGCCTCGATCTCCACGGCCTCGTCCTCCAGCACGTCCGCCAGATCGGCGAGCGCCTCGCCGCCGTCGGTGACCACCTTGCCGTCCTCCAGCAGGAGTTCGGCGGCGGCCCAGGCCGGGTGGGAGGCGCCGAGCTTGCGCCGGCCGATCTCGAGGACCCGTTCGCGGACGAGTCGGCAGGCGTTCCTGACGGCGCCGCCGGTGACGTAGGTCTGCCGGGACGCGGAGGTCGAACCGGCCGAGCCCACCTGGGTGTCGGCCGGGTGGATGGCGACCTGGGCGACGCCCAGTTCGGTGCGGGCGATCTGCGCGTGCACGGTGACGCCGCCCTGGCCGACCTCCGCCATGGCCGTGTGCACGGTGGCGACGGGCACGCCGGCCACCGCCTCCACCCGGACCCTGGCGGTGGAGTAGTCGTCGAAGCCCTCGGAGAAGCCGACGTTCTTGATGCCGACCGCGTAGCCGATCCCGCGGACGACGCCCTCGCCGTGCGTGGCGTTGGACAGGCCGCCGGGGAGCTGCCGCACGTCGGCGCCCTCGCTGGACTCCCACTGGCGCTCGGGCGGAAGCGGCATCGCCTTGACCCGGCGCAGGAGTTCGGCGACCGGGGCCGGGGAGTCGACGGGCTGCCCGGTGGGCATGAGCGTGCCCTGGGACATGGCGTTGAGCTGCCGGAACTCCACCCGGTCCAGGCCGACGGCGTCGGCCAGCCTGTCCATCTGGGCCTCGTAGGCGAAGCACGCCTGGACCGCGCCGAAGCCGCGCATCGCCCCGCAGGGCGGGTTGTTGGTGTAGAGCGCGAGCGCCTCGACGTCGACGTCGTCGACCGCGTAGGGGCCGATGCTCAGCGAGGAGGCGTTGCCGACCACGGCCGGGGAGGAGGAGGCGTAGGCGCCGCCGTCCAGCACGATGCGGCACTTGACGTGGGTGAGCTTGCCGTCCCTGGTCGCGCCGTGCTCGTAGGTCAGCCGGGCCGGGTGGCGGTGGACGTGGCCGAAGAAGGACTCGAACCGGTTGTAGACCATCTTGACGGGCTTGCCGGTGCGCAGCGCCAGCAGGCAGGCGTGGATCTGCATGGACAGGTCCTCGCGGCCGCCGAAGGCGCCGCCGACGCCGGACAGGGTCATGCGGACCTTGTCCTCGGGCAGGCCGAGCACGGGCGCGATCTGCCGCAGGTCGCTGTGCAGCCACTGGGTGGCGATGTAGAGGTGGACGCCGCCGTCCTCCTCGGGCACGGCGAGGCCGGACTCGGGGCCGAGGAACGCCTGGTCCTGCATGCCGAAGACGTACTCGCCCCGGACGACGAAGTCGGCCCGCCGCGCGGCCTGTCCGGCGTCGCCGCGGACGATCGGCTGGCGGTGCACGATGTTCGGGTGCGGGACGTGCCCGGCGTGGTGGTCGGCGCGGCCCTCGTGGATCAGGACGGCGTCCGGCGCGGTGGCGGACGCCTCGTCGGTGACGACCGGCAGCTCCCGGTACTCCACGTGGATCTTGGCGGCGGCGCGGCGGGCGGTCTCGGGGTGGTCGGCGGCGACGACGGCGACGGGCTCGCCGTGGTGGCGGACCCGGCCGTGCGCGAGGACGGGCGTGTCCTGGATCTCCAGGCCGTAGGTCCGGACGTCCGTCGGCAGGTCGTCGTAGGTCATGACGGCGTACACGCCCGGCAGGGCCAGCGCCTGCGAGACGTCGATCGAGACGATCTCGGCGTGCGCGACCGGGGAGCGCAGGATCTGGCCCCAGAGCATGTCCTCGTGCCACATGTCCGAGGAGTACGCGAACTCTCCGGTGACCTTGAGCGTGCCGTCCGGGCGGAGCGTGGACTCGCCGATGCCGCCGCGGGTCTGCGCGCCCTGGGTGATCTTGGTGGGTGCGCCGTTGGCCGTGGTCATGGTCGGGCCCCCTCGGACTGGCGGGCGGCGGCCAGGCGGACCGCGTCCATGATCTTCTCGTAGCCCGTGCAGCGGCACAGGTTGCCCGACAGCGCCTCGCGGATGTCGGCGTCGCTCGGGTTCGGGGTGCGCTCCAGCATCTCGTCGGCGGCGATCAGCAGGCCGGGGGTGCAGAAGCCGCACTGGACGGCCCCGGCGTCGATGAACGCCTGCTGGATCGGGGAGAGCCGGGCGCCCTCGCCGGTGAACGAGTCGGCGCTCCCGCTCTGCGGGCCATGCGCCCGCCAGCCCCCGGCCTCGTCGAGCGAGGCGCCGCTCCCGGCGGCGGCGCCCTGCGCGCGCTGCCGGGCGAAGTCCGCGAGCCCCTCGACGGTGACGACGTCGCGGCCCTCCGCCTGACCGGCGGCGACCAGGCAGGAGCACACCGGCGCCCCGTCCAGGCGCACGGTGCACGAGCCGCACTCGCCCTGCTCGCAGGCGTTCTTGGAGCCGGGCAGGCCGAGGCGCTCGCGCAACACGTAGAGCAGCGACTCGCCCTCCCAGACGTCGTCGGCCTCCTGCGGCCGTCCGTTGACGGTGAAGCGGACGCGCATCACGCGGCTCCCTTCCCGGTGCGGCGGGCGTCGCGGTACGACTCCCAGGTCCAGGTCAGCGTCCGGCGGGCCAGCACGCCGATCGCGTGCCGGCGGTAGTGCGCGGTGCCCCGGACGTCGTCGATCGGGTTGCAGGCCGCGGCGCACAGGTCGGCGAACTCCCGGGCGACGGAGGGGGTGACGGTCTTGCCGTTGTCCCAGAAGCCGCCCTCCTCCAGGGCCGCGTTCAGGAACTCCTCGGCGGTCTGGGCGCGTACGGGGGTGGGTGCGGCCGAGCCGATGCCGGTGCGCACGGTGCGCGTGCGGGGGTGCAGGGCGAGGCCGAAGGCGCACACCGCGATCACCATGGCGTTGCGGGTGCCGACCTTGGCGTACTGCTGCGGGCCGTCCGCCTTCTTCACGTGCACGGCGCGGATCAGCTCGTCCGGGGCGAGCGCGTTGCGCTTGACGCCGGTGTAGAACGCGTCGATGGGGATGAGCCGGGCGCCGCGCACGGACACGGCCTCCACCTCCGCGCCCGCGGCGAGCAGGGCCGGGTGGGCGTCTCCGGCCGGGGAGGCGGTGCCGAGGTTGCCGCCGACGCCGCCGCGGTTGCGGATCTGCGGGGAGGCCACCGTGTGCGAGGCGAGCGCGAGGCCCGGCAGCTCGGCGCGCAGGCAGTCCATGATCCTGGCGTAGGGCACCGAGGCGCCCAGCCGCACGCTCTCCTCGCCGACCTCCCATTCCTCCAGCTCGCGGACGCGGTTGAGGTCGAGCAGGCAATCGGGCCTGCGGTGGTCGAAGTTGATCTCCACCATCACGTCGGTGCCGCCCGCGATCGGCACCGCGGTGGGGTGCTCGGCCTTCGCGGCGAGCGCCTCCTCCCAGGTGGCGGGGCGAAGGAAGTCCATGGCCGGCTCTCTTCCTCGTCTCGTGGACCGTCCGGACCGAGCCGATCCGTGTGCGGCGGGCCAGGCTCGTACCTGTGGTGTGCACGCGAAATGAAACCAGTACACCGCCACTGCTCCAGCGGGGTCAGTCACCGAAACCACGAAGGGTTTGGCTGGCCACGGCACCCATCTTGTAGATTCATATGAAGGAAGGTGGTCGGTTCTCTTCTCGGGTTCCTCTGGGTGCTCTGGTGTCTCTGGGTCCGCGGGTTTTCTCGGGCTCTCCGGCGTCCGGCGCCTGCGTCCGGTGCCTGGCGCCTGGCGCCTGTGGGTCTTTTGACGGTCCGCGCGGCGCCTGCGGTTCCTCCGGGTCCCAGGGTCCCAGCTCCGGTCTCTCCGGAGACGGCGGGCGCGCCGACGGCGGAAGCGGTCCGTCCGCCCGGCGGGCGGGCCGATCCGCGGGGCGGAGGCGCCTGCGACCGGCTCCGGCCGACCTTTCCATCGTAGTTTTCGAGGTTTTCGAGACACAGAACGGCGGCGACGAGACATGCGGCTGCGCGCACTGCTGGACACCGATGCGCTGGGCCTGAAACTGCTCGGCGGCGAGCAGGAGCTGGACCGCGCCGTCCGCGGCGTGATGACCACCGACCTGCGCGATCCCAGCCGCTACCTGTCCGGCGGCGAGCTGGTGCTGACGGGTCTGGCCTGGCGCCGGGACGCCGCCGACTCCGAGCCGTTCGTGCGCATCCTGGTGCGGGCGGGCGTCGCCGCGCTCGCCGCCGGAGAGGCCGAGCTGGGCGACGTGCCCGAGGATCTCGTCCTGGCCTGCGCCCGGCACCGGCTGCCGCTGTTCGCGGTCAACGAGTCGGTGGCGTTCGCGACCGTCACCGAGCACGTGGTGCGGCAGGTCTCGGGCGAGCGGGCCGGCGATCTGGCGGCCGTGGTGGACCGGCACCGCCGGATGATGACCTCCGGACCGGCCGGCGGCGGCCCGGACGTGGTCCTCGACCTGCTCGGCTCCGACCTGGACCTGCGGGCCTGGCTGCTGTCCCCGGCCGGACGGCTGATCGCAGGGCCGAAGGTCGGCGGTCCGGCGCTGCCCGCGGACCTGTGCGTCCGCCTCGTGGCCGAGCACCTGGCGGCCGCCCGGAGCGGGCGGCGCGGTCCGCACCGGGTCGAGCTGGACGGCACGACGTACTCGCTGTTCCCCGTCCGCGGCGGTACGCACCGCTCGGGCCTCGGCGCGGCGGAGCGCGCCCCGCAGGCTGCGCCGGACCCGCGCGAGGCGGTGCTGTCGGACTGGCTGCTGGCGGTCGAGACGGACGCGGGCGACTGGCCGGAGGAGCGGCTGGATCTGCTGCACGGCGTCACGCAGCTCATCGCGGTCGAGCGGGACCGGCGGGACGCCGCCCGCACCGTGCGCCGCCGCCTCGCTCAGGAGGTGCTGGAGCTGGTGCAGACGGGGGCGCCGCCCGCCGAGGTCGCGGCGCGTCTGAGGGTCGCCGCTCCCGTGCTGCTCCCGGGGGTGGGCGTCGCGCCGCACTGGCAGGTGGTCGTGGCCCGCGTCGAGTGGGAGGACCGGGACGGCGGGCTGGACCGGGAGGAACGGGCGGACCGCGCAGGACGGGAAGACCGGGCAGACCGGGCGGAACGACAGACGCGGGACGAGCGGGAAGCGCGGAACGAGGGGGACGGCGGGCGGTACGGCCCCGGTCTGGTCGCCCAGTCGCTCCTGGAGGAGATCCTGGTGGACCCGCTCAGCACGGGTCCCGGGCCCTCCGACCGCATCGCCGTCGCCCATGCGGGCGGCGAGGCGATCGCGCTGGTGCCGCTTCCCGCCGTCGCCGGCGGCCACGAGGACGCGCGGTCCGGGATCCTCGCCTCGCAGTCCGGGGCGCTCGCTTCGCAGGCCGGGGCCCTGGCCTCGCAGTCCGGAATACTCGCCGACGCGCTCCTGGCGGCCGTCCGGGACCCGCTGGCCGCCGGTCTGGGCGAGGACGGGCGGCTCACCCTCGGCGTCAGCGCGGCCGTGCACTCCGCGGAGGGGCTGCGCGGCGCCCTGGAGGAGGCGCGGCACGCCCGGCGGGTCGCGGCGGCCCGACCGGGCAGCGTGTGCGCGGCCGGCCACCAGGAGCTGGCGTCGCATGTCCTGCTGCTCCCCTTCGTGCCGGACGACGTGCGCCGCGCCTTCACCGCGCGGCTGCTGGACCCGCTGCGGGAGTACGACCGGCGGCACCGCGCCGAGCTGATCCCCACCCTGGAGGCGTTCCTCGACTGCGACGGCTCCTGGACGCGCTGCGCCACCCGGCTGCACCTGCACGTCAACACGTTGCGCTACCGGGTGGGGCGCATCGAGCAGTTGACGGGGCGGGATCTTTCACGCCTGGAAGACAAGCTGGACTTCTTCCTGGCGTTGCGCATGAGCTGAGGTCAGAACGGGTGAGAGCGGAGGGGGCCGGGCGCCGCCGCCCGTGCGACACTTTGTGAATTCTTTCACCCACCCTCTTGGCCAGGCCACGGGATTCGTGCTGAGATGCCGCCACCACTCAAGGCTCGACGGCGTGCTCGGGGAGGACAACGTGGCGCATACCGCCATGTCTGGTAACGGGACGACCGCAGGTGACGATCCACTCCAGACCGCGGTATGGCGGCTGCGCTCGCGCGCGTGCTGGGCCGACGCGGCGGCCCTGCTGCCGGCGGCCACCGCACCCGCCGCGCTCCAGCGGGCCGCGCTGCTGGTGGAACGCTGCCTGTACACCGAGGCGGGCTGGGAGGAGGCCGAGGACGCGCTGCGCACGGCCGAGGCGCTGGCCCACACCGACGAGGAGCGCGGCGCCGCCGCGTGCGAGCGCGGGTACCTCGCGTACTCGGCCACGCTGCACGCCGTGCGCGACCGGGCGGACGAGGCGCGCTCCGCGCTGGGGCGGGCGGCGGCGCTGATCCCGCCGGGGGCGCCGGTGCGGGCCCTGCTGGACTTCCGGCGCGGGCTGATCGCCGAGAACCTGACCGGCTCGCCGCAGGCCGCCCGCGCCGCCTACCGCCGCGCCCACGCGGGCGCGACCGCCTGCGCCGACCCGCTGCTGCTCTCCTCCACCTGGCGCCACCTGGCCGGACTCGCCCTGCGGGAGAAGGAGTTGGCCGAGGCACGGCACGGTTTCGCGGAGTCCCTGCGGATCCGGGAGGAACTCGGCTACCTCGTCGGCACGGCGCCGGCCCTGGTGTCCCTGGCCGAGACGGAGACGGACCCGGAGGCGTCCCGCCTGCGCGAGGAGGCCCGCCGCCTGCTGAAACTGCTGGGCGGCGTACCGACCTGGCTGGCCCGCCAGTTGTCCCCGCCGACGACGGACGCGGCGACGGCGTGATTCCCGGCCCGGGGTTCGCGGCGCGTGCCGCGAACGGCGGGCCGGGGGGCGTGGAGTGCGCGGTGCGGGGCGTTATGCGGTTGGACGCGCGGTGGGGGCGGCGCGACGCGGGGGCCTGTCGGCCGGGGCGGTTGCGGCTGGCGCCCCGGGCGGGCAGGGCGAGGTGTGCTGTGCGGCGCACGGTGGGCGGCGCGGCTCGGGGGCCTGCCACCGGGGGGGGCCGTCGCGGGCGGCGGGGGTCCCCGGGCGGGTCAGCCCGTAGGGTCGAAGTGGCGTTGTACCAGCACCTGGAGGCGGTCCGTGTCGCGGGCGATGAACGCGTCGAGCAGCGCCATGTGGTCGGCGGCGTCCGAGAGGAGGCCCGCGCGCGGTGCGCGGCCGGCGACGCCGAGGGGCGGCCACTGGGAGCGGCGGTGCAGGTCGCCGGCGATCCGCACCAACTGCTCGTTGCCGGACAGGGAGAGCATCGCGTGGTGGAAGGCGCGGTCCGACTCGGCGTACCCGGCCCGGCTCCCGGAGGACGCGACCCGCACGGTGGCCTCGGCCAACGGGCGCAGCGCGGACCAGCGTTCGACGGGCACCGTGTCGGCAAGCCGCAGCAGCACCGGGACTTCGATCAGCGCCCGCACCTCGGCCAGCTCGGCGAGTTCGCGCGCGCCGCGCTGGAGGACCCGGAAGCCGCGGTTGGGCACGACCTCGACGGCGCTCTCCAGCGTGAGCTGCTGCATCGCCTCGCGCACCGGGGTGGCGGACACCCCGAACCGCTCCCCGAGCGCGGGCGCGGAGTAGACCTCGCCGGGCCGCAGTTCGCCGTTCGCCAGCGCGGCGCGCAACGCGTCGAGGATCTGGCCGCGCACGGAGGAGCGCCGCACCACCGCGCGCGCAGCCGCACCGGGCGGCGCCTGCGAGGCGGAAGCGGCCACCGGGGCGGCCGGGACCGGCGGGGCGGAAGCGGTCACCGGGGCTGTCGGGACCGGCGAGGCGGAAGCGGCCACCGGGGCTGCCGGGACCGGCGGGGCTGAGGAGACTGGCTGGACTGAGGAGGCCGGTCGGGCTGAGGAGGCTGGCTGGACCGAAGAAGCCGCTCGGGCTGAGGAGGCTGGCTGGACTGAGGAAGCCAGTCGAGCTGAGGAGGCTGGCTGGACTGAAGGAGCCGGTCGGGCCGAGGAAGCCGGCCGGGCTGAGGAAGCCGGTCGGGCTGAGGAGGCTAGCGGAGGCAGCGGACCGGTCCGCTCCCCGTGCGTGTGCTCGCCCCGGACGCCCTCCGCCCCCGCCACACCCGCACCCGTCGCGCCCGTACGCGCCACGCCCCTACCCGCCGCGCCCCTACCCGCCACGCCCATCCGTGACGCATCCGCGCCCAGCGCGCCCGCCTCGGATCCGCCCGCGCCCAGCACGCCCGCGGCCGGTGCGCCCGCGGCCGGTACGCCCGCAGCCGGTGCGCCGGAGGACGGTGCGCCGAGGGCCTGTGTGCCGGGGGACGGTGCGCCGAGGGCCGGTGCGTCCCACTCCCGCCGCCGCATGTCTGCGGCCTGCGGCTGGCGGGGCAGCCGCGCCGCCTCCCCGCCCGTTCCGGGCTGCGGAGATCCGGCGCGGGCGGCCGCGGCGAAGTCCTGCGCGCGCTGCATCACGGTCCTCATTCGGCGGGTGGGCGCTTGTGGTCGTCTTGGGGTCATTACGCCGGGTTGTCGCCCGTCCGTCAAGCAGCCTAAGCGCAATCGTCCCCGGGGCTGACCTCCCGGCACCGACCGGTAAGGTAAGGCTTACCTTCAATGAACCGTCAGTCCAGCGCGAAACGGTGGTCCGGCATGCCTGTGCTCCCCTCGGCCGTAGCGGACGCCTACGCCCGCCTCTCCGAGGTCTTCCCGGGCGTGACCGTCACGGAGCTGGCCCCCGGAGAGCGAGCCCCGCGCGGCGGCGGGTGGGTCGCGGCGGCCGCCCTCGCCGAGGCGGGCCCCGGCCTGGACGCCTTCCTGGCCTGGGACGACGCGCAGGTGCTGCGGGACTACGGGACCCGCGCCCGCCCGGACGTGGTGGCGAGCTTCGGCCTGCACCGCTACGCCTGGCCCGCCTGTCTGCTGTTCACCGTGCCGTGGTTCCTGCACCGCAGGGTTCCCCGCCTGCCCGTCACGCACGTCGCCTACGACCGCGCGTCCGGGCGCATGGCCGTCCGGCCGGTCTCCTTCGTCTGCCTGCCGGGCGATCCGGCGTCCGCGCTGCCCGGCGCCCGCCTGGTGCGCGACGAGGAGGCGCTGCGCGCCGAGCTGCGGGAGGCCGTCGCCGAGCACCTGGCGCCGTTGCTCGCGGGCTTCGGCCCGCGCATGCGGCGGCGCGGCCGGGCCCTGTGGGGCATGGCCACCGACGAGGTCGTGGAGGGCCTGTCGTACGTCGCGCATCTGCTCGGCGAGGGGCCGCGCGCGGTGCGCGAGCTGGAGCTGCTGTTCCCCGGGACCACCCGGCCCTACGTCGGCTCGGCCGCCTTCCGCGAGCCGATCGGAGCGCAAGCGGAGGCGCCGTCCGTCCGGGACCGGGTGAGCTGCTGCATGTTCTACACGGTGCGCCCGGAGGACACCTGCGCCACCTGCCCGCGCACCTGCGCGGCGGCCCGGATCGCCGAACCGGCCGCCGCGGGCGCCGCGGCCGCAGCGTGAGCCTGCTCGTACCCCGCCGCGCGGCCGGAGCGCCGCCCCGCGTCCCGTAAGATCGTCCTCTCGCGGACGCCTGCGAACGGCCTTGCCGGGGCGGGCGATTCACCGAATGCTCACCCGCCCCACGAGCTTTCCGCGGCCCCACTGGTGCGGGTAGTCTTAATCGAACTCAACTCTCGCCCCTCAAGCGGCAGTTCGAGCAGATTGCCGTCTGCGGGCACCCTCTTGCACCTCCTTGGCGGCCTCTTGCCCCGAAACCCTCTGAGGGCTGGCGGAATTGGGCCACTATGGCGGGCGTCACGCCCTATCCCCACGCAAGGGACCCCAGATGAGACTGACCGACATATCGCTGAACTGGCTGCTTCCGGGCGCCGTGCTGCTCCTGGGCGTGCTGGCGGCGGTCGCGGTGCTCGCCCGCGGCAAGCGGTCGGGCGGGAGCACGAGCGCCGACGACTCGTGGGAGCGCAGCGAGGAGCGCCGCAGGCGCAAGGAGGCCGTCTACGGCAGCGCCTCCTACGTCCTGCTGTTCTGCTGCGCGGCGGTGGCCGCCGCCCTCTCCTTCCACGGCCTGGTCGGCTTCGGCGAGCAGAACCTCGGCCTGACCGGCGGCTGGCAGTACCTGGTGCCGTTCGGCCTGGACGGCGCGGCGATGTTCTGCTCCGTGCTCGCGGTGCGCGAGGCCAGCCACGGTGACGCGGCCCTCGGCTCGCGGCTGCTGGTGTGGATGTTCGCCGCCGCGGCGGCCTGGTTCAACTGGGTGCACGCGCCGCGGGGCATGGCCCACGCGGGCGCGCCGCAGTTCTTCGCCGGGATGTCCCTGTCGGCGGCGGTGCTCTTCGACCGCGCGCTGAAGCAGACCCGCAGGGCCGCGCTGCGCGAGCAGGGCCTGGTGCCGCGTCCGCTGCCGCAGATCCGCATCGTCCGCTGGCTGCGGGCGCCCCGCGAGACGTACCGCGCGTGGTCGCTGATGCTGCTGGAGGGCGTGCGCAGCCTGGACGAGGCGGTCGAGGAGGTGCGCGACGACAAGCGGCAGAAGGAGGACCAGCGGCGGCTGCGCCGCGAGCACGACCGGGTGGAGCGCGCCCAGCTCAAGGCGATCAGCCGGGGCCACCGCGGTTTCGCCGGCCGCGGCGGCCGGACGGGCGAGGCGCAGGCCTTGGAGCGCGGTTCGTCCCAGGTCGGCGCGGAGCCTGCCATAGCGGCGTCGGAGCCGGTGCGCGCGCGTCCCTCGCTTCAGCCCGTCCGCAAGAGCGCTGACCCCATCACCGTCGACCTCACCACGGAGGACGACACCATGGCGCTGCCGCGGCTGGACTCGCTGGAGCGCAAGCTCAAGGACCTTGAGCAGCAGTTCGGTTAGGTCCGGGCGGGAAGGGCGGGCCGGACTGGTCCCGTGACGCGGGGAGGGGCGCGGCCGTTTCGGCCGCGCCCCTCCCCCTTGGACGTCGCGCGTGCGGTCAGGCGGCCTCGGCCCGCAGTTCGAACCACACGGACTTGCCGACCCCGTGCGGGCAGACGCCCCAGGCGTCCGCGAGGGAGTCCACGAGAACGAGCCCGCGCCCGTTGGTGTCCTGGTCGGCGTCCGGGCACCGGGGCCGGGGCCGTCGCGCCATGAAGTCCCGTACCTCCACGCGCAGGGCGCGCGGCGACACGACGGCCGTGAGGATCGCGTCGTCGTCGGTGTGCAGGAGCGCGTTGGTGACCAGTTCGCTGGTCAGCAGTTCCGCCACGTCCGAGGCGCCCGAGCGCCCCCAGTGGCGCAGCAGTTCGCGCAGCGCCCGGCGGGCCTCGGGCACCGCTCGTAAGTCCGCGCGGCCCAACCGGCGTCTGAGTTGGGGCGGGGGCATCGGATCCGCCGCGCCGTCGGTCTCTTCCTCCACCATCCGTGTCGTGGCGGCGCGGCCCGTCCTGGGGCCGCCCTCCCGTACCGAACTCTCCATCTCCCCCGCCCGCGTGCCGATGTCGGTTTCCCTCCAGCTCGAACACGTTCGCGGGATCCATGCCCATACGGGGCGCCGGCCAGTCCTTCCGGCTCGTCGGCCCCCCGGTGTTCGGCCACCCGATCGGCGCTCCGGCGGGCGCACGAGAGGGCGCCCCGCGTGCCGGAGGGCGGCATCTTCGCGGTACGACGCGCGCGATCCGGCCAGTTCCCGCGGTGACGGGACGCCCGGCGGGCGCCGCGAACTTGGCTGAAGTGCGACGTTTTCCGCCCGCGGCAGCGCCCCCGTTCCGCCCGTGGCCGAGCCGCCGCCGACCGAACTGAGCCGAGCCCAGCGGCCGCCGCCCGTGCTCGCGGCCGTGCTCGCGGTCGTGCTCGCCGTCGACGCGGTCAGGGCCGGGGCACGTTGCGCAGGTTGGAGCGGGCCATCTGGAGCATCCGGCCCACTCCCCCCTCCAGCACCATCTTGGAGGCCGACAAGGCGAAGCCGGAGACCATCTCGGCGCTGATCTTCGGCGGGATGGACAGGGCGTTGGGGTCGGTGACGACGTCCACGAGGGCCGGGCCGCGGTGCTGGAACGCCTCCTTCAGCGCCCCGGCCAGCTCCTTGGGCTTCTCCACCCGGACGCCGAAGGCGCCGCAGGCGCGGGCGACGGCGGCGAAGTCGGGGTTCTTGTTCGCGGTGCCGTAGGAGGGCAGCCCGGCGACCATCATCTCCAACTTGACCATGTTGAGCGAGGAGTTGTTGAACAGCACGACCTTGACCGGAAGACTGTGCTGGACCAGGGTGAGGAAGTCCCCCATCAGCATGGTGAATCCGCCGTCCCCGGACATCGAGATCACCTGCCGGTTCAGGTCGGGGAACTGCGCGCCGATCGCCATGGGCATGGCGTTGGCCATCGAGCCGTGGGAGAACGAGCCGATGATGCGGCGCCGGCCGTTGGGCGAGAGGTAGCGCGCGGCCCACACGTTGCACATGCCGGTGTCGACGGTGAACACCGCGTCGTCGTCCGCCATGTCGTCCAGCACGTCGGCCACGTACTCGGGGTGGATCGGGACGTGCTTGTCGACCTTCCGCGTGTACGCCTTGACGACCCCCTCCAGCGCGTCCGCGTGCTTCTTGAGCATGCGGTCCAGGAAACGGCGGCTCGTCTTCTCCTTGACCCGGGGGACGAGGCAGCGCAGCGTCTCCCGCACATCGCCCCAGACGGCCAGGTCGAGTTTGGAGCGCCTGCCGATGACCTCCGGCCGCACGTCGACCTGGGCGATCTTCACGTCGTCCGGCAGGAACGCGTTGTAGGGGAAGTCGGTGCCCAGCAGGATCAGCAGGTCGCACTCGTGGGTGGCCTCGTAGGCGGCGCCGTAGCCGAGCAGACCGCTCATCCCGACGTCGTTGGGGTTGTCGTACTGGATCCATTCCTTGCCGCGCAGCGCGTGGCCGATCGGTGACTTGATCTTCCCGGCGAACTCGATCACCTCGTCGTGCGCGCCCGCGGTGCCGCTGCCGCAGAACAGGGTGACCTTCTCGGCCTCGTCGATCATCGCGACCAGCCGGTCGATCTCGACGTCGCTGGGCCGGACGGTGGGCCGGGAGGTGACGATGGCGGTCTCGGCGGCCGTCTCCGGGGCCGGCTCGTCGGCGACGTCGCCGGGCAGCGTCACCACGCTCACACCGCTGCGGCCGACCGCGTGCTGGATGGCGGTGTCCAGCAGCCGCGGCATCTGCTTGGGGTTGGAGATCATCTCGCTGTAGTGGCTGCACTCCTGGAACAGCCGGTCGGGATGGGTCGCCTGGAAGTAGTCCAGGCCGATCTCGCTGGAGGGGATGTGGGAGGCGAGGGCGAGCACCGGGGCCATGGAGCGGTGGGCGTCGTACAGGCCGTTGACGAGGTGCAGGTTGCCGGGGCCGCAGGAGCCGGCGCAGGCGGCGAGCGTCCCGGTGATCTGGGCCTCGGCGCCGGCCGCGAAGGCGGCGCTCTCCTCATGGCGGACGCCGATCCAGTCGATGCGGGAGTGGCGCCGGATCGCGTCCGTGACGGGGTTCAGGCTGTCCCCGACGACGCCGTACACGCGGCTGACCCCGGCGCGGACGAGGGTGTCGACGAACTGTTCAGCGATGTTCTGCTTGGCCATGGCTCGGATGCCCTTCGGTCTCCTGCGGACGGCGCGCTGCCGCGCGTCCCCTGCGGCCCCCCGCGGATCCCCTGGGTCCATGAAGTCACAGGCCGGGCGCTCACGCCTCCCAAACGACGGCGGCCGTACGGTCGTCCGCGTACCCCTTGACCCGCACCTGGGCGTCCGCCAGGAACGCGGCGAGACCCGGCGGCGCGGGCGCGGACCAGCGCCGGGCGAGGTGCGCCCGCAGCTCCGCCTCGCCGCGCACGGGCTCGGCGAGGCCGTCCGTGCACATCAGCAGCGCGTCACCCGGGCGGGCCAGGGAGGCGCGGAACCGGAACGGTTCGCGGGGCGGCTCCTGCGCGGATCCGGGCGGGCGCCGGCGCGGTCCCGTGCCGGGCGCCGGGGCGCCGAGGTCCATGGTGAGCCGGTCGCCCTCGGGGGTCTCGGCGGGGGCGGACAGCGCGGCGGAGTCCGACCGTGCGGAGGTCGGGGTGCCGGAGGTACGGGGCCTGGCGGACCGCCCGTCGTCCGCCTGCGGCTCGATGTCCTGCCACTCGCCGTCCCGCAGCCGGAACAGACCCCCTGAACCGGCCCCGAAGAAGACCCGCGCACGGCAGTCGGGGTCGGCGGGCAGGAGCAGGCAGCGCAGGGTGGCGGTGTACTCCTCCGGCGCGGCGCCCCGCTCGACGGCGCGGGCGCGGAGCTTGCCGAGGCTGCGGTCGGTCAGCCGGTGCAGGCCCGACTTCAGTTCGCCGCGCCGGCCGGCCCTCAGATCCTCGGCCAGCCGGGTGTGGCTGCGGCCGACGGCGCGCGCGATCCACCCGCACACCTCGGCCGCGGCGCGGTGCGCGTCCCGCGCGGTACGGGCGCCGGCCGCCATCGCCACGAGGATCAGCGCCTGGTCGCCGGCGCCGAACCGGGCGGTGAGCAGCGCGTCCCGGCGCGGCTCGCCCCGGTAGCGAGGCGAGTCCCCGCGCAGGGACACCGCCCGCAGGGTGCAGGCCCCGTACCGGGCCCCGTCCAGCACGGTGTCCGGCGCCAGCTCGTCCAGCCCGTCCGGATCGGCGGCCGGGAGCGCGGTGGGTTCGGCGTCATAGGTCGGCGGCCGGTCGCCCACGTGGGCGACGGCGGGGCGGGGGGTGACGGGCAGGGGAGGGGGCGGAGGCGTGGGAGAGGCGGGAGGGCCTGGGGGCGCGGTTGGGGGCGGGGATGGTGGTAGGTCCGGGTGCGGTGCGGTGGGACCGGACGGCGCTTGGTCCGGCGGAGACGGCGCGTCACTCGGGGGCGGGGACGCGTCGTTGGGGGGTGGGGGCGGGGGCGCATCGGTCGAGGGCGGGGGCTGGGGCGAAGACAGCTCGTCGTGCGGGTGGGACGGGCCGGTCCCTGGGGCGGGATACGGCGACGGCGCCCGCTCCGAACGCCGGGATTCGGGGGCGCTCGGCGCCGACGGCGGGGCCGGGGTCTGAGGCGGGGGCGGCACAGAGGGCGGAGGCGGCACAGAGGGCGGGGGCGGCACAGAGGGCGGGGGCGGCACAGAGGGCGGGGGCGGCACAGAGAGCGTCGGCAATGAAGGTGGGGGCGGCACAGAAGGGGTGGGCAATGAGGGCGGGGACGGCACAGAAGGCGTCGGCAACGAAGGCGGAGACGGCACAGAAGGCGTGGGCACCGAGGGCGGGGTCGGGACTGAAGGGGTCGGGACGGAGGGCGGAGCCGGAAGGGAGGGCACGGCTGGAGCCGAAGGCGGGGTCGGGACTGAGGGCGGGGTCGGGACCGAAGGGGCGGTCGGAACCGAAGGTGGAGCCGGGACCGAAGGGGCGGTCGGAACCGAAGGTGGGGTCGGAACCGAAGGGGCGGTCGGAACCGAAGGTGGGGTCGGAACCGAAGGTGGAGTCGGGACTGAGGGTGGCGTCGGGACTGAGGGTGGCGTCGGATTCGCAGGCGGGGCCGGGACCGAAGGCGGAGTCGGTGCCGAAGGCGGCACCGGAGCCGGAGGCGGCGTCGGAGGACGGCTTGGGCTCGTGGTCGTGGCCGAGGGGGGAGGCTGGTCCGGCCAGGACAGCCCACTCTCCCGGGCCTCTTCGGCCCGGGGCTCGCGCGGCGGCGCGGAAGGCGTGGGAGCGGCGGCGCCCCACTCGGCCCCGCTCACGGGACGGGCCGTACCCGGGCTCAGCGGCGCCTCCGCCTGCGGGGTCCCGCGGCCGAACGCCCCGGAGGTCCCGTGACCGGACGCCCCCGAGGTCTCATGGCCGGACGCCGACGCGGGCGGAGCCGACGCGGGCGGAGCCGACGCGGGCGGAGCCGACGCGGGCGGAGCCGACGCGGGCGGAGCGGGTGCAGGCAGCGCAGGTGCAGGCGGCGCGGGCGCGGCAGACGGAGGCGCGGGCGCGGGGCCCGACGGCGGGCGTTGCCACCAGTCGGGGCTGGGCGGCGCGGACGCCGTGTCGGACGGCGAGCCCTGCCACCAGTCACGGCCGGACGGTTCGCCGCCGACGGCATGAGGCGACTCGGGCGAGGCGTCGCCCGCGGCATCCGGCGGAGGGTCGTAAGGCGGCGAGCCCGGCGGCGCCATATGCGACGAGTCCGGCGACGAGCCGACGCGCGGCGCGGCCCCCGGCGGGGCGTAGCGCGGCGGGTCGGCGGGAGACGGCGCTTGCGGCGAGTGTGCGTGCGGCGGCGCCTGCGGTGAGTCGTAGCGCGGCGCGTCATAGCGCGCGGCTGCCTGCGACGGCGCCTCGCCCCTGGGGCGCGGCGGGCCGGGGTGTGGCTGTGTCGACGGCGGCTCGTGAGGTTCGGGGTACGGCGACGGATCGGAGAGCCATGGCGCCTGCGGGTCGCCCGGCGCCTGCCCGACCTCGGGCGGCGGGCTCACGGGGGCCGGAGGCGGCGGCCCGGCCGTGCGCGGCACGGGGACATCCGGGATTTCCCCGCGACGAGGCCGGAACCAGTCGTCGGACGGCTGGTTTCGGTCGCCCGACGACTGGTTCCGGTCGCCCGGCGAGAACCGGTCGTCGGCGGCGGCCGTGCCGTCGCGCGGCGAGGTCGCGCTGTCCGCGCCCGAGGGATCCCGCGACGGCGTGCCGCCCGGACCCGCTGAGCGCCCCACCGCGTCGGCCGCCGAGGCGAAACGGTCGTCCAGGGAGTCCGCCCCCGGCGTGGGGCCGGTGTCCCCCCTGGAATCGTCGTAGAGCTGTCCCCACCAGTCGTCGTCGTGGCCGGTGGGCCTTCCCCCCTGCTGACTCATGCTCTCAATTGTCCACCGCGCGGGCCCGAGGGAAACGGCGCAACAGGAAAATGCGGCCAGCGCCCCCACTCCAGGCGATCGACCAGACGACCCGTCGAACCTTGACGGAACTCACGGAGCAGGAGCTGCCGCTGGCGCCCCGCCCGCCCCCGAGGCAGGACCGGGACGCGTGAAGGGCGAAGCCCGACCACCCCTAGGGCAAGACCCGAACGCGAACCGGACGAGTCCCCACCCGCCCCCGAGGCAGGACCGGGACGCGCGCAGGACGAAGCCCGGCCCGCCCCGGGGTAAGACTCAGGCGCGAACCGGACGAGTCCCCGCCCGCCCCGAGGCAGGACCCGGACGCGCGCAGGGCGAAGCCCGGCCACCCCCGAGGCCGGACCCGGGCCCGCGCGGGGCGCGCCCGGGGCCGGTCCCGCCCCCGGCGGCTGTGGGCTACCGCTGCCGTCCGCGTTTCGCCTCCATCGCCGCCCGCCCCTCCGCGCCTCGGCGCTTCCAGTCACGCTGTCTCTCCGCGCGCAGCCGCGCGTCGGTCTTAGCGGCGATCCACTGGCTCTCGCGCATCAGCTTGCGATAGCTGACGAGCCGCCGCTCGGACAGCTCGCCCGTCTCGACGGCGGCGAGCACCGCGCAGCCGGGCTCCCCGTCGTGGGCGCAGTCATGGAACCGGCAGCGCTCGGCCAGATCCTCGATCTCGACGAACACCTGCCCGACGCCGCTCTCCGCGTCCCAGAGGCCGACCCCGCGCAGCCCCGGCGTGTCGATCAGCACGCCGCCCGCGGGCAGCGCGAACAGGTTGCGGGTGGTCGTGGTGTGCCGGCCCTTGCCGTCGACGTCCCGGGCGGCCTGAACGTCCATCACGTCCTCGCCGAGCAGCGCGTTGACGAGGGTGGACTTGCCGGCCCCGGACTGTCCGAGCAGCACGGAGGCGCCGCCGCCGACGGCGGCGGCGAGCGTGTCGAGCCCGTCGCCGGTCATGGCGCTGACCGGCAGCACCGCGACGCCGGGCGCCGCGGTCTGCACGTCCTGGACCAGGTACGACAGTCCCACCGGGTCCGGCACGACGTCGGCCTTGGTCAGCACCACCATCGGCTGGGCGCCCGCTCGTCCGGAGAGCGCCGGCCGATGCAGCAGGGCCTCGCCGCTGGAGCAGGACATCGCCAGCGCGAGGAACCGCTCGATCCGCCCGAGGTCCAGTTCGACGGCGAGCGACACGCAGATGACGACGTGGTCGATGTTGGTGGCCAGCACCTGGCCTTCGGAGCGCTTGGACGACGTGGACCGCACGAAAGCGGTGCGACGCGGCAGCAGCGTCCGCACATAGCGCGGATCACGGTCCTCGGGGTCGACCGCGACCCAGTCCCCGGTGCACACGACCTTCAT
The DNA here is from genome assembly GCF_040644415.1 of Streptomyces sp. NPDC046985. Lineage (NCBI taxonomy): Bacteria > Bacillati > Actinomycetota > Actinomycetes > Kitasatosporales > Streptomycetaceae > Streptomyces > Streptomyces sp. NPDC046985. The sequence continues at coordinate 70,717 of NZ_JBEYWK010000014.1, forward strand.
GGGGTCACGGGGGACGACGAACTCGGTGTCGGCCCGCAGGACGCCGACCGGGGTGACGACGTCGCACTGACCGCGGTCGACCCGCAGGACACGGCCGGGGAGGACACCGTGCTCGGCGTACGGAGCGAACTCCGCCTCCCACCCGGCGTCCCAGCCGTACGGGACGAGGGGATGCGACGAAGCCGAAGAAGCAGAAAGGGAAGCAGAAGCCGAACTAGAAGCAGAGCTGGAGGAGAGAGGCAAGGGAAGCCCTTCACGGGGCGGCCTCGGCTGCACGCGCTCGCAGACGCGGACGGCGCCGGAGGTTCAGCCGGAGACCACAGGGGTGGGAGAGACGAACTTCTGGATCTGGGCAGCGCCCAGCGCAATGACAGTCATCACGATCCTCACCTCCTGTTTCTGAGAAGAGCTGACGCTCACTCAACGGCCCGCATCGAGCTGAACCGAGCTGCCTGGAGCTTAGGGGACGCGGCTGCCGCGTGGCGAACGTATTTTTCCCACGGCGCCACGCGGTCTTCTCGATCACGCCCGACGCGTCGGCAGGCTTCCGGCGTCAGGCGTCCGGCGTCACCTGGTCGCGCACACCCGCCCGTTGAGGCTGAACCGATCCGGCGTCGTGTTCGCCCCCTGCCACGAGCCGATGAAGCCGAAGGACACGGCGCCGCCCGCGGAAACGGAGCGGTTGTAGGAGGCCGCGCTCGCGGTGACGTAGGCGCCGTCCTGAGCGGACGTGGCGTCCCACGTCTGGCCGACGCGCTGGCCGTCGCGGAAGGACCAGGCGAGCTGCCAGTCGTCCAGGGAGGCGGCCGTGGTGACGGTGACGCTGACCTGGAAGCCCGCGGGCCACTGCGAGGCCACGGCGTAGTGGACCGCGCAGTCCGGCGGCGTTCCCGGGCTGGGCGGGGGCGTGGGCCGAGGCGCGGACGGCGGCGCCCCCGCGCCGGCGGTGGACGACGGGACGTCCTGGGGTTCGGGCCCGCCGCCGCGGCCGGCGGCGGTCTCCGTGGCGCGCGGGTGAGGCCAACGCGAGGGAGGCCGGGAGGCGGAGTGCGACGGGGCGGCCGTGCCCGGCGTCCGGCGCGCCGGGGGTGCGGCGGTGGGCGAGGCGACGTCCCGGTCGGCGACCTGACGGGGGCTCTCGTCGCCGTGCGCGGCGGCGTCGTCGGCGCCGCCGAACGGCATCAGGGACACGGTCAGCGCCAGCGCCGACAACGCGACCGCGGCGGCGAGCAGGCCGCCGCGCACCCGTCGCGCCCGGTCCGACCCGGCGGCTGCCCGAGGATCGCCGCTCTCCTGGTCGGCGGCGCCCGGCGGACCGAGGCGGGCCTCAGCGGCACGGCGACGGCGCTCCAGATAGGCGAGGCCGCCCCAGCCGATCACTCCCCCGGCCAGCGCGGCGGGCAGCCCGCCTCCGTGCAGCCGCAGGCAGGCGGCGGCCTCGGCGCAGCTCACGCAGCCGGCGAGGTGCCGGGACAGGTCCTCGGGCGCCTCGGCGACGGGCGTCGAGCGGGTGACCGCGTCCAGCAGCCGGGCGTAGCTGCGGCACTCCGCGTCCATCGGCGTGTCGAGGTGGTTGCGGTGGCAGCGGTCCCGGAACAGCGCCCGTACCTGGTCGAGTTCCCCGGACACGGTCGCCGGGTCGAGCCCGAGCCGGCGGGCCGTGACGGACGGCGGCAGCGCCTCGACCTCGGTCAGCCACAGCAGCGCGGCGTCCGTCTCCGGCAGGTCGCGCAGGCCGCGCAGGGCCAGGGGGCGCAGCGGCGGCGGACCCGTGTAGCGGTCCGCCTTCTCGGAGTTGAGCCAGAGCCGCAGGTCGGGATCGAGTCGCTGCCCGAGGCCACGGGACTCCCAGGACGCGGCCGTGGTGCGCACCGCGGCCAGCATCAGCGGGATCGCGGGCAGCCGGGGCGTGCGGCGGCCCCGGGAGGCCCCGGCGTCGGCGGCGCGCACCTCGCGCAGCCCGAGCGCGAACGCCTCCGCGGCCAGTTCCCCCGCCACGGCGGAGCCCGCCGTGCACAGGTCGGCGCAGGCGAGCACCGGGTCCCAGCACTCGGACAGCAGCGCGGCCTCGGCGGCGTCCTGGGGACTGGGCTGCTCGGGCATGGGTCTCCTGGCTCCACGGGCGGGTCGGCTCCGCCCTGTGATACGGGCGCGGGGCCGCCCCCGACTCAGCGTGTGCGGAAACCTACACCGGGTACGGCCGCCCCGTCTCGTGCCGGGCGATCCGGGCTGGCACGACCGCCGGTCACGCTCCCGATCCGACGGGCCGCCTCACGCGCCCCGGCCGTAGCCGTGGCCGCCGCCCCGAAGCGGCCCGCGTCCGGCGGCCGGCCTCACGCGCCCTTCGCCGCGGCCGCCCCGGCGCCCTCGCCCACCTCGGGCTCCCGCTCTCCCACCGTCTCGTCGGCCGGGAGGCTGTCCATGAAGGAGCTGACCGAGAAGACCGCGTTGCCGGGTCCGGGCGGACCGTAGCCGGGAGGCGAGGAGAGGCCGAATTCGTCCATCGTGGCGCGGTACGCCTCCAGGAGCCGGATGTGGTACTCCAGCGGCGCGCCCTGCGGGTTGGCCTTGCCCAGCGGAGTGGTGGGCTCGGGACACCAGGTGGTGAAGCGGGGCGTGATGCCGTGCGACATGAAGAAGCGCAGGCCCTCGGCAGTGGAGGCGATGGCCTCGTCGACCGTGGTGAAGCCGGACGGCTCGGCCATCTCCACGCCCGCCACGAAGTTGGGGATCACGTTGCGCGCGCCGAAGACGTCGGCGGAGTCCAGGATGCGCCGGTGCCACTCGTCGCGGCCGACGTAGCGCTCCTTGCCGGGGCAGTACAGCTCGAACAGACGGCGGTCCCACACCTCGAAGTTGGGGTGGTAGATCTGCACGCCGTAGTCCTTGAACCGCTGGACGTCCGCCTTGGGCAGCGCCTGCGCGACGACCTTGCCGATCCAGCGGCCGGGGAAGCGCTCCTCGATGGCCTTGGCGTAGTGGCCGTAGAAGTCGGCCTCGTCGCGTCCGGCGAGCGTCTTGGTGATGGCGCCGCCGGTGAGGGTGTAGGCGGTGGACGCCTTCTGGGTGTCGTACCGGTCGATGATCTCCAGCGCCTCCAGGACCTCTTCGACGTCCTTGACGCCCGTGTACGGCCGCCCGGCCGCCTTGTGCTGGCGCCAGTTGTGGTTGATGTCGCAGTACTGGCACTCCTCCTTGGCGCCGAAGTACTGGCAGACCCGGAAGACGGTGAGGTAGATGAGGTAGCCCCACTGGATGGTGGGCGCCACCTCCATCACGGACTTCCCGTTGGAGAGGGTGTGCCGGTAGTACTCGGGCATCGGCGGCACGCCCACGTCGGCGATCCGGGCGCCGTCGAGGTAGAGCCCGAGCTGGCCCTCCTCGTCGGCGGCCACCCGGTAGGGCGAGGCGGGGTTCACCCGAACGGAGACGACGGTGCGCCGCAGGCCGTACGGGCCGCCGGTCAGGATGATCTCCTCCGGCGGGCGGCGCAGCGCGGCCTCGCCCAGCTCGGGCAGGGTGCCGTGGTCGAAGGAGAAGATGAAGTACGACTTCGGCTTGACGTCGCCGGCCGCCTCGTTGGAGGTATCGCTGAGCGCGGAGGCGTCGAACGCCACACCGCCGCGCAGTAGATCCTCCTTGAAGACCGCTTCACGCGGCACGTGCGGGAAGCGCTCCATCAGATCCTCGACCAGCGCGGTACGGCTGCCCATCCCGTCTCTCCTCCCGGCTCGTGCATACGGACATCTCACGGTATGCCCCCGCGTCCGGGGCGCGCGGGCCGGGTCCCCCCGGACGCGGCCCGGCGCGCCCCGGAGAGCGGACTCGCGCCAATTTGTATGTCCGCTTGACGAAAACGAGCCCGTCGCTGATCGTCGTCCAGGGCGAGACACGGCGAGACAGGACGAGAGGGGACGCGATGACCGGGACCGTGACCAACTGGGCGGGCAACGTCACCTACAGCGCCGGGCAGTTGTGCCGCCCCGGCTCGGTCGGGGAGCTGCGGGCGCTGGTCGCCCGGAGCGCCAAGGCGCGCGTCCTGGGCAGCGGGCACTCCTTCAACGCGATCGCCGACCCCGGCCCGGGAGGCGTCCTGCTCTCCCTGGAGGGGCTGCCGATCGAGGCGGACGTCGACACCGCGGCCCGCACGGTGCGCGTGGGCGGCGGCGTCCGGTACGCGGAACTGGCCCGCCGGGTGCACGCGCACGGTCTGGCCCTGCCCAACATGGCCTCGCTGCCGCACATTTCCGTGGCCGGTTCGGTCGCGACCGGCACCCACGGGTCGGGAGTGTCGAACCCGCCGCTCGCCGCGGCCGTACGCGAGGTGGAACTGATCACGGCGGACGGCGCCGTGGAGCGGATCGGCCGGGGCGACCCGCGGTTCGGCGGCGCCGTCACCTCGCTCGGCGCGCTCGGCGTGGTCAGCGCGCTCACCCTGGAGCTGGAGCCGGCCTTCGAGGTCGAACAGCACCTGTTCACCGAACTCCCCCTCGACGGACTGGACTTCGAGAAGGTGGCGGCCATGGCGTACAGCGTCAGCCTGTTCACCGACTGGCGCGATCCCGGGTTCCGGCAGGTGTGGCTCAAGCGGCGCACCGACCAGCCGCTGGGCGACTTCCCGTGGGCGGCGCCCGCCGAGGTCGCGCTGCATCCGGTGCCCGGCCTGCCCGGCGACGCCTGCACGCGGCAGTTCGGCGTGCCGGGACCCTGGCATGAGCGACTGCCGCACTTCCGGGCCGAGTTCACCCCGAGCAGCGGCGCCGAGATCCAGTCGGAGTACCTGCTGCCCCGCTCTCGCGCGCTGGACGCGCTGCACGCCGTCGACCGGATCCGGGGGTCGGTCGCCCCGGTGCTCCAGACCTGCGAGGTGCGCACCGTCGCCGCCGACGAGCAGTGGCTGAGCCCGAGCCACGGACGGGACACGGTGGCGCTGCACTTCACATGGGTCGACGACACGGCCGCGGTGCTGCCCGCGGTCCGCCTGCTGGAGGAGGCGCTGGACGGGTTCGACGCGCGCCCGCACTGGGGCAAGGTGTTCACCGTGCCGGCGGCGGAGCTGCGCGCCCGCTATCCGCGCCTGGACGACTTCCGCGCGCTGGTCCACGCGACGGACCCGGACGGGAAGTTCACCAACGCCTTCGTGCACGACCTGCTCATGGACTGAACCGCGCCGAGCGGGCTGGACCCGCGTGAAACTAGCCTGCGGCCTAGAGGGTCTGGCTCACGAGCTGGGGGCGGTCTCCCCAGATCCGGGAAGGCGTCCGTGGCGCGTGCCGGCGTCAGCGTCGCACGCCTGGTGGCGGCTTCCACGACCCCCGGGACGTGGACGCTTCGTGGGACAAGGCGGTCGACGCCCTGCACGCGGCGCTCACGCACTGGCCGCGAGAGGAACCGCACGATGCCTGACCGGCACGACGGCGCGGGGACTGACCGGCGCGACGGCGCGGTCAGCGGGCGTGAGGACTGCTGGGTGAGCGAGGACTGCTGGGTTAGCGTCGGAACATGAGCAGCGCCCCCTCCCCCCGCCTCGCCGACGCCCTCGCCGCCGGGACGGTCGTGCTCGACGGCGGCCTGTCGAACCAGCTCGAAGCGGCGGGGCACGACCTGGGCGACGCGCTGTGGTCGGCGCGGCTGCTGGCCGAGGCCCCCGAAGCGGTCGTCGAGGCGCACCGCCGCTACTTCGAGGCGGGCGCCGACGTGGCGATCACCGCGAGTTACCAGGCCACCTTCGAGGGATTCGCGCGGCGCGGCATCGGCCCAGAGCGGGCCGCCGGGCTGATCGCGTCCAGCGTGGAGGCGGCTAGGACCGCGGCACGACGGGCGCGCGCCGGGGGCGTCGCCCGGCCGCTGTGGGTGGCCGCCTCGGCCGGACCGTACGGCGCGATGCTGGCCGACGGCTCGGAGTACCGGGGCCGGTACGGGCTCACCCCGGCGGAGCTGGAGCGCTTCCACCGGCCCCGTCTGGAGGTGCTGGCCGCCGCCGGGCCGGACGTGCTGGCTCTGGAGACGGTCCCGGACGCGGACGAGGCGCGGGCCCTGCTGCGGGCGGTGCGCGGCCTGGGGACGCCGGTGTGGCTGTCGTACACGGTCGACGGCGCCCGCACCCGCGCCGGCCAGCGCCTCGAGGAGGCGTTCGCCTTGGCTGCGGAGGCTGAGGAGGTGATCGCGGCGGGCGTGAACTGCTGTACGCCGGACGACGCGGACGCCGCCGTGGCGACGGCCGCGCGGGTGACCGGCAAGCCGGTCGTCGTCTATCCCAACAGCGGCGAGACCTGGGACGCGACGGCGCGCGCCTGGCACGGCCGCCCGGCCTTCACCGCCGACCGCGTCGAGCGCTGGCGCGCCCTCGGCGCCCGTCTGATCGGCGGCTGCTGCCGGGTGGGCCCGGACACGATCGAGGTCATCGCCCGGACTCTCGCCCCAGCCGCGCCGTCACCTCGTCGACGAGGCGACCCGGAAGCCGGGTGAGAGCGTCGCGGCCCTGTCGCGACCGGTGCGCGACCGCCCCCGCGAACCAGCCGGGGAGCGAGGTCACGCAGGCGTTCGCCGCCCGCGTCCCGGCCTCCGGGGGGGCGACGTGTGCGTGGCGCCGCGTACGCCGTGCCCCTCTGCCGGGGACCCCGGCGGCCCCGGCAACCGGACGCCGGACGCCGGACGCCGGACGCCGGACGCCGGACGCCGAGGGGCCTCGGGCCCTGTAAGCGCACGCTCACACATGGCGGCACTAGCCCGCGCGGCGTCCTGCGCCGCGATCACCCGCCCGCGTTCAGCCTCGCCACGAACACTCACCCGCCTGCACTCCGGCCCCGCCGTCTCTCACCGGACTCAGGCGCCGCGGACGCCGCCGGAGCGGCGCAGGCGGCGGATGACCGCGCGGAGGTCCGCCGAGCGCACCGGGGCGCCGTCGACCGGGGGCGCCGGGGCCGGGCCGGACGCGGGGGCGGTCGCCCACAGGGCGATCTCCGCGTCCCGCAGCCCGGGGGCCGTGCGCGGGGGCCCGTCGCCGAAGACCCGCACGGGATGGGCCGCGTCCCAGGGCTCCCAGCCGGGGTCGCCCTCGGTGACGAAGCGGACCCAGGCGCCGTGCAGGGCGTCGGCCAGCTCCTGCGGGGCGCCGTCGCCTGCGAGCATGCGGGACTCAAAGACGTCGCCGGTGTCGAAGACGAAGCCGAGTTCCAGGGCGTGGCAGGCCCCGAGGCCGGGCCGCAGCGAGGGCCAGGCGAACTCGTACACGTAGGACGATCCGGGGCGGGCGTCGGCCAGGCGGTGCAGGGGGCGGCGCAGCAAGTGGTCGGTGACGAGCTGCCCGACGATCTCGGCGGCGCCGGCCCGGGGGCGCAGCGCGCGGTAGCCGCGGACCACCTCGTGGCCGCAGTGGCAGCGGGCCATGGCGCCGGCCAGGGCCACCGCGCCGAGCCGGTCGACGCGCTCCACGAGGCCGCCGGGCGCCAGCCACAGCCGGTGCTCGTCGCTGGTCCAGCCCATGAGCAGGTCGGCGCCGCGCGCCGCGTCCCCCGCCGTCAGCGCCTCCAGCGGGTCACGCGGCACCAGGTCGCCGTCGACGACGATGCCGAAGGAGGGGCCGCCCAGGACCGGACCGCCGAGTCGGCTGACCTCGGACTGGGTGCGCAGCAGCAGCGCGCGGTCGACGTCCGCGAAGGCCGCGGCGGTGGCGGGGACCTTCAGCCGGGCCGCCATGCGGCGCACCATCCGGCGCGCCTTGTCCCGGTCGGCGGCCTCCGGGGGGCCGCTCTGGAGGACGGCGCGCCGGAACAGGCCCTGCGCCTGCGGTGCGGCGATCAGGGCGCCGACGCTGATGGCGCCGGCCGACTGGCCGCCCAGCGTGATCCTGTCGGGGTCGCCGCCGAAGGCTGCGATGGAGTCGTGGACCCATCGCAGCGCGGCGAGCTGGTCGCGCAGCCCGGGATTGGCGGGGGCGTCCGGGAACAGTCCGTAGCCTTCGACGCCGAGCCGGTAGTTGACGGAGACGAGCACCACCCCGTCGCGGGCGAAGGAGTGCCCGGCGTAGACGGGCACGGCCGACGAGCCGCGGGTCAGCGCTCCGCCGTGCAGCCAGACCAGCACGGGCAGCCGGGCGCCCGGGGCGGGGTCGGGCGTCCACACGTTGAGGTTGAGGCAGTCGTCGCCGGGCACGGCCGGGTCGGCCAGGTACTGGGCGAACGCCTCCGAGTACGGCGGTTTGGGGGCGGTCGGGCCGTAGGCGCCCGCGTCGCGCACGCCCTCCCACGGCTCGGGCGGCTCCGGCGGCCGGAACCTGCGGGGACCGAACGGGGGCGCCGCGTAGGGGATTCCCCGGAAGACGGCCGTGCCGTGCTCGTACCGGCCGCGCACCGCCCCGTGCGGGGTTCTCACCACTGGGTCCGTCTGGTCCGCCGTCATGCGCCCACAGCCTTTCACCGCGCCCGTGTCTCCGCCTTCCAGGTCCGTCTTCCAAGAGCGTCGAGGCGGCGGGCGGTATTCCGGCTTGCGGTGCACGGAGGGCGATGCCGAGCCGTTCGGGGAGGGTGTCCCTCCGTCAGGCGCGGCGCGGGAGTTCTCCCGCCGCGGCAGGTCACTTCTCCGGCTGCGTGCCCTCGCGGCGCTGCTGCGGGCCCTCCTTGTACGGGCCCCGGTACCCCCCGCGCTCCTGCTCGCTCTTGGCGTGGGCGCGCAGGCGGGCGGTGACGTCCTCGGGGGGCAGGAAGCGCGACCAGCGCTCGGGGAACTCGGACGGCATGTCCCTGTCGTCAGGGTCGTCGGGGTCGTCGGGGTCGTCCAGGTCGTCGGCCTCGCCGGAGCCGCCGGGGCCTGCCTCGCCGAGCGTGGCGGCCCAGGCCACGTACTCGGCGATCTGCGCCTCGCGCACCCGCTCGTTGGCGGCGCGGGCGGCGGCCGTCGCGGCGGCCGGCCAGACCCGGTCGATGGCCGCGTTGACCGCGGCCCCGACGAGCACCGCGAACGCGGACACCCCGATCCACAGCAGCACCGCGACCGGCGCGGCCAGCGAGCCGTAGATGGTGGGGCCCTCGACGGCGCTGGTGAGGTAGATGCGGAGCAGGAGGCTGCACACCACCCACATGGCCAGCGCCACCAGCGCGCCGGGCACGTCCTCGATCCACGGGGAGCGCACCGGCACGGACACGTGATAGAGCGTGGTGAGGAAGGCGATGGACAGCAGGATGACCACCGGCCAGTACAGGATCTGCACCACGGTCGTCGACCACGGCACGATCCGGACCACCGCGTCCGGTCCCGCCACCATCAGCGGCAGCGCCACCGAGCCGATCAGCAGCGCCACCACGAACAGCAGGAACGCCATCAGCCGGGTCTTGACGATGCCGCGCACGCCGTCCAGGCCGTACATCACGGTGATGGTGTCGATGAAGACGTTCACCGCGCGGGAGCCCGACCACAGGGCGATGACGAAGCCGATCGAGATGACGTCCGGGCGGCCGCCCTTCATCACGTCCCGCAGGATCGGCTCGGTGATCTCCTTGACGCCTTGGTCGGACAGCACCGTGCGGGAGGCGTCCAGGATGTTGCGCTCCAGGCTGGCGATGGTGTGGGCGCCGGTCCAGGAGTCGACGTAGAAGAGCAGTCCGATCAGGCTGAGCAGCAGCGGCGGCACGGACAGCAGGGAGAAGAACGCGGCCTCGGCGGCCAGGCCCAGGATGCGGTACTCCATGCACGAGTTGACGGTGTCCTTGAGCAGCAGCCAGGCGGTCTTGCGTTTGGAGACGTCCCGGTAGAGGGCGCGGGCCCGGTGGAGGCGGCCGGACGGCCTGTCGGTGGTCTCGCTGGCTGGCTGCACGCCCTAAAGGTATCCCCGTCCGGCCCGGCCGCCGCCACCGCCGGGGCTCGCTCGCGGGCCCGCGGCGCGCCGTGGCGACCAGGCAGGACGGCGGGCCGCGCCCCACGGGTCCGCCGAGTGGTGAGCGCCGGGGCGCGGGGTAGGTTCCGTTGCATGGCAGCGAGCACGCACACCGTGTCCAACCAGGCGCCGCCGCTGGTGGGCTATGACGTCTTCTCCGCCGACCGGGCCCTGTCCGAGGCGGTGGAGCGGCACGTGGCCCCCGGGCTGCTCGGCGAGGTGCGCGAGGAGCTGTCCGTGCTCGGGCGGGCCGCGGGCTCGGCGCAGGTGCGGGAGTGGGGCGAGCAGGCCGACGCGAACCCCCCGGTCCTGCGCACCCACGACCGCTGCGGGCGGCGGATCGACGAGGTGGACTTCCATCCGGCCTGGCACCGGCTGCTCGGCAAGGGCGTCGGCGCGGGTCTGACGTCCGCGTGGGGGCGCCCGGCGGGGCATGTGCGGCGGGCGGCCGCTTTCCTGGTGTGGACCCAGGCGGAGGCCGGGAACTGCTGCCCGCTGTCGATGACGCACGCGGCGGTGCCCGCGCTGCGCTCGGATCCGGAGCTGGCCCGGACCTGGGAGCCCCTGCTGACGTCGACGGTCTACGACCGGGAGCTGCGGCCCGCCCCGCTGAAGGCCGGAGCCCTGTTCGGCATGGCCATGACCGAGAAGCAGGGCGGCAGCGACGTCCGCGCGAACACCACCGCCGCCCGGCCGCTGGCCGAGGACGGCGCGTACGAGCTGACCGGGCACAAGTGGTTCTGCTCGGCGCCCATGTCGGACGGGTTCCTCGTCCTGGCCCAGGCGCCCGGCGGCCTGACCTGCTTCCTGGCGCCGCGCGTGCTGGCCGACGGCGCCCGCAACGCGTTCCTGCTCCAGCGGCTCAAGGACAAGCTGGGCAACCGGTCGAACGCCTCCGCGGAGGTCGAGTTCGACGGGACGTGGGCGCGCCGCGTCGGCGAGGAGGGGCGCGGGGTGCGCACGGTCATCGACATGGTGGCGGCGACCCGGCTGGACTGCGTGCTCGGGTCGGCGGGGCTGATGCGGCAGGCCGTGGCCCAGGCGGTGCACCACTGCACGTACCGCGAGGCGTTCGGCGGGCCGCTGGCGGACAAGCCGCTGATGCGCAACGTGCTGGCGGACCTCGCCGTGGAGTCCGAGGCGGCCACCGTGCTCGCGCTGCGCCTCGCCGCCGCGTACGACGACGGCGGCGAGCAGGAGCGGGCTCTCCTGCGGATAGCGGTGCCCGCCGCCAAGTACTGGGTGACCAAGCGGTGCGCGCCGGTCGTGATCGAGGCGGCCGAGTGCCTGGGCGGCAACGGGTACGTGGAGGAGTCCGGCATGCCCCGCCTGGTGCGCGAGTCGCCGCTCAACTCGATCTGGGAGGGCGCCGGCAACGTGCAGGCGCTGGACGTGCTGCGCGCGCTGCGACGCCAGCCGCAGGCGTTCGACGCCTACTTGGTGGAGGTGGGCCGGGCACGCGGCGCCGACCACCGGCTGGACGCCGCGATCAAGCACGTGCTCACCGAACTCGCCGACCTGGAGGGCCTGGAGGCCCGCGCCCGCCGCCTGGTGGAACGGCTCGCCCTGGTCCTCCAAGGAGCCCTGCTGGTCCAATACGCGCCCCCGGAGACGGCGGACGCCTTCTGCGCCTCGCGGCTGGGCGGCGACGGCGGCAGCACCCTCGGCACGCTCCCGCACACGCTGGATCTCGCCTCGCTGGTCGACCGGGCGCGGCCGGTGGCCTGACGGAGCAGCGGGGGGTGGCCTGACGGCACGGTGGGGAGCCAGCCCAACGCGGCAGCGGTGAGCGGTCGTTGGGCACACCAGCGCACGGCGCCGTCTCGGCGTGCACGGGAGGCGCACTGCGCCCCGGGCGGCGACGCCCCGCCCTCCGGTCCCCGCCCTTTCCGAACCCCCCTGCGCCGGGTGGTCCGAGAGGTCCCGAGGGGGGCGTCTTCCGCGTATTCGCGCGGTCTTCGTCCTGCGGCGCCCCGGACTGCCGTAGCATCGGCGTGTGGGCCGTTCCTTCGCCGCTCGGTCAACGCTCGGGCCGGGCAGTGCAGTTGGGTCCCGGCCGGTGGGCGCGTCCCGCGGGCGGACCGAGCCCTGACCTGGGGGGTTGGATGAAGCAGCGCGGCAGGCACCGCCGTCGCAGGCGAGGCAGGGCATTGCGCGCCGCGCTGGCCGGAGCGGGCCTCGCTCTCACGGCCGCGGCCACCCTGATCAGCGCCTCCCAGGCCACCGTCACCGACGATCCCGGGGCCCTGCGGCCGGTGACCTCGTCCGCGGAGCTGGCCGGACTGCGCCTGACGGAGCAGCCGTTCCCCCGGCCGTTGACGGACCGGCTGGCCGCGGCGACGGGCCGCCCGGTGGCCGTCGACGCCGTCCTGCGGTCCGCCGACCGCACCCTGCGCACCGAGGACGCCTGCACGGCCGACGAGCGGAAGGCGCTGCCCGTCGAACCGGCTGTCACCCGCGCCTACTGCTGGGACGCCGCCGACACCGCGGGCCGCGGATGGCGGCCGGAGTCCGTGACCACCTCGGGGGACGCCGAGGCGGACGGGCTCTGGGGCGGTCACCGGCTACTCCTGTCCGGCTGGACGCACCGCGGCGGCGCAGACGGCGACCTGGCCCGGGTGGCGTTCGTGAACGCCGACGACCCGGACCGCCTCACCTACACCTGGGCGCTGCTGACCGTCCCCTCCCCCGGCGGCGGCCTCCGGGCGCTCGCCTCGCGCGTGTCGGGGATGGCCTGGTACGGCGACAAGCTGCTGGTCACCGCCTCCGGCGCCGACCACGACGCGCTGTTCGTCTACGACCTGCACCGCATCTACGACCTGCGCCGCACCGCGCACCCGACCGTCGCCTCCGCCGCCTCCGGCGCGGTCGGCCGGGCGCCGGGCGGCCGGTCGGCGCCCGGCTACCAGTCGGCACCCGGCCACCAGTCGGCGTCCGGCCACCGGTGGGCGTCCGGCTACCGGTGGGCGCTGCCCGCCGTCGCCGCCTACCGCCCGGCGCGGGGGACATGCGCGGGCCCGGCGCGCGCACCCGGTTCCGACGCCCAGGCCGGGGAAGCCGCCGTAGGCCCTTCGGCGTCCGGGCCGCCCTGTCCGGACGGCCTCTCGGTGGACCGCAGTTCCCTGCCGAACAGCCTGGTCGCCAGCGAGACGTCGCCCAGGGGCAGCGGTCGGCACACCCGGCTGTGGCGTTACGCGTTCAGCACGGACCCGGCCCGTGCGGGGCTGCTGGCCGCGGACTCGGCGGGCACGGCAGCCGCGGTGGAGGCGTACGACTCGAAGGCGGACGGCGTGCGGGGCGTGCTGTCGCACCGCACCGGCCCGACCGGTCGCGCCGCCTGGTACCTGGGGCGGACCGCGGGCCGGCCGGGCGAGCGCGGCGCGCTGTGGCGTCAGGACCTCGGGGGCGCCGTGGCGCGTGCGTGCGGATCGTTCGGCGACGCGCGCCGCTGCTGGGGCGACGGCGCCGGCTCCCTGTCCTACTGGGAGGGGACCGGCGAGCTGTGGTCGCTGTCCGGACAGACGCTGTTCGCGGTGCCGCTGTCCGCACTGGACCGCGGGTCGCGGTAGCGCCCGCCAGGCCGTGTCCGCCCCTTCGCGCCGGGCGGCCGACGCCCGGCGCGGCGCCCGCTGCCGCGGCGCGAAGGGGCGAGTGCGGCCTGGCGGCGTGAGCCCGGTCACTCCCGATCGACGGCGGCGCGGGGCGGATGATTCCCTGACCGGCATGACGAACATCGCCGTGACCACCTGGTCTCTGGAGCAGACCGCGCCGACCGACCTCCTCCCGGCCGCCGCGCCCGAGGGGGACGTCCAGGTGCTGCGGGCCGAGGCGCGCTCGCCCGAGTTCAGCCGGTTCCTCTACACCTCGGTCGGCGGCGACATCCGCTGGACGGACCGGCTGGGCTGGTCCCACGCCCGCTGGCAGGCGTGGTTGGAGCGTCCGGGAGTGGAGACGTGGGTGGCTTACGAGCGGGGCACGCCCGCCGGGTACGCCGAACTGGAGGCGCAGGACGACGGGGTGGTGGAGATCGCCTACTTCGGGCTGCTCCCCGCCTTCCGGGGCCGGCGGATCGGCGGCCACCTGCTGTCGTACGGCGCCGCCCGCGCCTGGGACCTCGCCGATCGCTGGCCGGGGCTGGCACCGACGAAGAGGGTGTGGCTGCACACGTGCAGCAAGGACGGCGCGCACGCGCTGGACAACTACCGGCGCCGCGGCTTCGCCCTGTACGACACCGCGGTCGAGGAGGAGCCGGAGGCGGACGCTCCGGGTCCATGGCCGGGCGCCTACCCCGCCTGACCTGGACGGACACCCCTGTACGCGCGGCATGTGATCGACACTGTGGCTGTCTCGCCGTACGGGATGAGAGTGTCCGCATCATGGATAAAGCTGGACTGCGGCTTGAGCGCCGTGACACGCTGCGTTCATGTCTGGAACTGGAATCGCCTTGGTGAGTCGACGACACGTCGACCACGGCCGCATGTCCAGCGCCATCTGTCCGGCGAGCTGATCTTCCGGCGACGCCGCGTCCCCTCATCGCCTGCCCCCTGTCGCGCAATGCCGCGCAACGCTGGTCCGTTGCGCCCGCACGCGCAGGTCAGAGCCGTTCACCGCCAGTCCCGAAGGACGTACTACCCATGGCCGCCACCCCGCCGAAGCCTGCCGCCGCGACCCCCCGCCGCAAGGTGAGCCGTCACCGCGGCGAGGGTCAGTGGGCGGTGGGGCACCTCACCCCGCTGAACGGAAACGAGCAGTTCAAGAAGGACGACGACGGTCTCAACGTGCGGACGCGCATTGAGACGATCTACTCCAAACGGGGCTTCGACTCGATCGACCCCAACGACCTGCGCGGCCGGATGCGCTGGTGGGGCCTGTACACCCAGCGCAAGCCCGGGATCGACGGCGGCAAGACGGCGATCCTGGAGCCGGAGGAGCTGGACGACCGCTACTTCATGCTGCGGGTGCGCATCGACGGCGGCCGGCTGACCACCGGGCAGTTGCGGGTGATCGGCGAGGTCTCGCAGGAGTTCGCCCGCGGCACCGCCGACATCACCGACCGGCAGAACATCCAGCTCCACTGGATCCGGATCGAGGACGTGCCCGAGATCTGGAACCGGCTGGAGGCGGTCGGCCTGTCCACCACCGAGGCGTGCGGCGACACGCCCCGTGTGATCCTCGGCTCCCCCGTCGCGGGCATCGCCGCGGACGAGATCGTCGACGGCACCCCGGCGGTCGACGAGATCCACCGCCGGGTCATCGGCAACCCGGCGTTCTCCAACCTGCCCCGCAAGTTCAAGTCCGCGATCTCCGGCTCGCCGCTGCTGGACGTGGCGCACGAGATCAACGACGTGGCGTTCGTCGGCGTCGACCACCCCGAGCACGGCCCCGGCTTCGACGTGTGGGTCGGCGGCGGCCTGTCCACCAACCCCAAGATCGGCGTGCGGCTGGGCGCGTGGGCGCCGCTGGACGAGGTGCCGGACGTGTACGAGGGCGTCATCTCGCTCTTCCGCGACTACGGCTACCGGCGGCTGCGCAACCGCGCCCGGCTGAAGTTCCTGGTCGCGGACTGGGGCGCGGAGGAGTTCCGCCGGGTGCTCCAGGACGAGTACCTGAAGCGGCGCCTCGTCGACGGCCCGGCGCCCGCGCAGCCGGTGGAGCGCTGGCGCGACCACGTCGGCGTGCACCCGCAGCGGGACGGCCGCTTCTACGTCGGCTTCGCACCGCGCGTGGGCCGCGTGGACGGCACGGTCCTCGCCAAGATCGCCGACCTCGCCGAGGCGCACGGCTCGGGACGGGTCCGCACCACCGTCGAGCAGAAGATGATCGTGCTCGACGTCGAGCAGGACCAGGTCGACTCGCTGGTGGCCGCCCTGGAGGCGCTGGACCTCACGGTGAACCCGTCGCCGTTCCGGCGCGGCACGATGGCCTGCACCGGCATCGAGTTCTGCAAGCTCGCCATCGTGGAGACCAAGGCGCGCGGCAGCTCGCTGATCGACGAACTGGAGCGCCGCCTGCCGGACTTCGACGAGCCGATCACCGTCAACCTCAACGGCTGCCCGAACGCCTGCGCCCGCATCCAGGTGGCGGACATCGGCCTCAAGGGCCAGTTGGTCATGGACGACGACGGCCGGCAGGTCGAGGGCTACCAGGTGCACCTGGGCGGCGCGCTCGGCCTGGAGCCGGGCTTCGGGCGCAAGGTGCGCGGCCTGAAGGTGACGTCCGCGCACCTGCCCGACTACATCGAGCGGGTGCTGCGCCGGTTCCAGGCGGAGCGCGAGGACGGCGAGCGCTTCGCCGCCTGGGCGGCCCGCGCGTCGGAGGAGGCGCTGTCATGAGCGAGCGAGCCGCGCCCTTCTACTGCCCCTACTGCGGCGACGAGGACCTGCGCCCCAGCGAGCCGGGATCGGGGTCCCCCCGCGCGAGCGCGGCCGAGCGCGGCGGGGGGACCTGGGAATGCGCGGCCTGCAACCGGGCCTTCCAGTTGAAGTTCCTCGGGCTGCTGGCCCGGGGACTCCGACAGCCCGCCGACGGAGGGGACGAGCAGGCATGACGACCACTCAAGAAGAGCGCACTGACGAGGAGTCGCGGAATCTGGCCGAGCGGGCCGGACGCGACCTGGAGGACGCCTCCGCGCTGGACGTCCTGCGCTGGGCCGCGGACGCCTTCGGCGAGCGGTTCTGCGTGACCTCCTCCATGGAGGACGCCGTGGTCGCCCACCTCGCCTCCCGCGTCCGGCCCGGCGTGGACGTGGTGTTCCTCGACACCGGCTACCACTTCCCGGAGACCATCGGCACCCGCGACGCGGTGGAGGCGGTGATGGACGTCAACGTCATCAGCCTCACCCCGCGCCAGACGGTCGCCGAGCAGGACGCCGAGTACGGTCCGAAGCTGCACGACCGCGACCCCGACCTGTGCTGCGCGCTGCGCAAGGTGCGGCCGCTGGAGCAGGGGCTGCGGGGGTACCGGGCGTGGGCGACCGGGCTGCGCCGCGACGAGTCCCCGACCCGGGCGAACACCCCGGTGGTCGGCTGGGACGAGCGGCGGCGCAAGGTCAAGGTCTCGCCGATCGCCCGCTGGACCCAGGACGACGTGGACGCGTACACGGCCGAACACGGCGTGCTCACCAACCCGTTGCTGTCGGACGGCTACGGCTCCGTGGGCTGCGCGCCCTGCACCCGCAGGCTGCTGGAGGGCGAGGACGCGCGGGCCGGCCGCTGGGCGGGCCGCGCGAAGACCGAGTGCGGACTGCACAGCTGACCGATGACTCACCCACAGGAGACCCACGTGACGACCGGAGCCACCGTCTGGCTCACGGGTCTGCCGAGCGCCGGCAAGACCACCATCGCGCACGAACTGGCCGTGCGGCTGCGGGAGGAGGGCCGCCGCGTCGAGGTGCTCGACGGCGACGAGATCCGCGCGTTCCTCTCCGCGGGCCTCGGCTTCAGCCGCGAGGACCGGCACGCCAACGTGCAGCGCATCGGCTTCGTCGCCGAACTGCTCGCCCGCAACGGCGTCCTGGCGCTGGTCCCGGTGATCGCGCCGTACGCGGACAGCCGGGACGCGGTGCGCAAGCGGCACGAGGAGAGCGGCGCGGCGTATGTCGAGGTGCACGTCGCGACCCCGGTCGAGGTGTGCTCGGCGCGCGACGTGAAGGGCCTGTACGCCCGGCAGGCCGCGGGCACGCTGACCGGGCTGACCGGCGTCGACGACCCGTACGAGGCGCCTGAGTCGCCCGAGCTGCGCATCGAGTCGCAGCACCAGAGTGTGCAGGAGTCCGCGTCGACCGTGTACGCCCTGCTCAGCGAAAGGGGACTGGCATGACGACGAGCGTGGCGGCGCGCGCGGAGGGCGGCGGAGGCGCCGGCCGGCCGTACGCGCTCTCGCACCTGGACGCGCTGGAGTCCGAGGCGGTGCACGTCTTCCGCGAGGTGGCCGGGGAGTTCGAGAACCCGGTGCTGCTGTTCTCCGGCGGCAAGGACTCCATCCTGATGCTGCACCTGGCGCTGAAGGCGTTCGCCCCGGCGCCGGTGCCGTTCGCGCTGCTGCACGTGGACACCGGGCACAACTTCCCCGAGGTGCTGGGGTACCGGGACCGCACGGTCGAGCGGCACGGGCTGCGGCTGCACATCGCCTCCGTGCAGGACTACATCGACCGGGGCGTGCTCAAGGAGCGCCCGGACGGCACCCGCAACCCGCTCCAGACGCTGCCGCTGACCGAGACGATCCAGGCCGAGCGGTTCGACGCCGTCTTCGGCGGCGGGCGCCGCGACGAGGAGAAGGCGCGCGCCAAGGAGCGGGTGTTCTCGCTGCGCGACGAGTTCTCCCAGTGGGACCCGCGCCGTCAGCGCCCCGAGCTGTGGAACCTGTACAACGGGCGGCACGCGCCGGGCGAGCACGTGCGCGTCTTCCCGCTGTCCAACTGGACCGAGCTGGACGTGTGGCAGTACATCGCCCGCAAGGGCATCGTGCTGCCGGAGATCTACTTCGCCCACGAGCGCGAGGTGTTCCAGCGGGCCGGGATGTGGCTGACGGCGGGCGAGTGGGGCGGCCCGAAGGACGGTGAGAGCGTCGAGAGGCGCCGCGTGCGGTACCGGACCGTCGGGGACATGTCCTGCACCGGCGCCGTCGACTCCGAGGCGGGCACGCTGGACGCGGTGATCGCCGAGATCGCGGCGTCCCGCCTCACCGAGCGCGGCGCCACCCGCGCCGACGACAAGCTCTCCGAGGCCGCGATGGAAGACCGCAAGCGCGAGGGGTACTTCTAGCCATGAGCACGAGCACCGCCGAGGCGCTCTCGGAGACCACCCTGCTGCGGTTCGCCACCGCGGGCTCCGTCGACGACGGAAAGTCCACCCTCGTCGGGCGGCTGCTGCACGACTCCAAGTCGGTCCTCGCCGACCAACTGGAGGCCGTGCAGCGGGCGTCCGCGAGCCGGGGCGCGGACGGCCCCGACCTCGCGCTGCTCACCGACGGCCTGCGCGCCGAGCGCGAGCAGGGCATCACCATCGACGTGGCCTACCGCTACTTCGCCACCGCCCGGCGCCGGTTCATCCTGGCCGACACCCCCGGGCACGTGCAGTACACCCGCAACATGGTCACCGGCGCCTCCACCGCCGAGCTGACGGTGGTCCTGGTCGACGCGCGCAACGGCGTCGTCGAGCAGACCCGCCGGCACGCCGCCATCGCCGCCCTGCTCCGGGTGCCGCACGTGGTGCTGGCCGTCAACAAGATGGACCTGGTCGGCTACCGGGAGGCCGAGTTCGCGCGGATAGCCGAGGAGTTCACCGCGTACGCCACCCAGCTCGGCGTGCCGGACGTCACGGCGATCCCGATCTCGGCGCTCGCGGGGGACAACGTGGTGGAGCCGTCCGCCGTCATGGACTGGTACGGCGGTCCGACCGTCCTGGAGCACCTGGAGACGGTCCCGGTCAGCCACGACCTCAGCCACTGCCACGCACGGCTTCCCGTGCAGTACGTGATCCGCCCGCAGTCCGCCGAGCACCCCGACTACCGGGGCTACGCGGGCCAGATCGCCGCCGGTTCGTTCCACGTCGGCGACGAGGTCACGGTGCTGCCCTCCGGGCGGACCTCGCGGATCTCCGGCATCGACCTGCTGGGCGAGCCGGTGGACGCGGCCTGGACGACGCAGTCGGTGACCGTGCTGCTCCAGGACGACGTCGACGTCTCGCGCGGGGACCTGATCGTGCCGAGCAAGGACGCCCCGGCCACCACCCAGGACGTGGAGGCCACCGTCTGCCACGTGGCCGACGTCCCGCTGACCGTCGGCCACCGGGTGCTGCTCAAGCACGGCGCCCGCACGGTGAAGGCGCTCGTGCGGGACATCCCGTCCCGGCTCACCCTCGACGACCTGTCCCTGCACCCGCACCCCGGGCGGCTCCTCGCCAACGACATCGGCCGGGTGAAGATCCGCACCGCCGAGCCGCTGCCGGTCGACTCCTACGCCGACTCGCGCCGCACCGGCTCGTTCATCCTGATCGACCCCTCCGACGGCGCCACGCTGACCGCCGGGATGGTCGGCGAGTCCTTCGCCGCGCCGGAGCCGGTCAAGGACGCCTCCGACGAGGACGGCTGGGACTTCTGACCATGAACTCAACCGATTTCTACTCGCAGTTCGCGAAAGAGGGCGGCCGGGTCGGCAGCGGCGCCCTTGGCAGCGGGCAGGGCGGGGTGGCCCGATGTGTGGGCTGACGTACGCGCACTGCCTGCGCGCCCCGTCCCCCCACCCGACGTCGTCTCGGACCCGACGAAGACCCCTGCCGACGACCCGGCCACGACCTGAGAGACCGTGACCGCCGGGCCAACGAGAGGACGGCCTCCCGTGCCTGCCACCCGCTCCACCGCTCTGCGCCGCGGCCTCGCCGCGGTCACCGCACTCCCCTTGCTGGCGCTCGCCGCCTGCGGATACGGCTCGCAGTCCAAGGTCGACGGCGCCGCCCAGAAGGTCGCCGCCGGGGCGAAGAAGGTCGACGGACTGGACTCCGTCAAGATCGGCTACTTCGGCAATCTGACCCACGCGACCGCGCTGGTGGGAGTGCAGAAGGGCTTCTTCCAGAAGGCGCTGGGCGCCACCCGGGCCAAGTACCAGATCTTCAACGCCGGACCGTCCGAGATCGAGGCGCTGAACTCCGGCGCCGTCGACATCGGCTGGATCGGCCCCTCCCCGTCGATCAACGGCTACACCAAGTCCGACGGCAAGAACCTCCGCATCGTCGGCGGTTCGGCGTCCGGCGGGGTCAAGCTGGTGGTGAACCCGAAGAAGATCAAGTCGTTGCAGGACGTCAAGGGCAAGCGGATCGCCACCCCGCAGCTCGGCAACACCCAGGACGTCGCCTTCCTCAACTGGGCGGCGGAGCAGGGCTGGAAGGTGGACGCGCAGAGCGGCAAGGGCGACGTGTCGGTGGTCCGCACCGACAACAAGGTCACCCCGGACGCCTACAAGTCCGGTTCCATCGACGGCGCCTGGGCGCCCGAGCCGACCGCCTCCAAGCTGGTCGCCGCGGGCGGCAAGGTCCTCCTCGACGAGTCCTCGCTGTGGCCGGACAAGAAGTTCGTGATCACGAACATCGTCGTGTCGCAGAAGTTCCTCACCGCGCACCCCGAGGCCGTCGAGGCCGTGCTGCGGGGCTCCGTGGACGCCAATAAGTGGATCAACGCCCACCCGGACGACGCGAAGGCGGCGGCGAACCGGCAACTGGCCGTCGACTCCGGCAAGGCGCTGCCCGCGGCCGTCCTGGACCCGGCGTGGAAGTCCATCCGCGTCACCGACGACCCGCTGGCCGCCACCTTGCGGACCGAGGCGCAGCACGCGGTCAAGGCCGGCCTGCTCAAGCAGCCGAAGCTGGACGGCATCTACGACCTCCGGATCCTGAACAAGGTCCTCCAGGCCGAGGGCGACCCCGCCGTCGGCGACGCCGGTCTCGGCGTCAAGTAGAGCCCGCAGCCGACACGTTCCCAGGAGGTGACGACCATGGCCACGACCTTCGCCGAGGCCGCCGAGTCCGTAGAGCACGCGGCACGCCTCGACAACGTCTCCAAGTCCTTCGCGACCGCGGACGGCGGGCAGCTCGTACTCGACGGCATCAGTCTCGACGTCGCCCCGGGCGAGTTCGTCACCCTCCTGGGGGCGTCGGGCTGCGGCAAGTCCACGCTGCTGAACCTGGTGGCGGGCCTGGACCAACCGACCGCCGGCGCCATCGCCACGGACGGGCGGCCCGCCCTGATGTTCCAGGAGCACGCCCTGTTCCCGTGGCTGACCGCGGGCAAGAACATCGAACTGGCCCTGAGACTGCGGGGCGTGCCCAAGGCGGAGCGGCGCGGCCGGGCCGAGGAACTGCTCGGCCTGGTCCGGCTGAAGGGCGCGTACGGCAAGCGCGTGCACGAGCTGTCGGGCGGGATGCGCCAGCGGGTGGCGCTGGCCCGCGCGCTCGCCCAGGAGAGCAACCTGCTGCTGATGGACGAGCCGTTCGCGGCCCTGGACGCGATCACCCGCGACGTCCTGCACGACGAGCTGACCCGGATCTGGCAGGAGACGGGCGTCTCGGTGCTGTTCGTGACGCACAACGTGCGCGAGGCGGTGCGGCTGGCCCAGCGCGTGGTGCTGCTGTCCTCGCGCCCGGGACGGGTGGCCCGCCAGTGGACGGTGGACATTCCGCAGCCGCGCCGTATCGAGGACGCGCCCGTCGCGGAGCTGTCCCTGGAGATCACCGAAGTCCTGCGTGGGGAGATCCGCCGCCATGGCCAGCACTGAGACGACGACGGAGCAGGACGGCGAACTGGCCGGGATCGGGGCCGGACTCGACGCGCTGGAGGTTCCCCGCAGCGGCCGTACTCCGCTGCGGAGGACCTTCGTCGACAAGATCCTCCCCCCGGTCACCGCGCTGGTGCTGGTGGTCGTGCTCTGGCAGGCGCTGGTCGCCTTCAAGGTGGTCGACGACCCGAGCAAGCTGCCCTCGCCGGCGGCCGTGGGCCGCGAGTTCGAGGACGCGTGGCTCCGGGGCGACCTGCTGGGCTACATCTGGACGTCCGTCTCGCGCGGTCTGCTCGGCTTCCTGTTCGCGCTGGCCATCGGCACCCCGCTGGGGCTGCTGGTGGCCCGGGTGCGGTTCGTGCGCGCGGCGATCGGCCCGGTGCTGTCCGGACTCCAGTCGCTGCCGTCGGTGGCGTGGGTGCCGCCGGCGGTGATCTGGCTGGGCCTGAACAACTCGATGATGTACGCGGTGATCCTGCTCGGCGCGGTGCCGTCCATCGCCAACGGGCTGGTCTCCGGGATCGACCAGGTGCCGCCGCTGTTCCTGCGGGCGGGCCGCACGATGGGCGCGACCGGGGCGCGCGGCGCCTGGCACATCGTCCTGCCGGCCGCGCTGCCCGGTTACCTGGCCGGACTGAAGCAGGGCTGGGCGTTCTCCTGGCGCTCGCTGATGGCGGCGGAGATCATCGCCTCCTCCCCCGACCTCGGCATCGGCCTGGGCGCGCTGCTGGAGAACGGCCGCAACGCCAGTTCCATGTCGATGGTCTTCCAGGCGATTATCCTGATTCTGTTCGTCGGCATCGCCATCGACCTGCTGATCTTCAGCCCGCTGGAGCGGCGGGTGCTGCGCGGCCGCGGTCTGCTCGTGAAAAGCTGAAAGCCCATGATCCACCGGCCCGTCCTCCTGGTCATCGCCCACGGCAGCCGTGATCCACGGCACGCCGCCACCGTGCACGCCCTGGTGCGCCGGGTGCGGGCGATGCGCCCGGAGCTGCGGGTGGAGACCGGTTTCCTGGACTTCACCGTGCCCTCCGTGCGGGGCGTGCTGGACTCGCTGGCCGCCGAGGGCGTGCGGGACGTCGTGGCTTTGCCGCTGCTGCTGACCCGCGCCTTCCACGCCAAGGCGGACATCCCGTCCGTGCTGCGCCAGGCGCCAGCCCGGCTGCGCGTGAGGCAGGCCGACGTCCTCGGCCCGTCGCCGCTGCTGACCGCGGCGCTGGAGCGCCGGCTGCGCGAGGCCGGGCTGTCCGCCGCCGACAAACCCTCGACCGGAGTCGTGCTGGCCTCGGCGGGGTCCTCCGACCCGGAGGCCATGGCGGTGATCGCACGGGTCGCGCGGGAGTGGCGGCGCACCGGCTGGCGCGCCGTGCGGCCCGCGTTCGCCTCCGCCTCCCCGCCGCGCACCGAGGACGCGGTGCGCGAGCTGCGCGAGCTGGGCTGCGCGCGGGTCGCGGTCGCGCCGTACGTCCTGGCCCCCGGCTTCCTGCCGGACCGCATCGCCCGCGGCGCGGCCGGGGCCGACGTCCTCGCCGAGGTCCTGGGTCCGGCCCCGGAGGTGGCCCGGGTCCTGCTCGAACGGTACGACGCCGCCCGACTGCCCGGAGTCACGGCGGTCGGCGCCTGACGGGACGCGGGGCGCCCCGCGGAGACCGAGCGGGCCTGACGGGAGGCGACCCGCAGAGGTCGGGCGGGCCTGACGGGAGGCGACCCGCGGAGGCCGGGCGCGAGGCGACCTGCGGCGGCCGGGCGGCCCTGACGGGAGGCAACCCGCAGAGGCCGGGCGGGCCTGCCGGGAGGCGACCCGCGGAGGCCGGCCGCGAGGCGACCTGCGGCGGCCGGATGAGCAGCCCCCCTCCCCGGGAGGCCGGGCGGGAGACGGCGGACTGGGCGGGGCCGAGAGGCCGGACGGGGCCCGCGAGTCCGGGCGGCAAGCGCCCGAGGGAGCGGGACGGGCGGTGCGTGAGGAGGCCGGGCAGTCGGTGCGGGGCGTCACCCCTCTCCGGCGGTCATCTCGACGAGCTTGAGCACGGTGTTCCAGTTCCTGCTGGTGGCGATCAGGCCCTTGGTCACACGGGGGCGGGAGAGCTGGTCGGCGAGTCGGGAGCGGCCGACGCCGTCCGGGGCGTACAGGTACAGGGCGCGGTCGCCGAGCCGGAACTCCTCGGGCAGACAGGCCGCCCGGTCGATCCCGGCGAACCGCCCGGCCTCGGCGGCGGCCGAGAAGTAGGTGACGTGGAGCTGCTTGGGCGCCAGGTCGGCCGCCGGGAACGGGCAGGCGTCGGCCACCGCGCGCAGATAGGCGTGGTCGCGCACGATCACGTCCACGGGGAACCCGAACCGCCGCTCGATCGCCGCCGCCCACTGCGCCGCCAGCGCGTCCTCGTCGCCCCGGTCGGAGGTGAAGACCGCCTGACCGCTCTGAAGGTGGGTGCGGACCTCGCCGTAGCCGAGTTCCCCGGCCAGAGCCCGCAGTTCGGCCATCGGGACCTTCCTGCCGCCCCCCACGTTGATCCCGCGCAGCAGCGCCGCATACCTCGTCATCCGCACAGCCTAGTGCGGTGACCGCCGCCCGCCTCGCCCCGTCGGCCAGGGATGACCCCGCGCTCCTCGGGGCCGCGCGTGGACCGCGTCTCGGCGTTGTTCCCGAGTCCGCCGGTCTGCGACTGCCCGAGCGCGGCGGGCAGTTCGGCCTCGATCTGGTCGGCCGCCCGCGTGTCCCGCCCTCTTGGGCCATCGCGGCCTGGACGTCGTGGAGCCGCCGGGCTGCCTCGGGGTCGTGCAGCACAGCAGGGCGGGGCGGCGGCCCGCGGCGTCTCGGCCCCGGCCGCCGCCCCCCGCCGGGCGCGATGGAAGACTGGGCGGCGAACCGATCACACGCGGACAGCGGATGACGGACAGCGGACAGCAGACGGCAGACAGCGGCACGGAGGCGGACGATGGACGAGGCGCGGGCGCGGGACGTGCTGGCCGCGGCGGGCGTGCTGCCCGGTCCGGCGGCCGACGCGCGACTGCTCGCGCTGGGCGAGAACGCCGTGTTCGCCGCCGGCGGCCTCGTCGTCAAGGTGGGCCGCGACGCCGAACTCCTGGACCGGGCGCGGCGCGAACTGCGGATCGCGCGGTGGCTGGCCGAGGCCGGCGTCCCCGCGGTGCGCGCCGCCGAGCCCGAGCCGCTGCTGGCAGCGGGGCACCCGGTGACCGTCTGGCATCGGCTGCCCGACCCGGTGCGGGACGCCGAACCGGGGGATCTGGCGGAGCTGCTGCGGACCGTCCACGCGCTGCCCGCTCCCAGCTTCGCGCTGCCGCCGCGGGATCTGCTGGGCGGTGTGGAGCGCTGGCTGCGGCTGGCGGGCGACGCGATCGACCCGGCGGACGCGGCCTGTCTGCGCGAGCGGCGCGACGGCTTCGCCCCGGCCGCCGCCGCGCTCGCCCCGCACCTGCCGCCGGGGCCGATCCACGGCGACGCGCTGCCGCGCAACGTGCACGTCGGTCCGGACGGCCCGGTCCTGGTCGACCTGGAGACCTTCTCCGCGGACCTGCGCGAGCACGACCTGGTGGTCATGGCCCTGTCCCGGGACCGCTACGGACTGCCCGCCCAGGCGTACGACTCCTTCACCGCGGCATACGGCTGGGACGTACGGGAGTGGGCGGGCTGCCCGGTGCTGCGCGGCGCCCGGGAGACGGCCAGTTGCGCCTGGGTCGCCCAGCACGCGCCCGGCAACCCCCGTGCCCTGGCCGAGTTCGAACGCCGGGTGGCGTCCCTGCGGGACGGCGACGAGACGGTGCGCTGGCGCTCCTTCTGAGCCGAGCGCGCACGCCCCCGCGCGGACGCGCCCCAGTGCGCACGCCCCCGCCCGCGCGGGACCGCGCTCGGGAGCATGGCGCGGTCGTCCGAGGTCAACGCGCCTCCCTGGCAGGAGACCAGGAGAGCCGGGGACCCGGAGACGGAGACGCGCGACCGGTCCGTCCGGCGCTGCGCGGCCGCGCCCGGCCGGTCATCGGCTCCGCGGGATGACCGGCCACGCCGTCTCGACGGCCGCCGTCGGGTTCGTGGTGCGGCGCAGATACGCCTCCAGGGAGGCCGACTGCGCGGCGGCCGCGCGGACCTGGAGGTCGTGCAGCTCCGTCAACGGCATCGCCCCCACGGGCTGGTGCCGCTCGCCCATGCGCCGCACCACACGGGCGGCGGCCACCGCGTCCGCCGTCGCGTCGTGCGCGTCGTCGAGCGGCACGCCGTAGTGCGCGCACAGCGCGTGCAGGGCGCGCTTGCCCTTGCGGTACTTGTCCACGTGCTTGTCGATCACCAGGGGGTCGATGACCGGCGAGGGCGCCACGCCCAGGCGCTCGCCGAGGGAGTCCCGCCCGTGGCGCCGGCATTCGCGGTCCAGCAGCGACAGGTCGTAGCGCGCGTTCATCACGACCAGCGGCGTCCCCGAGCGCAGCACCTCGGCGACCGCCTGGGTGATGTCCTCGACGGCGGACGAGGCCGAGGCGCCGTGCTCGCGGGCGTGGCGGGTGGAGATGCCGTGGATCGCCGACGCCTGTTCGGGTATCGCCACCCCGGGGTCGAGCAGCCACGTGCGCTCCGCCGAGACCGCGCCGGTCGGCTCCAGCCGCACGACGGCCGCGGTGACGATGCGGTCGCTCTCCACGTCCGTCCCCGTGGTCTCCAGGTCGAAGGCCGCCAGGGGCCCGGTGATCCAGCTCATCGCGCGGCCCCCGTCCCCGCGCGGGCCGGAACCCGGCGCGGCGCTGTCGGATGAGTCGAATGGAACGTCTCCCGGCGCCGGCCCATGGCGGCCCCCCTTCTCGTGGTGCTCTCCCCCGATGGCCACCACCCTCGCACGCGGCACTGACAATCCGGGGACCACGGGCCATCCGGGGACCACGGGCCCCCCAGAGCAAGCCGCTTAACGGCGTTTCACGACACAGGGCGCGAATCCGCCCACATCGCCTCGAACTCCTCGCGGTAGACGGAGAAGAGGCCGCCCTCGTCCCCGTGGTCCGACCGGTCGGACTTGACGACCTTGCCGCCGCTGCGGCTTCCGTTGCGCAGCACGAGCACCGGCGCCTCCATGCCCCGGCTGCGCCGCAGGTAGGACTGCACGACCCCGACGCCGTCGGAGCCGTCGCCGTCCACCAGGTAGGCGGTGACGCGCGGCGTCTCGTCGTAGACCTGGATCTCGAAGGCGCCCGGGTCGCGCAGCCGGGCGCGCACCCGGCGCATGTGCAGGATGTTCATCTCCACCGACCGGCTCAGCTCGCCCCGCTTGAGGCCGAGTTCGCGCTCGCGCCGCTTCACCGCGCTGGAGGCGGGGTTGAGGAACAGCAGCCGCACCCGGCAGCCGGACTCGGCCAGCCGCACCAGCCGCCGCCCGGAGAAGTTCTGCACCAGCAGGTTGAGCCCGATGCCGAAGGTGTCCAGGCGGCGGGCGCCGCCGAAGATGTCCTCGGCCGGGAACTGGCGCAGCAGCCGCACCCGGTCGGAGTGCACGGCGACCACGTCCGCGTACCGGTCGCCGACCAGGTCCTCCACCGCGTCGACGGGCAGCCGCCGGGCGGAGGGCACGTCGCCGCCGGTGCCGAGCGTCTCCAGCAGGCGGGCGGAGGCCCGTTCGGCCTGGGCGAGCACCGCCTCGGACAGGGCGCGGTTGCGGGAGACGACGTTGCGCGTCACCTCCAGCTCGTCCAGGGCCAGTTCGACGTCCCGGCGCTCGTCGAGGTAGGGCTCGAAGCAGGGCCAGTGCTGCACCACCAGCTCGCGCAGTTGCGGCAGGGTGAGGAAGCTGACGACGTTGTCGTCGGCCGGGTCGAGGAGGTAGCCCTTGCGGCGGCTGACCTCGCGGACGGCGACGGCGCGCTGCACCCACTCCTGTCCGGCCGGGCCTGCGGCGGCGACCACCCAGTCGTCGCCGTGGACGGGCTCGTAGACGGGGCGCAGCACGGCGGCCACCACCGCGCGCAGCCGCTGCTCGACAAGGTTCAGCCAGATGTAGGCCCGGCCGGCCCGCTGGGCGCGCGTGCGCACCTCGCGCCACGCGTCGGCGTCCCAGTCCAGCTCCGGCCCGATGGCGCCCGAGCCCATCGGCCGGGCCAGGGACACCGCGCCGGGTGGGGTCTCTGTGGAGTTCCCCTCGTGACCCTCGTCACCAGGGGGCAGCTCCAGCCCTCCCGAGCCCACCCGCGCACCGCCTTCCGCTCCCCCGAGCTCTCCCCGTCTCAACGATCAAGGAAGGGTACTCCGGGAGCGGTCCGCGGTGCAGCCGGATGGACAGCTCCTTTTCCCAACTTCCCCAGGACGTATGACCGTTCCCCTTCGTGCCGGTGCGCCCCGTGAGCGGATTCATAGCGCCGAGGGGGTCCGGAGGGCGGGAAGTGCGCCGCGCACAGGGCGACTTCGGCCAGGTGACCGGCATCGGGGGGGCGCGCGACGCGGCCCCGCGCCGTCCGCGCACCGGCGGGTGAGGCCGGGTCGGGCCGGCCGCTCGGGCGCCGCCTGCGCCCGGCGCCCCGCGGGCCGCTTCCCGGCCGCCCGCGCGTCCCGTCCGGGTGAGCGGCGCCGCCGCGGCGGCACGGGCAGTGATCGCGGAGCCGATCGCGGGGTATGAGGGACGTAGGTCACTCGCCGTTCCCACGCTTTCGGGGAGACTCGGAACCAGGCGCCACCCGCGGCGCCGCACACCTGAAAGAGTCGTATCCATGCAGGTCTGGCCTGGAGAGGCGTATCCGCTCGGCGCCACGTATGACGGCGCCGGCACGAACTTCGCGGTCTTCACCGAAGCCGCGGACCGAGTAGAGCTGTGTCTGCTGGAGGACGACGGCTCGGAGACGGCGGTGGAACTGCGGGAGAGCGACGCTTTCGTGCGGCACGCGTACGTGCCGGGCGTGATGCCGGGGCAGCGGTACGGGTTCCGGGTGCACGGACCGTACGCGCCGGAGCACGGACTGCGCTGCAACTCCGCGAAGCTGCTGCTCGACCCCTACGCGCGCGCGATCAGCGGCGCGGTCCGGTGGGGCGAGGAGGTGTACGGCTACCACTTCGACGACCCCGGCCGGCGCAACGACCTGGACTCGGCGCCGCACACGATGACGTCGGTCGTGGTCAACCCGTACTTCGACTGGGGCGACGACCGGCGGCCGCGGCACGGCTACCACGAGACGGTGATCTACGAAGCCCACGTCAAGGGCCTCACCATGCGGCACCCGGGGCTGCCCGAGGAGCTGCGCGGAACCTACGCGGCTCTCGCCCACCCGGCGATCATCGAACACCTGACCGAGCTGGGCGTCACGGCGCTGGAGATGATGCCCGTCCACCAGTTCGTGAACGACCACCGCCTGGTGGACATGGGCCTCAACAACTACTGGGGCTACAACACGATCGGCTTCTTCGCGCCGCACAACGCGTACGCCTCCTGGGGCGACCGCGGCCAGCAGGTGCTGGAGTTCAAGTCGGCGGTGCGGGCGCTGCACGAGGCGGGCATCGAGGTGATCCTCGACGTGGTCTACAACCACACCGCCGAGGGCAACCACCTGGGGCCGACGCTGTCCTTCAAGGGCATCGACAACCCGCGCTACTACCGGCTCACCGAAGACCCGCACTACTACATGGACACCACGGGCACCGGGAACTCCCTGCTCATGCGGTCCCCGCACGTGCTCCAGCTCATCATGGACTCGCTGCGCTACTGGGTCACCGAGATGCACGTCGACGGCTTCCGCTTCGACCTCGCGGCCACCCTGGCGCGGCAGTTCCACGAGGTGGACCGGCTGTCGTCGTTCTTCGACCTGGTGCAGCAGGACCCGGTGGTCTCCCAGGTCAAGCTGATCGCCGAGCCCTGGGACGTGGGCGAGGGCGGCTACCAGGTGGGCAACTTCCCGCCGCTGTGGACCGAGTGGAACGGCAAGTACCGCGACACCGTGCGGGACCTGTGGCGGGGCGAGCCGCGGGCCATGGCGGAGTTCGCCTCGCGGCTCACCGGCTCCTCCGACCTCTACCAGGACGACGGCCGCCGCCCGCTGGCGTCGATCAACTTCGTGACCTGCCACGACGGCTTCACCCTGCACGACCTCGTGGCCTACAACGACAAGCACAACGACGCCAACGGCGAGGAGAACCGGGACGGCGAGAGCCACAACCGCTCCTGGAACTGCGGCGCCGAGGGAGAGACCGAGGACCCCGAGGTGCTCGGCCTGCGGGCCCGGCAGATGCGGAACTTCATCGCCACGCTGATGCTGTCCCAGGGCGTGCCCATGATCAGCCACGGCGACGAGTTCGCCCGTACGCAGGACGGCAACAACAACGCCTACTGCCAGGACAACGAGGTGTCCTGGGTGCGCTGGCCGGAGTCCCCCGGCGAGCAGGGCGCCGAGCTGCTGGACTTCGTCCGGGCGATGGCCGCGCTGCGCAAGGAGCACCCGGTGCTGCGCCGGCGCCGGTTCTTCCACGGGCGGCCGGTGGAGGGCGCCCACCACGAGCTGTCGGACATCGCCTGGTTCACGCCGGAGGGCAAGGAGATGACCCAGCAGGACTGGGACTCGGCGCAGGCCTCCGCGCTGACCGTGTTCCTCAACGGCAACGCGATCTCGGAGCCGGGCCAGCGCGGCGAGCGGATCAGCGACGACTCGTTCCTGCTGATGTTCAACGCCTCGCCGGAGCCGCTGGACTTCGTGGCGCCGGTCAACCACGGGCCCGAGTGGGAGGTGGTCGTCGACACCGCGCGCGCCGAGCCGGTCACGCCGGGCGACGGCCCCGAGGTGCGAGCCGGCGACCGGCTCACCCTCGCGGACCACAGCCTGACGGTGCTCCGGCGCCCGACGTAGCCGGATCGCGCGTCCGCCGGTCCGTTCACCCGACGAGGTGAACGGACCGCCGTGTCCACGGGCGCGGACGGGCCTGGGACGAGGTCCGGCCGCCGCCCCGCGGAGGCCGGCGCGCGGGCGGGGCGGACCCGCCGGTGACAGGAAAGCCCCCCGGGCGGGTACGTAGCACTGCATGACACCCGAGCGCCCCGAACCCGTCGTGCCCACCGCCACCTACCGGCTCCAGCTCCAGCCCGACTTCCCCTTCGCGGCAGCCGAGGCGGCCGTGCCGTACCTGGCGTCGCTCGGCCTCTCGCACCTGCACCTGTCGCCCGTCCTGGAGGCGGTCCCGGGTTCGGCGCACGGCTACGACGTCGTCGACCCCGCGCGGGTGCGCGAGGAGCTGGGCGGCGAGGAGGGCCTGCGGGCGCTGGCCGCCACCGCCCGCGAGCACGGGCTCGGCCTGATCGTGGACATCGTGCCGAACCACATGGCCATGTCGCCCCGGCACAACCGAGCCCTGTGGGAGGTGCTGCGCGAGGGCCCGCACTCGCCGTACGCGCGCTGGTTCGACGTCGACTGGGAGGCGCAGGGCGGCAAGATGCTGCTGCCGGTGCTCGGCGGACCGCTCGGCAAGGAGATCGACCAGCTCAAAGCGGACGGCGACGTCCTGCGCTACTACGACCACGTCTTCCCGCTGCGCGCGGGCACCGAGACGCTGCCGCTGCCGCGGCTGTTCGACGCGCAGTGGTACCGGCCGGCGTGGTGGCGCCTGGCCCGCACCGAGCTGAACTACCGGCGCTTCTTCAGCATCTCGGAGCTGATCGGAGTGCGGGTGGAGGATCCCGAGGTGTTCGAGGCGACCCACGCCAAGATCCTCCAGCTCCTGCGCGAGGGCGTGATCGACGGGCTGCGCGTCGACCACCCCGACGGCCTGTCCGACCCCGACGCCTACCTCGCCCAGTTGCACGAGGCGACCGGCGGCCGCTGGACGGTGGTGGAGAAGATCCTCTCCGACGACGAGCGCCTGCCGCCGTCCTGGCCGGTCGCCGGCACCACCGGCTACGACGCCCTGCGGCACGTCGACGGCCTGTTCGCCGACCCCGGCGGGGCCGCCGAGCTGACCGAGCGGTACCGGGGCTTCGCCGCGCCGCAGACCGACCGGGGCGGCGACTGGGCGGCCACCGTGCGCCGGGCCGCCTACCAGGTGATCACCCACGAACTGGCCGCCGAGACGGAGCGGCTGACCCGCGTGGCGAGCCGCCTGAGCGGCGCCGCGCCGGACCCCGCCCTGCGCGACCGCGCCCCCTGGGCGCTGCGCACCGCGCTCCAGGAACTGCTGGTCCGCATGGAGGTGTACCGCCCCTACACGTCCGTCGACCCGGCCACGGTGCTCACCGAGGAGGCCGCCGAGGAGGCCCGGCTCGCCTTCTCGGTGCCCGAGGAGGGCGAGGCGGTGGACGCCGTGCGGGGCCTGCTGCTGGCCTCCGGCGACGGACCGGAGGCGGAGGAGCTGCGCAGCCGGTTCGCGCAGGCCGCCTCCGCGCTGCGCGCCAAGTCCGTGGAGGACACCGCGTACTACCGGTACGTGCCGCTGCTGTCGGCCAACGAGGTCGGCGGCGACCCCGGGCGTCCGGCCGTGTCCCTGGAGGACTTCCACGCCTACTGCGCCCGCCTCCAGCGCGACTGGCCGGTCAGCGGGACCGTCGTGTCCACCCACGACACCAAGCGCAGCGCGGACGTGCGGGCGGCGCTGGCCGTGCTCACCGAGTGCCCCGCGCGCTGGTCGCGGGCGCTGGCGGAGGCGAGCGAGGCCGCGCCGCCCGCACCGGACGCGCAACTGGCGTGGGCCGCCTGGCAGACGGTGTTCGGGCTCGGCCCGGCGGACGGCGAGCGGGTGCGGCAGGCGCTGCTGAAGCACGTGCGCGAGGCCGGCCTCTACACGACCTGGACCGAGCAGGAGGCGCCGTACGAGGAGGCGGTGGAGCGCTTCGTCGCCGAGGGCCCGTGCGGCGCCCCGGGCGAGCGGCTGGCCGCGCTGCGCGCCGAGCTGGCGCCGCACATCCAGGCGAACGTGCTGGGCGCCGCGCTGGTGCATCTGACCATGCCGGGCGTGCCCGACGTGTACCAGGGCACGGAGGCCGAGTACCGGGCGCTGGTGGACCCGGACAACCGGGCGCGCGCGGACTTCCCGCCCGCCTCCCCGGGCGACAAGGGCGCGGTGACGGCGGCGGCGCTGCGGCTGCGCTCGCGGCGGCCGGAGGCGTTCGGCCGCGCGGCGTCGTACGCCCCGCTGCACGCCGAGGGGCCCGCGGCGGCCCACTGCGCGGCGTTCGCGCGCTCGGGAGAGACGGTCACGGCGGTGACCCGGCTGTCGCTGCGGCTGGCCGAGGAGGGCGGCTGGCGCGACACGCTGCTGCCGCTGCCCGCGGGCCGATGGGCCGACGCCCTCGCACCCGACCGGGTGTTCGAGGGACGGGTCCCGCTGGCGAAGCTGCTCGCACACCTTCCGGTGGCGCTGCTGGAGCGGGTGCAGGAGCCGTCCGAGCAGGCGTGAGGGCGCGGGGGCGCTAGGTCTCCGGGGGGGGGCGCGGGGTCTCCCGGGGGGCGCGTACGCCCGAACGCCGGGCGGGCGCGGGAACGCGCGGGGCGCCCGCCCCAGCGAGTGCGCGGCGCCCGTCCCGGGCGTTCTTGACAGGCGTCTGTGTCCGTGGGGTACTGCGGAAGGCGAAGCCGGGCGGGACGATTACGGGGGTGAGTCCGCTGCCGGAGCCGCGCTACCCGAGTGTCCCCGAACTGGTGGCCGCCGCTCGCGCGCTGGCCGCGGGCCGGCCGGGTCTGTGCGTGCTGGAGCAGGTGGGCGCCTCGCGGGCGGGCAGGCCGCTGCACCTGCTGTCGGTCGGACACGCCCGGCGTGCCGTCCTGGTGGTGTCGGGCGCCCACGCCAACGAGCCCACCGGGGGCCCCGCCCTGCTCTCCCTGGCCCGCCGGGTCCTGGACGAACCGGGGCTGCGGGCCGACGCCTCCTGGCACTTCCTGCTGTGCGCCGACCCGGACGGGGCGAGCCTGCACGAGACACCGGCCCCGCGCAGCCTGCTCGACTACCACCTGGGGTTCTTCCGGCCCGCCGGAGCGGAGCAGCCCGAATGGTCGCCGTCCGTGCTGCCGCCCGAGCTGCTGCCGCCCGAGACGCGCACCCTGTGCGCGGTGATCGACGCGCTGTGCCCCTACCTCCAGGTGACCCTGCACGGCACGGAGCTGGGCGGGAGCTGGGTGCAGCTCACCCGGGACGTGCCCGGTCTCGCCGAGCCGTTCGGCAAGTCGGCGGCGGAGCTGCACATCCCGGTGGAGCGGGGCGCGTGCGACGCGGCGGGCTGGGCCGTCTCCGGGCCGGGGGTGCGGGTGATGCCCGCGCCCGGCGCGGGCGTCGCGTACCCGAGCCTGCCCGACGACGCGCGGCACAGCACCTGGTACCGCGCGCACCGCCACGGGGGGCTGACCGCGATCGTGGAGGTGCCGATGTGGGCGAGCGACGTCGTCGACGATCCCGCCCCGCACCCTGATCCGGCGGCGGCGATGCGGCGGCTGGCGTCCCGGCTGCTGCACGACGCCGGGCAGGTGGAGCAGGTGCTCGCGGACGCGCTGCCCCGGCTGCCGGACGCCGACGGACCGCTGCTGCGGGCGGCCACGTGGGGGCTCGGGCTGGCGCCGGGCCTCGCGGCGGACTGGGTGCACCTGCCGCCCGCGGACACCACGATGGCCTACGTCGGGAGTGTGGACGCCTTCGGCCGCCGACTGCCGCTGCGGGCGGCGGCGATGCTGCTACGGGTGCTGCGCGAGGCCGGCGACCCCGGTGCGGCGGGCCTGAGACGCCTGGTGGCGGCGTGGAGCGAGGCGTTCTCCGACAGCTTCCGCGCCCGCTGGGTCCCGATGCGGCATCAGGTGGAGCACCAGGCCCGCACCGTCCTGGCCGCCGCACACCACGCGCACGAGCTGACAGCGTGACGAACCCGACAGGGAGCGCCCCGAAAGGGAGCGCCTCGACGGGAAGCGGGCCGACGACGCGGGCGGGGAGCGGGCCCGCGGCCCGCTCGCCCCGCCGCCGGCCCGGCCGCCGGGCCCGGCCTCACGCGTCCAGAGTGAACACGTCTCCCGTCTGGGCCTGCATCACGCAGTCGTTGGCGAAGGTCTCCGAGTAGTTGACCACGCGTCCCTCCCACTGGCCGCGCGCCTGGGCGGTGACCGGCATGTACACCATCGGGCAGATCATGTGCTTGCGGGGGATGGCGCGGATGTCGCCGTCCACGGCGGTCAGATCGGCGCAGGCCTCCTTGGCGTAGTCGTAACCCCGGGGCGGGTCGCACTGGAGCAGGGCGCCCTGGATGCCGCCGAGGCCGCTCTCGCCGCGCGCGACCGTGACGTAGAGCCAGCCCGACTGCTTGGCCCGCACGTGCGGCCGGGGGGCCGCCTGCGCGGCCTGGACGGGGAGCGCGCCCGCCAGGAGGAGGGCCGCCGTCGCGGTGGCGGCGCGGCGCACCCGGGCGGTCGTCTTGCTGAAGTGGGTCATGGCGCATGTATCGGCACAGCGACCCGGATTCTTACCTCAGCTCACTCGAACGGGTGGTCGCGCCCCGGCCGGCGGAGTGCGACTCAGCCCTCGGCCAGCCGGAAGGACATCTGCCCGAATCCGATCCGGTCGCCCTCGCGCACGACGGCCGACCCGATGACGCGCCGCCCGTTGACGGTCGTGCCGTTGGTCGAGCCGAGGTCGCGCAGGATCCACGCGCCGCCGTACGACCGCAGTTCGGCGTGCACCCGGGAGACCGTCTCGTGGTTCAGCCGGAGCCCGTTGGCCGGGTCGCGCCCTATGCGCAGCGGGTGGTCGCCCGCGGGGTGCGGCAGCAGCAGCTTGGGCAGCCGCTCCGCCTGCCAGGCACCGCGCAGCCGCACGAAGAAGCCGGAGACCGCCTCCACGGCGCCGAACACCAGGCGGGCCGGACGGCTCTGCGCGGTCAGGTCGGCGGTGAGCGCGGTCAGTTCGGCGGGGCCGCGGGCGGTCAGCACCAGCTCCATGCGCCGCAGAAAGGTCTCGTGCGACAGGCGGCCCGCCGCGACGCCCTCGCGCAGCACCTTGAGCGCCTTGTCGCGCTCGGCGTCGGACAGCCGCGCGGGGGAGATGGGGAACTCAAGGGACGACGTCACGCTGGTGATTGTCGGGCAGCGGCGTTCCGCTGTCCAGAAACCGCCTGAATCCGGTCGTCGGCGCCGGCCGTCGCGCGACACCCGCCGCAAAACGGCGGATTCACAGGCGGTTTGATCTCTTGTGGAGGACGATGGGGGCACTACCTCACGGTGAGCAGACGAAGGGGAACCGTCCGTGCAGTTCGAGGTGTGGGCACCGCAGGCCGGCCGAGTGACGCTCCAGTGCGACGGCGCGGACAGCGCGCTGGAGCGCGATCCGGAGCGCGCGGGCTGGTGGACCGGAGAGGCACAAGCGCAGGACGGCTCGCGCTACGGGTTCGCGCTGGACGGCGGCCCGGTGCTGCCCGACCCGCGCTCCCGGCGGCAGCCGGACGGCCCGGACGGGCTGAGCGCCGTCGTCGACCACGCGCGCCACCCGTGGCGCACCGCCGACTGGGCCGGGCGCCCGCTGCCCGGAGCGGTGGTGTACGAGCTGCACGTGGGCACGTACACGCCCGAGGGCACCTTCGACGCGGCCGCGGAGCGGCTGCGGCATCTGGTGGAACTGGGCGTCACCCACGTGGAGTTGATGCCGGTGTGCCCCTTCCCCGGTCGGCACGGCTGGGGGTACGAGGGCGTCTCGCTGTGGGCGGTGCACGAGCCGTACGGCGGTCCGGAGGGGCTGAAGCGGTTCGTCGACCGGGCGCACGAACTGGGGCTCGCCGTGCTGCTGGACGTGGTGCACAACCACCTCGGCCCCTCGGGCAACTACCTGCCGCAGTTCGGCCCGTACTTCACGGACACCCACCACACGCCGTGGGGCTCCGCGGTCAACCTGGACGCGCCCGGCTCGGACGAGGTGCGCGACTTCCTGACCGGCAGCGCGCTGGCCTGGCTGCGCGACTACCGGATCGACGGGCTGCGCCTGGACGCGGTGCACGCGCTGGTGGACACGCGGGCGTACCACTTCCTGGAGGAGCTGTCCACGGCGGTGGACGCGCTCGCCGCCGAACTGGGCCGCCCGCTGCCCCTGATCGCCGAGTCGGACCTGAACGACCCCCGGCTGATCACTCCGCGCCCGGAGGGCGGCCTCGGCCTGCACGCCCAGTGGAACGACGACTTCCACCACGCGCTGCACACCGCCCTCACCGGCGAACGCCAGGGCTACTACGCCGACTTCGGGCAGGCGCCGCTCGCGGCCGTCGCCAAGACGCTCAGCGGCGGCTACTTCCACGACGGGACCTACTCCAGCTTCCGGGGCCGCCGCCACGGCCGCCCGCTGGAGCGCGCCCGGGTGGCCGGGCACCGGCTGCTCGGCTACACCCAGACCCACGACCAGGTGGGCAACCGGGCCCAGGGGGACCGTCTGTCGACGCTGCTGGCGGACTCCCCCGGCCTGCTGGCGTGCGCGGCCGCCCTGACCCTGACCGCGCCGTTCACGCCGATGCTGTTCATGGGCGAGGAGTGGGCGGCGGGCACGCCGTGGCAGTTCTTCACCGACCACACCGACCCCGAGCTGGCGGAGGCGGTGCGCACGGGCAGGCGGCGGGAGTTCGCCGAGCACGGCTGGGCGGAGGAGGACGTGCCCGATCCGCAGGACCCGGCCACGCGGGACCGCTCCTGCCTGGACTGGTCCGAGCCCGAGCGGGCGCCCCACGCGCGCCTGCTGGACTGGTACCGGCGGCTGATCGCGCTGCGGCGCGAGCAGCCGGAC
Organism: Streptomyces sp. NPDC046985; assembly: GCF_040644415.1. Taxonomy (NCBI): domain Bacteria; kingdom Bacillati; phylum Actinomycetota; class Actinomycetes; order Kitasatosporales; family Streptomycetaceae; genus Streptomyces; species Streptomyces sp. NPDC046985. The sequence continues at coordinate 108,544 of NZ_JBEYWK010000014.1, forward strand.
CTCACCGACCCCGACCTCGCCGACACGAAGGTCGCCTTCGACGAGGACGCCCGCTGGATCGCCTTCCGGCGCGGTGACGTACGGGTGGCGGTCAACCTCGGCAAGGAGCCGGCGGCCATTCCGCTGGGCGGACGTCCAGCGCGGGTGCTGGCCGCGTGGGCGCCGGTGGAGGCGCCGGGCGAGGACGGGATGCTGCGCCTGCCCGGTCACTCGTGCGTGGTGCTGACCCAGAGCTGAGAGCCCGGCGCCCAGGTCCCGGACCTGCGGCGCCCGCCTCATCCGTCGCCTGCGCCCAGGTCAGGCCAGGTCAGGCATGCGACACCCCGCCGCGGTCCTCGCCTGCGCTGAGGTCACGGGCATGCGGCGCCCCGCCGCAGTCCTCGCGCTCGCCGTCTCCATCGCTCCCGCCGCCCTCGGCGACGGGCCGGACGTCGGGGCCGGCGTCCGTGTCCGCGGGCTGCCCGAGCAGCGTGCGGACCAGTTCGCGGACGGCGTCCGCGGTGGGGGCGGGCGGCTGATTCATCGTCGCGCCGTGTCGTCGCGGGTGCGGAGGGGGCGGCCGGGCCGGTCAGTCCACCAGGACCATCTCGCGGGTGGTGTCGTTGAGGCGGCGGCCCCCGTCCTCGGTGACGGCGACGATGTCCTCGATGCGCACCCCGAAGCGGCCGGGGAGGTAGACGCCGGGCTCCACGGAGAAGCACATGCCGGGGACCAGGGGCTGCTCCTCCCCCTCGATCATGTACGGCGGCTCGTGCGTGGTGACGCCGATGCCGTGGCCGGTGCGGTGGATGAAGTACGCGCCGTACCCGGCGCCGGCGATCACCGCGCGGGCGGCCCGGTCGACGTCCTGGCAGGCCGCGCCGGGGCGGACCGCGCGGAAGCCCGCCTCCTGCGCCTCGCGCACGACGTCGTGCACCCGGCGCTCCTCCTCGGTCGGCTCGCCGACGTGCACGGTGCGGGAGGTGTCGGAGCCGTAGCCGTCCTTCAGGCCGCCGAAGTCCAGGACGACCATGTCGCCGCGCTCGATGACGCGGTCGCCCGTCTCGTGGTGCGGGTCGGCGCCGTTGGGTCCCGAGCCGACGATGGTGAAGTCGACCTGGGAGTGCCCGAAGCGGCGCAGCAGCCCGGCGAGGTCGGCGCCGACCTCCCGTTCGCGGCGCCCGGCGAAGCGGACCGTGCGGATCTCCTCGAACGCGCGGTCGGCGGCGGCGCCCGCGGCCGCCAGGAGGTCCAGTTCGGCCGCGTCCTTGACCGCGCGCAGCATGGGCAGCGCCTCGGTGAGGGAGGCGTAGGAGGCGCCGGGCAGCGTCTGCTGGAGGCCCAGCAGGTGCATGGCCCAGGCGTTGTCGCTGATGCCGAACCGGCCTCCGGCGTCGAGCAGCGCGGCGGTGAGGGCGTAGGGGTCCTTGCCGTCGGTCCAGTCCCGCAGGGCGAGGGCCGGGGCGCCGACGGCCCGTGCGGCGTCCGGGGCCTCCAGCAGGGGGACGACGAGCACGGGGTCCTGCCCGGGGGTCAGGACCAGCATCGTGAGCCGTTCGGTGTCGGCGGGGGGCGTGTAGCCGGTCAGCCACACCATGTCCGGGCCCGGGGCCACCAGGAGTCCGGCCAGTCCGGCGTCGGCGGCCGCCCGCACGGCGCGGACCATCCGGGCCCGGTAGTCGTCGGCGGTGAAGGGCGCTGGCGCGGTGCCGGTCATTCCGGGCCTCCGTGTGCGGCGAACGGGCGACGGTGAGGGACTACGGGCAGCATCCTGCCCGCACGCGCGGGGCCGCGCCAGCCGGTCGCCCGCCGCACCGGCCGCACGGGCACGCCCTGGCGTCAGCCGGTCGGCAGGACGGGAACCGGCGGGACGGGATCCGGCAGTACGGGAACCGGCAGGACTGCGGCGGGCAGGACGGGGACCGGCAGGCGGTCCGGGAGGAAGGCGTGGGTCCGGCTCGCCAGCCACTCGGCCTTGTAACGGTCGACCGACCGGTGCCAGTGGAGGATGCCGGACATCCAGTTCTGAAGGTCCCGGACGTATGCCTCCATGATCGCGCGCGCCTCCTGGGACAGCTCGAAGTCGTCGCACACGAGGGGCAGTTCATGGGCGACGACGTGCTCGAACTGGCGCATGCGCTGGTTCGCCAGATCCTGCACGACGCTCAGCGCGGCCGGGTAGTCGATGCCGAAGAAGTGCTGCACGACGAGGATCGCGTTGTGGATCTCGCCCTCGTACTCGATCTCCTTCTGGTAGGAGAAGACGTCGTTGAGCAGGCAGGCGTAGTCGACGGCTGCGTTCTCCAGGGAGCGGACCGGGCCGCTGCGGTAGACCTCGGGCGGGATGGCCGGGCCATGGCCCATCCGGCACATGCTCAGGGTGAGGTCGGCGCCGAAGGTGGCGCGGCGCATCTCCAGGTAGTCGACGGGGTCGGGGACGCGGTTGTGCACCTGGTTGGTCAGCTCCCACACCCAGCTCTCGGTCATGACGTCCACCGAGCGTCGCAGCGTGCGCCGCTGGTCGGGGGTCATGTAGGCGGTGGTGCGCGCCCACAGGTCGGTCAGGGCGCGCTCCATGGCGTCGGCCGGGACGAGCGCCTCCTCTCCTTCGACGGGCATGCAGGCCGAGAGCCGGGCCGTGGTCAGCTTCGCGGCGGCCAGGTCGCGGCGGCAGCCGTAGACCAGCGGGTAGTAGTCGTCGCCGTAGGTGCCGAAGGCGAGCCACTGCGCGCTGAGGTCGAGGGCCTCGGGGGCGGCGTCCGGGTCCAGGCCGGCGGAGCACAGCGCGAGGTCGTAGGCGGCGAGTTTGTCCTCGTCCCACACGCCCTCGGCCAGGATGCCGGTGCGGTGGCACCAGTCGCGCAGCGCGCGGCGGGCGCCGTCCAGGTGCGGGCTCAGCTCCAGCGGGTAGGGCATGCGCAGGTCGGGGATGCGGGAGGGGCCCACCTTCTGGAACGGGACGTGCGTGTACGCGCGCAGGCGCTCGGCGCCGGCCGCGGCGAGCAGGGCGCGCACGTCGGCGGCCCCGGCGCCGGGGCCGCTCGGGCGCTCCCAGGGGCTGGTGGGGCGCGCCCGCCGGTTCATGTACCGGCTGGAGCGCAGGTGCCATTCGTGGCCGCCGGCCTGCCAGTCCTGGAGGCCCTTGGCGTACGCGGCGACCGCCGCCGTCTGGTCCGGGGTGAGCCCGTGCTCCAGGGCCAGCGCGGGGACCTCGGTGAGCGCGGTGTGCTCGAACTGGTGCAGCCGGGAGGTGAGGACGTCGTTGACGGCGTCGGCGGCCTCCTGGGCGGTGCAGCCGAAGAACGTCTCCAGGACGAGCACCCCGTTGCTCAGCTCGCCCTCCTCCTCCACCTCCCGCTGGTAGGAGAACAGGTCGTTGCGCAGGTGCACGGCGTCGGAGAAGGTCTCCATGAGCACCCGCAGCGGCCGGGAGCGGGCCACGGAGGCGGGCGCCTCGGCGGTGGCGTACTCCACCAGTCCGGCCGACCAGGGGGCGCCGCCGACCTTGCGGCGCATCTCGATGTACTCGACGGGGTTGGCGACCCGTCCCTCGTTGATGTTCGACAGCTCCCACAGGGACTCGTTGAGCAGGTGCTCGGTGGCCTCCGCGAAGCGCCGCCGCCACGGCGCCGACATCGACGGCACCGTACGCGCCCACAGGTCGGCGAGGCCAGCCTCCACCGGGTTGTGCGGCTCGGGGACGGGGGCGCCGAGGTCGGGGGGCATGAACAGCGGCAGCCGGTCCAGGTACGCCTTGCCCCCGGCCCGGTCCTGGCTGCGCTTGAAGGTCTCCAGGAAGTGGTCGTCGAAGAAGAAGACCCACACGTACCAGTCGGTGACGAGGGACAGTGCGGGCCCGTCGCAGTCGGGGTGGGTGTAGGCGCAGAGCAGTCCGTAGTCGTGCGCGTCCAGGTCGGACCGCTCCCAGATCCCGGACCCTTCCAGCATGCCCATGTCGCGGGCCCAGCGCGTCGAGTGCGCGCGGGCCTCCTCGACGTGCGGGTTGAGCCGCGCGGGATACGGCAGGTAGAAGTGCGGGAGTTCGAAGGGCTGCTGCGTCATGGCCGGGCTCTACCCGGGACGCTCCGGCGGCATCCTCCGCCGCACGGCCGATCACACCATCGCGTGAACCGGCGCGGAAACGGCCCGTGAGCAGCGCAGGGGCACCCAGGGGCGACGCCCCGGGCCCGCCAGGCCGCCAGGCCGGCTCATGGGGTTCTCGCCCAGGACATAGCGGATGCGCCGGCCGCGTTGACCAGCTCGTCCGGGTTCGTCTCGGGCGAGTACGGGGGCGGGAAGCGCTCCCCTTCTCTCCCCAGGTGCGGCCGGCGACCACACAACCCGGCGGGGGGCCCGGCTGTCTGTCATTTCATGTTCACCACTGTCGAACGCGGCCGGTCCGTCGGCGCGACCGCGGGCCTCCTGCTCGCCGTCCTGTTCCTCCTGACGGCGTGCACGCCGTCGGCCCCGGCGCCAGGCACGTCCTCCTCCACCCGGACGGCGTCGCCCACGCCTCAAGGTCCCGGCGGTTACGGCGGGTTGCTGCTCGGGGCACGCTGGTACGTGCAGTGGGTCACCGTCGGCGGACGGACGACCACCGCGCCGTCCCACGCCGCCGCCTGGGTCGACTTCGGCTACGACGGCGCCGTCAAGGGCGATGACGGCTGCATCTCCTTCGACGCGCCCGCCCACCTCACCGCGGCGACGCTCACCGTGGGGCGCGCGACCGAGGGGACGCCCCCGGCGCGGCCTTGCCCCGCGGCGCGCCTCGCCTTCCAGAAGAAGCTGCGCAAGCTCTTCGCGGGGACGCTCACCCTTGCCCGCCGCGTCGACGACCTGACGATGGACCTGAGGAACAGCCGGGGCGACTACGTCGCGGTGAAACTGCTGTGGCCCAAGGGGCTGTTCGGCGCCCGGTGGCGACTGGACCACTGGATCGTGGGCGACTCCATCGCGCCGCCCCCCGACAGCGAGATCTCCTACGTCTTCCACCCGGAGGGCAGCGTCACCGTCGAGACCGCATGCGACGACCTCACCGGCAGGGCCGACTTCGACGGCGACACGCTCTCCCTGTACCCGCTCGCTCAGACCACCCACCGCACCTGTTCGCCCCGCCGTATGGAGTCGGAGCGCGCCCTGCTGAAGAGCGACAAGAGCCCGCGTGTGATGCGGTACAGCGCCGAGACCCGCTTCTTCGAAGCTGTCGACGAGTCCCAAGGCCTGGACTACTTCGGGTACGCCTGGACGAGGGAGCCCGCCCGGTAGCCGTCACGGGCGGGCGGGCGGATCCCGGGTCCAGGGTCACCGCGGCGCCGCCGGTGACCGTTGGAGCGGCGGCCCCCAGGAGACGGGCAGGCGCCCCGTCCTCACCCTCCGGCCACCTGGAGCACCGCGTGAGCGCCGCCGGTGCGCCAGCGCGGCCCCTCCGCCGCCTCCAGGGCCGCCTCGGTGCGGGCGTCCAGGCCGGTGACCACGTCGGACTTCAGGATGCGCAGGGCGGCGACCGGCCCGGGGAAGTACGCGGTGGTCTCCGCGAACGGCGTGGTGGCGGGCCAGGCCCGGTCGCCGACCAGGCGCCGGTAGTTCAGGTCGCCCTTGAACAGGGTCAGGGCGCCGGCGGCGAACTCCTCGCGCAGGTCGCCGGGCATCTCGGCGTACGGCAGCAAGGCGATCCGGAGGACGATCCACGCGGCGAAGTACTTGTCGGACGAGAGCTACCGGCGCAAGATCGCCCGGCAGCTCAACAAGGGCGAGTCCCTGCACGCCCTGCGCCGCCATCTGCACTACGCCCGCGAGGGCAAGGTCACCCGCCGTCAGCCCGAGCAGCAGAACGAGCAGGCATGGCGCCTGACCGTCACGACGAACGCGGTCGTGTGCTGGCACACCGAGCACTCTGAAGGTGTCGGCGCTACCGGCGGCGCCCCCTGCTGCAACAGGATTTTCCGTCGTGTGTCACTGCGCGGTCTTCGAGCCGCCGTCGATGGGGATGGTCTGCCCGGTGATGGACTTGGCGCTGTCGGAGGCGAGGAAGAGCGCCAGTGCCGCGATGTCGTCGGGGTCGGTGAAGTGTTTGAGGGACTGAATGCTCAGGGCGTCGACGGTGACGTCTGGCAGGCTGCGTCCGCTGGCGTCGGCCCGGCCCTGCAGGACCCGCTGGATGCGGTCGCCGGCGACTGCGCCGGGGGCGATGGCGTTGACGCGGATGCCGTCGTCCCCGAGTTCGATGGCGAGGGTCTCGGTGAGGGCGATCAGTCCGCGTTTGGTGGTCGCGTAGGGGCTGCGGTTTGGGTAGCCGTAGCGTCCGCCGACGGAGGACATGATCAGTAGGACGCCAGAGTCGGACTTCTTCAGGAAGGGGATGGAGAGCCGGGTGACGTTGAAGGTGCCGGTGAGATTGACGGCCAGCACCTTCTCCCACTGATCAGGGTCCATCTCTTCCACTGGTGCGGTGGGACCGGAGACGCCTGCGTTGTTGACCAGTACGTCGATGCCGCCGAGGGTGTGGGCAGCGGCCTCGACGAAGGTCTCGACGGCGGGCCTGTCGGACACGTCGCAGACTGTTGCGGTGATCATCGGATCGGCTTCGGTGATCTGTTCGAGGGACCGTTCATCGATGTCGCAGATGTGTACCCGGTCGCCGTTGGCCGCGAAGGCTCTGGCCGTCGCGAGTCCGATGCCGGCGGCTCCTGCCGTCACGACGACTCGTCGTCCAGTGTTCATGAGGGTTCCCTCCTCGGGTCGTAGCGGCCGCGCTGCCCGGTTGCCGCGGGGGGTCAGTTGGGTTCCGCCCGGCGCCAGGTGAGGGCCGAGTTGACGGTCTGGCCGCTAGACGTGATGGGGGATGCGGTGCTCAGGCGCAGCGTGTCGCCGTCGAGTTGCACCACACGTGGTTGCGTCTGGCCGGTCCAGTTAGGGAACAGGGAGACGAACATGGAGTGGGTGAGGGTCTGCTTCTCCTCGTCGACGTGGAACGGTCCCGAGTAGGCGATATAGGAGGTCGCTTCCGCCGTGTATTCCTCGGTCGTGCCGTCGAACCAGTCCCCGGAGGCGAAGCCGGGACGGTCGGGTCTGGACAGTTGCGCGGACATGTACCCGTCGGGGGTGTACATGATGATGCCTTGCGGCTTCCGGCCCAGCGGCTCGAACGGCTCGGAACCGTCCACGGGGATCTCCTGGTACGACACCAGCTTCCAGGCGCCGATCAGCCGTTTGCGCAGACCCTCAGCCATCACTGCCTCCGTCGACAAGTGCGCCGTTCCGTTCCGGCAGGCCGGCCGGCACTGCCGGTAGCTGCTCGACTCAACCCGCCCATGGAGATGATTCAGGGGCCGGCCCAAGTCCGCTCGGCCCGCTGCTCTGTCCGGGTGCCTGGTACGGGAATGACGGGGCCCGTCGATAGAAAGTGACCACCTCCTGCTCGGGGTGACCCCACACCTGCTCAGTGGGTTTCCCCACCCGTACGGCACGTGATCTGCGAACGGAGGCCACAGTCGCAGTCCGGCCAGCCAGTGGCGGGGGAGGCTGCCTTCGTGCCGTGCCCGGCGGGCAGGTGGCGCCTTTTGCTGCTTCGATGGTGAAAGGTGTGAAGGGAGACGCTGGTGTCTGTGGCGCGGGCGTTGTCGCCTGAGAGCGTGAGCGAGCTGACCCGGGCGCTGGACCTGAGCGGGGTGTTCGCCAACGGCACGCTCGGAGCGGTGCTGGCTCGGGCCCGTCGTCTGGACCTGTTCGGCTTCCTGGTCATCGGCATCGTCTCCGGGCTGGGCGGCGGAATTCTGCGCGACACCCTGTTGCAGCACGGCACGCCCGTCGCCCTGACCGACTACACCTATCTCACGGTCGCCACGGCCGGCACCCTGCTGGCCTTCGTGGCCGACCTGAGCCGCCACACATCCGGCTGGGCCTTCAACCTCCTGGATGCCTCGGCCCTGAGCGTATGGGCGGTCGCCGGGGCGCAGAAGACGCTCGCTGTCGGCCTGGGCTGGCTGCCGGCCGTGCTGCTGGGCACCATCACGGCGGTCGGCGGCGGCGCGATCCGGGACCTGCTGCTCGCGCGGACTCCTTCCGTCTTCGGCGGCACTCCGTTGTACGCGACCGTCGCGATCGCGGTGAGCGCGGTGATGGCGGTCTGCAGCCGGCTCGGCGCACCCACCGTAGGCGTCCTGGCCGGAATTACGGTCGGTATCCCGCTGCGGCTGGCCGCGTTCCACTGGGACTGGAAGCTGCCGGGCAGCCGCGACTGGCGGCCGGGGGCGTCCAAGGACCGGAATCCCTGACCTGAACGGGCACTGCGATCACCCACCGATAGGGAGGAGCAGCCATGACGCCCAAGGACATTGCGGATACTGTCCTGGCCGGGCTCGGTGACATCCGCTCCGACCTCGAAGAGGTCTACAAGGATTTGCACGCCCACCCCGAGCTGGGACACCAGGAGCACCGCACCGCGACCCGGGTGGCGGAACGCCTGAGAAACTGCGGCTGCCAGGTGCACGAGGGCATCGGCGGCACCGGTGTGATCGGTGTGCTGGCCAACGGCGAGGGGCCGACCGTTTTGCTGCGGGCCGACATGGACGCCCTGCCAGTCCTTGAAGATACCGGCCTGCCCTACGCCAGCACGGCCGAAGCCACGGACGCCTCCGGCCGCCGGGTGCCCGTGGCGCATGCCTGCGGTCACGACATGCACGTCACCTGCCTGCTGGGGGCCGCGCGGCTCATGGCCGCCGCGCCGGGGGCGTGGCAGGGCACACTGGTGGCCTTGTTCCAGCCTGCCGAAGAGCCGGGGGACGGTGCTGACCGGATGCTCGCCGACCATCTGAACGACCGTGTTCCCCGCCCAGACGTCGCCTTCGCCCAACATGTGCTTCCCTATCCGGCCGGGCAGGTCGGCACGCGCGCCGGGTCCTTCCTCTCCGCGGCAGACAATGTGAAGATCACCGTCCATGGCCGGGGCGCTCACGGCTCGGCACCGCAGGCAGCCATCGACCCCGTGGTGATCGCCTCGATGATCGTCGTCCGGCTCCAGACGATCGTCTCGCGTGAACTGGCCGCCACCCAGCCGGTCGTGGTCACCGTGGGCTCCGTCCAGGCGGGCGCGAGCGGCAACGTGATCCCGGAGTCGGCCGAACTACTGGTGAACGTGCGCACATACGACGACGAGACCCGGCAGGCCGTCCTGGCAGCCGTGCGGCGCATCGTCCATGCCGAGTGCGACGCCTCCGGAGCGACTCGTGCGCCGCAGATCGAGGAGGGCACCCGCTTTCCGCCGACTGTCAACGACGACGTGGTAACCCGCGAGGCTTCCGGCGCTTTCGCCGCGATGTTCGAAGAGCGCGCGGGCACTGTCGAGCTGCAGAGCGCCAGCGAGGACTTCAGCCGGATCCCGGACGCCTTCGGCACCCCGTACACCTACTGGGCCCTGGGCTGTGTCGATCCGGACTCCTACCAGGCCGCCCGGCAACACGGCACCGTGGCCCAGGACATCCCGGTCAACCACAGCCCCCGCTTCGCACCGGTCCTGCAGCCCACACTGGACACCGGCGTCCAGGCCCTGGTCACAGCCGCACTCACCCAGTTGGGGAAACCGGGCCGTACGAGCTGAGGGGCTTCCGGCCGGTCCGCCCCTGATACCGCAGACAGCAATCGACCGCCCCGGCTGACGCCCGCGCAGCCAGCGTTGCTGTGGTTCTCGGCGCCCACACAGTCACCTGGACGGATCTTCCGGGACGCGCTGTGCTCCCGGCCGTGATTTCGTTCTTTGCGGAGCTCCCTGCCCGTCCGAGCGTGAGATACACAAAAACGAAAGAACACAATACGCGCATCGAATCGAGGAACCGCTGACTACATACAGGGTCGGCTACTTCGCGGGAAGTCTGGCGACCCAGTCCATCAACGGGACGCTCTCCAAGGCTCTGATCCGGCTGGACAACGTCTCATGGGCTTCCCGGCCGCTTCATGCGCTGGCTGCAGCAGCACGGGGGCTACGAAGGCGTCACCGTCGCGGCCCACTCTGCTGCCCTGGGCCAGGGCAAATGGCTGATCTTCGTTCCGGTGCGGGGCAAGACCGAGACCAAGCGGACGGTCGACATCCTCCGAGCGCAAGGAGGCAGCGAGATCTTCCACCTCCGCCGATGGACAGTGCAGTTCTTTCCCCCGAGCTATCGGCTGAAGCCGTAAAGGGTCTACGACGCCTTGCGCGCCCTGCACCCCGGTGTTCCCGGCGCCGGCAAAGGAGGCGGACATGGGGCATGCTGCCGCCGGTCTGGACGATCTGACCGCCTTCCTGGCCCGCCTGACCGCCTTGCTGCTGCGTTCTTCCGGCGAGGGCGCCTACTCCATCGACAGGGCTGTGGGCGTCAGCGTTCGGGCCTTCGGAGGCCAGGCGTCCGTAGTCCTCGTGCCCGAAGCGGCCGTGCTCTCGGTCGCCGCGGCCGACGGCCGCATCCGCACCGTCTGCGTGCACGGCTTCCCGGACGTGACACGGCTCGACCAAACTGCGGCGCTCAAGCCCTTCCTGGCCGAGATCAAGACGGGCCAGCTCGGGATAGCCGAGGCCGACCGAAGGCTGGCACGCGTCGAGGCCGCACCACCGCCGTACCCCGGCGGGGTGCCGCTCGGCCAGCACGCTGTGCGGGAAGGATCCGGGCTCGCCGCCGAGCAGCACGGGGGCCGGGGCAGTGTCGGGCATGCGTCTCACCGTAGCGAACGGCGCCGCGCCGCCGCCCGCACCGGGCCGGGGCCGGAGCGGCGCAGGGCGCCCGGCCGGTCGGCCGGGCGCCCTGCGCCCTACGTGCGTGCCGCCGCCGTCAGGCGAGGCCGGCGGACTTCAGCCAGGCGCGGGCGACGTCCAGCGGGTCCTTCTTCTGTGCCTGCACCTGGGTGTCCAGGCGGAGCAGCGTGGCCGTGTCGAGCTTCGCGGAGAGCGCGTTGAGCGCGTCGGCGCCCTTCTGGTCCAGGGCGTCCTTGCCGACGAGCGGCTGGACGTTCTGGAAGCCGAAGAGGTCCTTGGAGTCCTTGAGCGGGACGAACTTATTCTGGGAGATGCTCGGGTCGGTGGAGAAGACGTCCGCGACCTGCACGACGTCCTTCTTCAGCGCCGCCTGGGTCAGCGGGCCGCCGGCGTCCAGCGCCTTGAAGGACTTGAACTGGAGCCCGTAGACCGATTTCAGGCCCACCAGGCCCTGCTGCCGGGTCTGGAACTCCGGCGAGCCGCCGATGACCAGGTCCCCGGCCGCGTCCTTGAGGTCCGCGATGGAGGAGTCCGCGGTGAGGCGGTACTTCTTCGCGGTCTCCTCGTTGACCGTGACGCAGTCCTTGTCCTGGGCGGGCGAGGGCTCCAGCAGGGTCAGCTTGGGGTCCAGCTTGGCCTTCAGGGCCGCCGTGGTGTCCGCGAGCGACTTCGGCGCGGCGCTCTTGTCGAGGTAGGCGAGGAGCGCGCCGTTGAACTCGGGCAGCACGGTGATCGCGCCGTTCTTCATCAGACCGTAGGTGGTCTCACGGCTGCCGATGTTGGGCTTGTACGAGACCTTGACGCCCTTCGCCTTGAGCGCCTCGCCGTAGAGGTCGGCGAGGAGCGTGCTCTCGGGGAAGTTGTTGGAGCCGACGACGACGGATCCGCCGCCCGACTTGCCGCCCTTGAGCGGGTCGCCGGACGAGCTGCTGGAGGAGGAGCATCCCGCCAGCAGGGCCGTGGTCGCGGCCAGGGCGACGACCGCCGCGCCGTGAAGTCGTGTGCTGGTCATGGTCTTCTTCGTGTGAGACGTCACAGTTCCCGTTCCGGGCTCGTAAGTGGGTGAAGTAGAGGAAAAGGGCGAAGAGGCGGATGTTCGGTCTGAGCCGGCGGCCCGGCCGTCCGTCACGGGCGTCCGGGGCGCCGGTCGGCCTCGGCGCGCGACGGCGGCGTACATCGGGTGCGGGAAAGGCGGTCAGCGGGCACGGCGCACTCCGGGGGAGACCGCGAACCGCCCGGCCGCCCAGAACACCGCCAGCGTCGCCAGCGCCAGCACGGCGACCAGCGTGGCCCCGCCGACGACCTTCTCGTAGTCGAACTGGTAGAGGCCGTCGACGATGTAGCGGCCGAGGCCGCCGAGGCTGACGTACGCGGCGATGGTGGCCGTGGAGATGATCTGGATGGCCGCCGAGCGCAGTCCGCTGAGGACCAGCGGGAGCGCGACGGGCAGTTCCACCTGGAAGAGGATGCGCGACTCCCCCATGCCCATGCCGCGGGCCGCGTCCACCGGCGAGGGGTCGACGGAGCGCATCGCCTCGTAGGAGGTCACCAGGATCGGCGGGACGGCGAGGACGACGAGCGGGATCATCACCGGCACGAGGCCGAAGCCGAGCAGGATGAACATCAGCACCAGCAGGCCGAAGCTGGGCAGCGCCCGCCCGGCCGTGGCGATCAGGGCCAGCGCGTTGCCGCCGCGCCCGTAGTGGCCGGTGACGAGTCCGACGGGGAGCCCGATGGCGGCGGCGAGGGCGAGCGCGATCACGGAGTACTGAAGGTGCTCGGCCAGGCGCGCGGGCACGCCGTCGTAGCCGTGCCAGTGGCTGCTGTCGCCGAAGAAGGCGGTGATGAAGTGGAGTGCGTTCACCGGGCGGTGTCCTCGATCGCGGACGCGGCCGGCTCGGGCCGGTCCTCGGCGGGCCTGGCCTTGCCACGGCGCGTGGCGGCCGGCATCCAGGGGGTCAGCAGGCGGCGGACCAGGACCAGCGCGGCGTCGGCGAGGACCGCCAGGGCCGCCGTGGTCACCACGGAGTTCACGGCGAGTTCGGGCCGGTGGTAGCTGTTCGCGTCCTGTAGCAGGTTGCCCAGGCCGCCTTGGTCGCCGATCAGCATGCCCACGCTCACCAGGGAGATGCTGGACACGGTGGCCACGCGCAGACCCGCGATGATCGCGGGCACCGCGATCGGCAACTGCACCTGGAAGTAGCGCCGGACGCCGCCCAGGCCCATGGCGCTGGCCGCCGCCAGCGTCTCCCCCGGCACCGAGCGCACACCGTCGACGATGGCCGGGACGAGCACCACGAGGGTGTAGACGGCGAGCGGGATCATCACGGTCAGCTCGGTCTGGCCGGTGTAGTCGATGAGGATGACGAAGAAGGCCAGCGACGGGATCGCGTACAGGACGGTGGTCAGGCCGAGCACGGGGGCGTAGAGCCAGCGGAAGCGCACGCACAGTTGCGCGACGGGCAGCGCGGCGAGCAGTCCGGCCAGGACCGGCACGAGGGCTTCGCGCAGGTGCAGGCCGATCAGGCCGAGCCAACTGGTCTGGAGGTCGCTCGGTATGTCGAAGAAGCCGCTCATCCGGCGACCTTGGCCTCGGCCTCGGCGGCGGGCGCGGCGGCGCCGCCGTCCTCGGCGTGGGCGCTGCGGATCGCCTCGCCGATCGCTTGCTGCGAGACGACGCCGACCGCGCGTCCGGCGTCGTCCACGGCGACGGCCCAGCCGGTCGGCGAGAGCACGGCGCAGTCGAGCGCGGCGCGCAGGGATCCCTCGCCGTACACGAACGGCCGCCCGTGCGGCAGCAGCCGGGCGGGGTCGGCCGGCCCGTCGGCCAGGTCTTCTCGGGCGGCCCAGCCGAGCGGCTTGCCGTCGCCGTCGGTGACGAGGAGGTACGGCGCGCCGTCGGCGGCGGCCGCGGCGATCCGTTCGGCGCCGGCGTCGGCGGCGACGATCGGGGCGGTGCGCAGGTCGAGTCCCCGGGAGCCGAAGAAGGACAGCCGGCGGATGCCCCGGTCGGCGCCGAGGAAGTCCTCGACGAAGGGGTCGGCGGGGGCGGTGAGCAGTTCGGCGGGCGGCGCGTACTGGGCGAGCCGGCCGCCGGTGCGCAGCACCGCGACCATCGAGCCGAGCTTGATCGCCTCGTCGATGTCGTGGGTGACGAAGACGATGGTCTTGCCCAGCTCGTCCTGGATGCGCAGCAGTTCGTCCTGGAGGCCCTTGCGCACCACCGGGTCGACGGCCGAGAACGGCTCGTCCATCAGCAGCACCGGCGGGTCCGCGGCGAGCGCGCGGGCCACGCCGACGCGTTGCTGCTGCCCGCCGGAGAGCTGGTAGGGGTAGCGCCGGGCGAGCGCGGTGTCGAGGCCGACGCGCTCCATCAACTCCGCCGCCCGTTCACGGGACTTCTGCTTGCCCCAGCCGAGCAGCCGTGGCACGGTGGCGATGTTGTCGACGATGGTGCGGTGCGGGAAGAGGCCCGCGTTCTGGATGACGTAGCCCATCGAGCGGCGCAGGGCGTTGACGGGCTGCTCGCGGATGTCGGCGCCGTCGAGCAGGATGCTGCCCTCGCTCGGGTCCACCATGCGGTTGATCATGCGCAGGGTGGTGGTCTTGCCGCAGCCGGAGGGTCCCACGAGGACGGTGATGGAGCGGTCCGGGATGTCCAGCGACAACCGGTCCACCGCCACCGTCCCGTCCGGGTACCGCTTGGTGACTGTGTCTATGCGTATCAAAACGCCGAACGCCCTTCGGGTCGAGTTTGGCAGTCTGCCCGCTCTCGGCCGCCTCACTCGCGGCATTGCCACAGCGAGTCTAGACGTACGGCGTCACCGCGCCCCGGAGGGCCGATCGGGTCGGCCCCGACGCAGGGGCACGGATGCCCTCTGCCCGTTTCGCGCCGGTGTATACGTCCGCGCGCCCGCCGATCTGAACCGGCGGGCGCGCGGGGGCGCGAAGGCGAAGGGGTGCGGGGGCGAAGGGGTGCGGGGGCGCGGGGGTGCTGTCGGGGCAGAGGTCAGGTGCGGCCGGGGCCGCCGCTGCCGAAGGAGCCGCTGCCGCCCGGCGCCCAGCGGTGCCGGTGCTGGTCCTGGCTGCGCCGGGTGCTCGCGGCGTGCAGGTCGTGGGGCAGGATCCGGGCGCCGTCGTCGCTGTGGACCTCGTCCGGCTCGCGGATCTCACTGATCTCCACGACGGCGCCGGTGACCGGCAGGTGCGGCTGCTCGGACGGCCCGGGGCGGTCCGGCTCGCGGCGCATCACGCCGATGCCCATGCCCACCGCCCAGACCAGGGCGAACACGATGACGAGCCCGCCGACGAACGCGCCGACGACGATCCACGCGCTCGGCCCCGCGGCCAGTACGGCATGGGACGCTGCGACCATGTCTTCCACTGTCTTCCACCTGCCTCTGCGGAGATGCGGAGAAGTGCATGACGAACGGGCCGCACGTGACGTTCAAGACGTCACGTGTGCCCATAGTGTCGCACTTTGGTCAATGCACCGCAAAGCCTCGCATTCCGACCGACCGTCCGCGTCGGCCGACGCGGGCGGCCGACGCGGAAGGTCGGTCAGACGCAGGCGGACGGGCGCTCAGGCGGACGGGTAGGCGCAGGCGGGCGGGCACTCAGGCGCAGGCGGGCGGGCGCTCAGCCCTCCGTCGGCGCCAGCCGCAGCGAGATGCTGTTGATGCAGTACCGCTGGTCGGTGGGGGTGGCATACCCCTCCCCCTCGAAGACGTGCCCGAGGTGCGAGCCGCAGCGGGCGCAGCGGACCTCGGTGCGCACCATCCCGTGCGAGCGGTCCTCGATCAGTTCCACCGCGTCGGTGTCCCTGGGGTCGAAGAAGGACGGCCAGCCGCAGTGGGAGGCGAACTTCGTGTCGGAGGCGAACAGCTCGGCGCCGCACGCCCGGCAGGAGTAGACGCCCTCGGTCTCGGTGTCCGTGTACTCACCGACGAAGGCGGGCTCGGTGCCGGCCTGGCGCAGCACGGCGTACTCGGCGGGGGTCAGCTCCGCGCGCCACTGCTCGTCCGGCTTCTCGACGTCGTACGACATGAGCCCTCAGCCCCTCAGTTCTCGGTCAGACGGTCCAGGATGCGCGGTCCGAGGTCGGTGACGTCGCCCGCGCCCATGGTGAGAACGAGATCGCCGGCCTTGGCCATTCCCGCGATCACGTCCGGCGCCTCCGCCGCGTCGTGGACGGCGGTGACGTCCGCGGCGGCGGCTCGGGCGGCCTCGACGATCAGGTCGCTGGTCACGCCCGGGATCGGGTCCTCGCGGGCCGGGTAGACGTCCAGGACGACGGAGGCGTCGGCCAGGGCGAGCGCCCGCCCCATCTCCTCGCCCAGCTCCTGGGTGCGGGAGAACAGGTGCGGCTGGAAGACCACCAGGATGCGGCCCTCGCCCGCCGCGCCGCGCATCGCGTCCAGGTCGGCGGTCATCTCGGTGGGGTGGTGGGCGTAGGAGTCGATCACCTGGACGCCCCCGGCCTCGCCCTTGAGCTGGAGGCGCCGCTTGACGCCGGTGTAGGCGCCCAGGGCGGCGGCCAGCTCGGCGGCGGGGACGCCCGTCGCCGCGCCGGCGGCGAGCGCGGCGACGGCGTTGTGCGCGTAGTGGCGGCCGGGCACGGAGACCGCGAAGGTCAGCTCCGCGCCGTCCAGCAGGACGGTGACCTCGCTCGTGAGGCCCTGCGGCACGACGGACAGGATCCGCACGTCGGCGTCGGCCGACTCGCCGTACGTCACCGTCCGCACCGCACCGCCCAGGCGGCGGGTCAGCTCGCGCGCGCCCTCGTGGTCGGCGGAGATCACCAGGGCGCCGCCGGGGACGATCTTCCCCGCGAAGGTCTCGAACGACTCGTGGATCTCCTCCATCGAGGCGTAGTTCGCGTGGTGGTCCAGCTCCACGTTGAGGACGATGGCGACCTCGGGGGCGTACGTGTGGAAGCTGCGGTCCGACTCGTCCGCCTCGGCGACGAAGAGGCCGCCCTCGCCGTGCCGCGCGTTGGAGCCGGGCCCGTCCAGGTCGCCGCCGATGGCGTAGGAGGGGTCGAGGCCCAGTGCGGTGAGGGAGACGGCCAGCATGGACGTCGTGGTCGTCTTGCCGTGGGTGCCGGCCACCGCGATCGGGCGCAGGCCCTCCATCAGCGCGGCCAGGGCGTCGGAGCGGTGGACGACCGGGACGCCCAGCTCGGCGGCGCGGACCAGCTCCGGGTTGTCCTCGCGGATGGCCGAGGAGACGACGACGCAGCTCGCGTCGTCGGCCAGGTGCCCGGCCGCGTGCCCGACGCGCACGGTGACGCCCAGCGCGCGCAGCGCCTCGGCGGTCGCGGACTCCTTGGCGTCGCTGCCCGCCACCCGGGCGCCGCGCTGGGCGAGGATCTTCGCGATGCCCGACATCCCGGCGCCGCCGATGCCGATGAAGTGCGGTCGGTCCATGGCGGTAGGAAGGCCGGGTGCCATGCGCTTATCTCCCCAGGTGGTGCGGCTGCGGTACGACGACGGTGCGCGCACCCGCTCGCGCGGCGGCGCCGCCCCAGCCTATGCCTTGCTGTGCGAGAACAGCTTCAGCACCGGGACGCCGACCTTGTGCCGGGCGCGCGAGGCCCAGTCCCGGTGGAAGAACTCCTCCACGTAGTGCGGATCGGTCAGCACGATCACCTCGTCCGCGCCGACCTCCCCGGCCAGGGCCTTCAGGGCGTCCAGCGGATGGTCCTCGATCAGCCGGCCCTCGGCGCCGGCCCCCGCCGCGCGCAGCGCCGCGAGGGACACCTCCAGGGCCCGCTCCCCCTCGGTCCTCGCCTGCGCCCCCTCGGGGGCGTCGCCCTCGCGGGCCGCCTCGTCGATCTCTCCGAGCGCGATGTCGTCGATGGCCCGCAGCAAGCGGTCCGCCTGGTCGCCGCGCGGCTGGAGCAGCACGTGGAAGAAGACCGGCTCCTCGCCGTGCAAGGTAGTGACGAACTCCACGTCGGCGGAGGTCAGGGCCTTCTCGATCATCAGAACGCTGGTGAACACCGGGTGCCCTTTCTGCTGCGAGGGCCGCGCCCTCTGACTGAGGGCCGGACCCGACCCTTGCAGAAACCATCCTTCCCCGTGATCGTGTGGGTATCGCCACTATCGCCCGCACCGGCCGCAACAGAACGGAATGGGGCATTCCAGACATTGACTGAAACGGGGGCTCCGCAGGGCCGTTCATATGGGCGGATGCCGTCGGTCGCGGGGGGGGCGGGCACATGGGGGTGTCACGCTTACGGGGGACTGGCTCATAGGCGCTCAGGCGCACTGGGGTTCGGGCTCACAGAGGCTCGGGCTCACGGCGGGCTCAGGCGCACGAGGGCTCAGGCACGGGGGCTCAGGTCGCCCGCCGGTACTGGCTGAACAGGAACCCCTCCTCCTCCAGCAGGGAGCACAGCTCGAACCGCCGCGGGACGGCCACGGAGGGCCCGCCGGCGATGCGCTGGGCGTCGCCCGCGGTGAGCAGCGGGGCGACCGTCAGGCACAGCTCGTCCAGGACGCCGGAGGCCGCCATCTGGCCCAGCAGCCGCGGGCCGCCCTCGGTGAGCAGGCGGGTGCAGCCCAGCTCGGCCAGGGCTCGCACCGCGCGCGCCGGGTCGACGCCCGCGCCGTCGCCCGCGACCACCACCCGGACGCCCGCCTTCCGCGCGGCCGTGACCCGCTCCGCGGGGGCGGCGGCGCCGGTGAGGATCAGCGTGGGCACGAGCGGCGAGGCGAACAGCGGCAGCGAGAGGTCCAGGTCCAGGCCCGCGGACACCACGGCGACGGCCGGGGCCGGGGCCTGCCCGGCCGCCGCCCGCAGCTCAGCGAACTCGCGCCGGGCGCGGGCCGGGCGGTACCCCTCCTGCCGTACCGTCTGCGCGCCGACCACCACCACGTCCGCCAGCGCCCGCAGCACGCCGAAGATCCGCATGTCGGCGGCGCTGGAGATGGGCTGCGACCGGCCCTCGTGCTGGGCCGCGCCGTCCAGCGTGGAGACCATGTTGGCCCGCAGCCACGGCGCCGGGCCCTCGGGTCCTGGCTCGGGGTAGGCGTAGGCGGCGGCCAGTTCGGCGAGGCTCCACTCACGGTCCACCAGCGCCCCGGGCAGGCGGGCGGCCCCCGTCCCGGGGACGTCGTCCGAGGTGGGGGCCGTTGTCTCATCGGTCACAGGGAACAGGCGTCGCATGACAGGCAGTGTTCCACGCGCCTTACCATGGGGAACCGTGTCGTCCTCCCCAGCCGCTTCCGGCTCCAGCCCCGTGACCGGCGCTCCCCTGTCCCTGTGCGCCCGCGAGCCGCACGTCGCCGCGGACCGCCTGGTGGCCGAGATGGTGCCGCCTCCGCGCTTCGACTCGGTGCGCTTCGCGACGTACATACCGGACCCCGCGCAGCCCAGCCAGACCGAGGCCGTGCGGGTCCTGGAGGACTTCGCCGGCGGTCTCGACGAGCCGACCGGCGCCGGTTCCCCGCGGCGCGGCCTGTTCGGCTTCGGCAGGGGCCGGGCGAAGGCGGCCAAGGCGGCCGCCGGGCCGCGCGGGGTCTACCTCGACGGCGGCTACGGCGTCGGCAAGACCCACCTGCTGGCCTCCCTGTGGCACGCCGCCCCGGCCGAGCCCGCGCGCAAGGCGTTCGGCACGTTCGTGGAGCTGACCAACCTGGTGGGCGCCCTCGGCTTCCAGAAGACCGTCGAGACCCTGTCCGGCCACCGCCTGCTGTGCATCGACGAGTTCGAGCTGGACGATCCCGGCGACACGGTGCTCGTGTCCACCCTGCTGGGCCGGCTGGTCGACGCGGGCGTGGGGCTGGCGGCCACCTCCAACACGCTGCCGGGCAAGCTCGGCGAGGGCCGCTTCGCCGCCGCGGACTTCCTGCGCGAGATCCAGGGCCTGTCCGCGCACTTCCGCGCGCTGCGCATCGACGGCGAGGACTACCGCCACCGCGGGCTGCCCAAGGCCCCGGCGCCCTTCTCCGACGAGCAGGTGACCCGGGCGGCGCACACCGCCCAGAACGCCTCCCTGGACGACTTCCCGCAGTTGCTGGAGCACCTGGCGAAGGTGCACCCCAGCCGCTACGGCGCGCTGACCGACGGGCTCGGGGCCGTGTGCCTCACCGGGGTGCGGCCGGTGCCGGACCAGTCGACGGCGCTGCGGCTGGTCGTGCTGGCCGACCGGCTCTACGACCGGGAGGTGCCGGTGCTGGCCGCCGGGCTGCCCTTCGACCGGCTTTTCAGCGAGGAGATGCTGAACGGCGGCTACCGCAAGAAGTACTTCCGCGCGATCTCCCGGCTCACGGCGCTCGCCCGGGACGCCAAGGGACTCGTCGACGCCTCCTGACGGACTCGGCCGCGCGTCGCGGGCCCTTCCGGGGCTGCGGGGTGGGGCGCGGTCCGGGACGTGGTCCGGTGCGGGTCGGGGCGCGGTCCGGTCGGGGTCGGGGTGTGGTCCGGGTCGAGGCGCGGTCCGGTCGGGGTCGGGGCGCAGTCTGGTGCGGGTCGGGGCGCAGTCCGGTCCGGGGGCTCGACCGCGTTCTCCGGCCGGGCCTATCGTTGAAGCACGCCCCCAACGGGCGAACGGACGACTGGGCGAGGAGTCGTCGTCATGCTTCAGGACGTTCTGACCGCTGTGATCGGCGTGGGCTGCGCGGGGCTGGTGTACCTGGCGGCGGCCGCACGGGTCGTCAAGCAGTACGAGCGAGGAGTGGTGCTGCGGCTCGGCCGCATCGCCGGGGGCGAGCGCGCGCCCGGTTTCACGGTGATCATCCCGTTCGTGGACCGGCTCTACAAGGTCAACATGCAGATCGTCACCTTGCCGATCCCGGCCCAGGAGGGCATCACCCGGGACAACGTGACGGTACGGGTGGACGCGGTCGTCTACTTCAAGGTCGTCGACGCCGCCAGCGCGATCATCCAGGTCGAGGACTACCGGTTCGCCGTCTCCCAGATGGCCCAGACGTCCCTGCGCTCCATCATCGGCAAGAGCGACCTGGACGATCTGCTGTCCAACCGCGAGCAGCTCAACCAGGGGCTGGAGCTGATGATCGACAGCCCGGCCATCGGGTGGGGCGTGCAGATCGACCGCGTGGAGATCAAGGACGTCTCCCTGCCGGACACGATGAAGCGGTCCATGGCCCGCCAGGCGGAGGCCGACCGGGAGCGACGGGCGAGGATCATCAACGCCGACGCCGAACTCCAGGCGTCCCGCAAGCTCGCCGAGGCCGCGCAGCAGATGGCGGACACTCCGGCCGCGCTCCAGCTCCGGCTGCTCCAGACGGTGACCGCGGTCGCCACCGAGAAGAACTCCACGCTGGTGCTGCCCTTCCCGGTGGAGCTGCTGCGCTTCCTGGAGCGGGCGGCCCCGCAGCCGACGCACAACGGATCGGCGGCGCCCGGCGGCGGCGCGCTGGACCCCGCCAGGGTGGACCCCGCCAGGGCGGCTGCCGCCGCCGTCACACCGGTCCGGGCCGCTGCCGACGCCGCTACGTCCGAGCCTGGGCGCCTGCCTGAACCGGCCGCCGAGCCGCTGCCCGAACGGGCTCGCGAGCCCCAGCCGGAACCGCTCACCGAGTCCCTGACCGGGGCGGCCGGCGAGTCCCTGACCGGTACGGCCGGCGAGGGCGTGCCAGAGCATGCGCCTGAGCACATGCCGGCGCCCGAGCGCGTGCCCGAAGCGGCCTCCGAACCGATCCCCGAGCCGGTCTCCGAGCCGATGGCGGACCGGCGGAGCCTGCCCCCCGAGTGACCGCCGCGTAGCCGAGGGGGCCTAGGGCGTGTGCCTGCCGCGTGGCCGCTGGGCCCACCGCCCGAGTGACCCCACGGCCGCGCCGCCGTTCCTCCGACCGACGAGGGCCCTACATTCGTCTGGTGATCTCACTAGTACGACGATTTACCGCAGGCGGGGCTCTGAGCGTCGCCCTGGCGGCCCTCGCCGCCTGCGGCACCGCACAGGCCCCTCATGCCGCCCGTCCGGCCCCGTACGAGGCCACGTCCATCGGCCCAGGATCCACCGCCGTCGCGCCCGCACCCACGGCCACCCGCGCCGCCCCCGCTCCGATGCTCCCCCAGGGACGGGACGGCCGGGCGCCCGTGTTCTTCAACGGACCGCGCACCCAGGGCAAGACGGTCGCGTTCACCTTCGACGCCGACATGACCGCCGACGAGGGAGACCGGGCCGCGAAGGGCGAGCGCTTCGACAACCCAGGGCTCATCGACACGCTCCGCTCCCTCGACGTCCCCGCCACCGTCTTCATGACCGGCAAGTGGGCCGAGACCTACCCGGACGAGGCCCGCGCCATGGGCCAGGACCCGCTGTTCGAGATCGGCAACCACTCCTACAGCCACTACGCCTTCACCCACGGCTGCTACGGCTTGCCCACCGTCTCCAACGACAAGGCGGCCTCGGAGCTACAGCGCACGGAAGCGGCCTTCACCAAGGCCGGCGTCAGGAACCGCGTGCCGTACTTCCGCTTCCCCGGCGGCTGCTACGACAACAAGGTGCTGCGCACGCTCGGCGCCCTGCACGTCACGGCGGTGCAGTGGGACGTGGTGAGCGGGGACGCGTTCGCCTCGGACGCGAACGCCGTGGCCCAGCAGGTGCTGAAGGGCGTGAAGCCCGGCTCGGTGGTGGTCATGCACTGCACGCGCAGCGCCGCCCCGACGACCGAGCACGTCGTGAGCGAGGTCGTGCCGGAGCTGCGCAAGCAGGGCTACCGCTTCGTGAAGGTCTCGGACATGATCAGGTCGGCGAACGGCCGCTCGTGACCGGGTCCGCGCCCCTGCCGGAGTCCTACCCTGAAGGCATGAGCGGGGACGACGAGCACGGAACCGGCGCGCACGGACCGGACGGGTACGGAACCGGCGCGCACGGGGCGGACGAACACGGCGCCGACGGCTGCCGCGCGGCCCCCGGTCCCGCCGGGCCGCCCACGGCCGAGGGGCCGCCGTACGCGGAGTGCGTGCTGTGCCGCGAACCGACGGAGTACCCGGAGTCGTACCGGGGGATCACCCTCTGCCCGGTCTGCGCGTGGCTGGAGGCGCAGCGCAAGGCCTGTTCCGGGTGATCGATCCGCGCCTTCAGGGTGATCGTGGTGATCCGCGTACGGTCCTACGGGTTCGGGGAGCGTCCGAGCGGGGGCGGGGAGCGTCCGAGCGGGTGCGGCGCGGTTGGCACACTGGGGGCGTGAACAACGAGACACCCGTTTCTGACAGTCCGTTCCGCACCGAGACCGGCGCCCGCGACCAGGCTCCGCAGTTCGTGCTGCCGCTGGTGGTGCGGATAGAGCGGGCCGCTCCCCCGGCCCGCACCGACGCCCTCCAGACCGCGGCGCGCGCGGTGCTGGTGCTGCTGAGCGACGAGCGGTCGCTCGGGGACGGCGAGTGGGCGCAGCCGGTACGGGACTGGCAGGACGCGCGGATCCGCAAGGTGGTGCGGCGGGCGCGCGGCGCGGAGTGGCGGCGGACCGAGGCGCTGCCCGGCATCACGGTCACCGGGGAGGCGGCCGAGGTGCGGGTCTTCCCGCCCGTCCCGCTGGACGGCTGGCCCAGGGTTCTCGCCAAACTCCAGGTCTCCGGCACCGACCTCGACGACCCGCTGCCGCCCGCCCCGGCCGGACCGGGCGACCCGGTGCTGTGGCTCAACCCGGGCCTGGACATGTCCGCGGGCAAGGCGATGGCGCAGGCGGGTCACGGCGCCCAGCTCGCCTGGTGGGAGCTGACCGACGAGCAGCGCGCCGCTTGGCGCGAGGCCGGCTTCCCGCTCGCGGTGCGCACCGCCCCACCCGCCCGCTGGGACGAGCTGACCGCCTCCCGCCTGCCCGTGGTCCGCGACGCCGGCTTCACGGAAATCGCCTCCGGCTCCCAAACAGTGGTCGCAGACCATCCAGCGTTGCGCTGAGCCTCTCCCGCACGCCGCCCTGACCCCGGCCCGAGCGGACCCGGCCCCCTCCGGAGCCCCGGCGGGGCGGGGTCGCCCCCTCACCGGGTCAGGCGGACACCGGCGGAGCGAAGCTGAGAGGCACGTCCCTGACCCGAAGCGGCCGCCATGGGACCACCCCGTGACGCCAGGGCAGGCGAGGACGCCGTCAGGCGCGGCGCGTGCGGGCGGTGAACGCGTCGTGGTGCTCACACCCCGGCGACAACCGACCGGTCGATCGCACCCGCTCCACCTCGCCCCGCAGCCCCGCCGCCTCCTGAGCCCCGAGCCCCGAGCCGTGTACGCGCCTCGACGAGCGCGACCAGAGCCGCCACCGCAGGCGCATCGCCTTCCGACAGGCCCGCGGCCATCTGCTCGACGCACGCGGCCAGCTTCCCACCAGCTTTGCTACGACGGAGACCTGTACGGGGCCATCGACCTGGCAGTCCGCGCGCAGCAGCTCCCCGGAGGACTCCCCCGCCTCGAGCCCGCCTTGACAGCTCCCCTCGAAGCCCACGCCCAGCTCGGCGCGCAGGCGAAGACCTCCAACGCGCTCGGCGCAGCCAGAGCCGCCCTTGACCGGCTCCCCGGCGACGACTGGACCGGGCGCGTGCAGGAGCGATTCGGGTAAGGGCGGTGTGCCATGGCCGACAGGATGACAGATCGCCACTCACCTTCCATGCGCGTCGTCGCCGTGCCGCAACACCTGTATGCAACTCAATCGTCGACGCCTTCTTGGAGACGGTGGCACTCAGCGAACAGACCGCCGCTGACCAAGAGTTCCTGATACGTGCCTTCCTCGGCGATACGGCCGTTCTTCATGACCAGGATGCGGTCTGCCATCCGAGCGTTGGCAAGCCGGTGCGTGATGAACAAGGCCGTCCGGCCCCCGGCGAGTTCCCGGAAGGTGTCGAACACCTGTCGTTCGGCGCGGGCGTCGAGCGCGGCGGTGGGCTCGTCAAGGATGTGCACGGCGGCGTCGGCGTGGAATGAGCGGGCGAGCGCGATCCGCTGCCACTGACCGCCGGAGAGGTCGTGCCCACCCCACCAGGAACGGGCGAGCGACGTGTCCAGGCCGTCTGGGAGGGCGGCTAGGACGCGGTCGGCACCGCTGGCACGGGCAGCGTCGTGCACTGCGTCGTCGCCGTTGTCACGCGGAGTGCCGAGCGTGATGTTCTCGCGGGCGGTCAGGGGCCAGCGAGTGTACTCCTGCGGGGTCATGGCCACACGTCGCCACACGCTGGCGGCGGACGCGTCGGCGACGCTGACGCCGTCCCAGGTCACGTCTCCGCCAGTCGGCAGGTACAGGCCGGTGAGCAGGTGGACCAGGGTGGTCTTGCCGGAGCCGTTCTCGCCGACGACGGCCACGATCTCGCCACGCTTCAGGTCGAGGTCGACGTGGTCGACGGCGGGTTGGTCGCTGCCGGGGTAGCAGAAGGTCAGGTCGCGGGCGCTGATGACGCCGGGGCCGTCCGCCGGCAGCGTCCGGGTGCCGCGGCAGGCGCGATGCCGGTCCGCCTCGTCAAGGAACGCGGCCCAGTCCTCAAGGTATAGGCCCGTGCGGAACACCCGGCTCACCGCCCGAGTCAGCATGGTCAGCGACGCGGACGCCGTGCGCAGGGCGATGAGCGCTGTGGCGGCGGCCGCCGCGTCCAGACGCCCCGAGGCGCCCAGCGCGCCCAGCGCGGCGAACGCCCCCAGGAGCGTCACGGCCGACACGGCGTCGCCTGCCATCTGAACGCGAACAGAGCGCACCGCGGCGGCGAGCGCCTCGGCCTCCAGGCGGTCGGAGACCTGACGGTAGCGCACCGAGAGGAAACGGCCCATGCGGGCGGAGCGGATCTCGGCGGCGGTGGCACGGTCGGTGCTGTAGCCGCGCAAAGATTGGCGCAGTCGGGCGTCGGAGCGGGTGGCGACCGAGGCCGCGTGGTCCAGACGGGCGGCCCGCAGCGAGGCGTACCCCCGCGGGGCGGCGGTCAGCAGGAGCAGCCCCGTCAGGATCGGGTCGAGGGCGGCGACCACCGCGGTGACGGCGGCGAGCTGGGCGAGCACCGAGACGGCGGCCTGCACGTCGAGGACCAGGTCACGTGCGGACTCGGCGCCCTTGCCGGCGGCGTCGAGACGGTCCTCGAATCCTGGGTGCTCGTAGGCGATCAGCTCGACGGAGGCGGCCGCATCGAGGACGCGGAGGTCGGCCTCCCGGAACACACTGGGGCTGAGGCGGGCGGCGGCCGCTCGCGCGGCGGCGGCGGCGAGCGCCGACCCGGCCAGCGTGACGGTCACGAAGGCAGCCGGCCCGGCCGCGGCGTGGGCGATGGGGCTGACCGGGCGGTGGCGGTCGACTGCGGCGGCCGCGGCCAGGGCCGCGCTCATGAGCCGGGTGGTGCCGGCGAGGGCGAGCGCGGCCAGCACGGCGGAGACGGCCTGGGCGGTGAGCATGCCGAGAAGGGCTCGACGGTCCGCGTGCCAGGCGAGGCGCAGCGTGCGGGCGAGGACGGCGGGGAGACGGCGCGCGGTGGCGGCCAGGCCGAGCGCTTCGTCGCGCTGGTCTTCGGCGAGCCGCATGATCGGCGCGGGGCCGACAGCGGCGGGCGGTTGTGCGAGTTCTGCGGTCACAGGCTTGGTGTAGGGCTCAACTCGCCTTGCCGACATCACGTTTGTGCGGCCCCCTGCCGCAGACGGGCAGGTGGGCCGCTGATGTCGTCATCTTCGCGTTCGAAGATTCACCCTTTCGGGTGAATGGGCGGTGCTGCGGCGACTGCCACCCACGGGCGACGCGGGTCGCTGATGTCCCGGCCCGACAGTCCGAGCGCACCGGCGGGCGTCCACACCCAGGCGTGCGCCTCGTTCGGCATGCGCCGGGCGCCGAGGATCCAGTGCGCGCGGCGGCCCCGCAGCGCGACGGTGAGGACGGTGGCGAGGGAGACCTCCATGCAGGCGATGCGGCCCGGCCACCAGGCGGGCCGGATCAGGGGGACGGCCGCCGCCGCCGACGCCGCCAGAGCGGGCGGCGCGGGCGGCAGGACGCGCAGGCAGTCGAGCAGCCGCATCCGGGTGCGCAGGGGCAGCCGCATCATGGCGAGCGCCAGGGCCAGCCCGACTCGGGCCAGCATCCGACCCGGCCAGCGCGGGGCCGGGCCCGGTGCGGCCGGGACGGTGGCGGAGGGCATCGGCGGCGGCAGCGCGGCCGTGCCGCGCCCGCCGTCGGCGAGCAGCCCTGCCCTGGTGAGCTGTTCGACGATCTCCGTGACGATGGCGTCGGCGTCGCCGGGCAGGCCCTGCTCCCCGAACCGTCGGGCCAGGTCGTGGAGCGTGCCGGTAAGGGCTGCCGCCCAGATCCGGTCGGTGGCGGCGTTCATCCACTGCCAAGTGCCGGTGTGCGCGGCCAGTGCGGCGTATGAGCCGCTGCCGAGGTCGGCCCGGTGCACGCCGGGCGGTACTCGCATCACCGGGCGCCCCCGACGGCGGTCTGCGGCGCCAGGACGCGGGCGAGCCACCAGGAGGTGATCAGGAAGGACTCCAACGCGGGCAGCGGCGGCCGTCCCATACCCGCTGCGGTGGCATCCAGTGCGGAGTGCACCGCCGCCGGGTCGATCAGACCGCAGCTCACCAGGTCACTCGTGTCGATCACCTGGCGCAGCTCCAGACGGTGGGCGCGCAAGCCTTCGTATAGCAGCGGGGTGAAGTGCCCCTTGGACTGGCGGCCGGTCAGCCACTGCGGCAGCTCCGGACGGGCCAGCGCGAGCAGCGGCTTGTACCGGTCCGGCTGGCGGCGTTCGCTGGCGCCGATCGTGAGGCAGGCCCGTACGACCTCGTTGTCCAGGAACGGCGCGACTTGGTGCACACCGTGCTCGTCGCTCAGCGCGTCGCCGTCGCGGAGGGCCGCTCCGTTGGAGCGCAGCGCGCTCCAGTCGTCCCACGCGCCCGCGTGCACGTCGCCTTCGCGGCTGCCGGAGTCGGCGAGCATCTGGGCGACGGTCCGCCGTCCGTATGGGGTCAGCCACTGCGCGGCCGGTCCGATGGAGCACCATGTCCATACGCCGAGCCTGTCGCCGAACGGCTGCCCCTGGGCGACGGCTTCAGCGGCTCTCTGCATGGCAAGGTCCCGGCCCCGCGCGCCATTCCGGACGGCCCGCCACAGCGGGCCGGGAGCAGTGTTGACGCGGCGGGCCAGCGCGCGGACCGCCTGCTTCGCCCGCCGGGTCTGCCCGTCCTGGATGAGAGCGGTCCACGCGGCCGTCGAGGACTCCAGCACCACGTCCCCGCCGTGCCCGGTCAGATGGAGCGCGGACACCCCACGCGCCGGGGGAAGGTAGTCGCCGTCCAACGAATAGGACGCCACCGGCAGGACCGGCGCGGCCGGGGTGACGCGAGGCCAGCGGGCGAAGTGCGCGCTGCCCGGCCCGCCCGAGCTGACGTGGTGCTCGGCGCCCACATATGCGGCGATGTCGCGGGCCAGGCGCTCGTCTTCGGCGTCGGCGAGCGGCCCGCCGTGGGTGACGGCCACGATCCGGGACACCTCGGCGGCCGCGATGACCACCGCTGAGGAGTCCAGGCCGCCGGACAGGTCGGCGCTCACCCGCGCTCCGGCCACGCGGGCGTAGCCCTGCACCGCTCCCCACAGCGCGGCGCCGATCTCCTCTGCTCCCTGCTCCATAGTCCGGCCGTCCGGTCGCGGCCGGACGTCGACCGTGCGCGCTCCGCGCTCGTCCAAGATCAAAGCGAACCCTCCGGGCACCCGCTCGACCCCCGACCACAGCGACCGGTGCGGCCAGTGCTCCGCCGAGCCCACCGTGATCTGCGCGGCCAGCAGCTCCAGATCCGGTCCATGGCCGAGCTGCCGCGCGAGCACGGAGGCGTCAGTGGCCCACATCGCTCCCAGCTCGGCGCGCGCGAGGAAAACGCCCCGCCTCTCGGCGAGGTCGCCCGCCACGACGGTGCGCCGCCGCCGGTCATCGTGGACGGCCATCCAGTACGAGCCGCCCATGCTGACGATCACCTCGGTGCGGCCCGCCGCCACCTCGGCGGCCACGCGGCAGACCTCCGCGTCGTCGGCCCGGCACACTCCTGCCACGACCGCCCGCACCGCCCCCGCCTCCATCGATCTCACACGCGCCCCGGCCGGATGCCACACCGGCGCCGTCAGCGCGGCCCCCGCCGGAGGCTCCAGCGCCCCACCGGCCAGCCACATCACGTCCATCCCGTTCTCCCTTCACATCCATCCGGAGAGACGCCGGGGGCGGCGCGGCCCAAGCCGCACCGCCACCAGTTGTCGAGGCGCCGGTCGGATCAGCCCTCGAAGTAGTTCGACTTGTCGGAGTCGTTGAAGACCTGACGGCCGAGGGTGACCCCGTCGGCGTCGGCAGACGCCAGGACCGGCACCTCGACGACGGTGCTCTCGGTGCTCACGGTGGCGATCATGGTGATGCCCTTCTCTCGAAGTGCCGGCCTGTGCCGTGTGGTTCGGTCGGCGCCGGGCTGCCCCGGCCCTTCAAGAACAGCGCTCCGAATGGCTGCTCGGTAGTCGGCGCTGGCCGGTGCCCGGCGGCGGTCGCCTCCCGCCGGGCACCGGGTCCGTCCGGTGCAGAGCAGGTGCACGGACCGGTGATTTACGGCGAAATACGCGCGATAATGGGCTAGTTGACGTAGTCCTCGTAGCCTGAGAGCCCGCCATTACGTGGCCAGGAGGCAACCGCATGGGCCGGCCCCCGCTCGACAAGCAGCCGAACGCTCCGCTCGCGCACTGGATGACGCAGTGCGGCCTGTCCCGAAACCGCCTGGCCCGCCTGGTCACGCAGCGCGGCGCCCAGCAGGGCATCAGTGGGCTCGCCACCGATGAGAGCCGAGTGCGGGCGTGGCTGAAGGGCTCGATCCCGAGAGACCCCGTACCGCGCCTGATCCTGGAAGTCCTGAGCGCCGAGACGGGCAAAGACCTCACCTACGCCGACCTCGGTCTGCCAGGTGAATCAGGGCAGACCGGCATCCGCAGCCCATGGACCCGCACGGCTGCCATCGCCGCACTCAGCCACATCATCCGGAGCGAATTGATGCTTCCCGACACTCGCAACGACGCCGACGCCGCGACCGTCCTCACCGGCCACGACCTCCTCGAACCCCTCCAGGAGTGGGCGCTGTCCCAACCTGACGGCGCCACGCCGCAGGGGCCGCCGGGCAGGCACATCGGCATGCCCGAGGTCGAGGGCATCCGGAACATCACCAGCAGCTTCCGCACCCTCGACAACATGCACGGCGGCGTGCTCTCCCGCTCCGCCGTCCTCGCCCAGACCGAGGCCGTGCTCGACCTGCTGCGCACCAGCACCTACACCGAAGCCGTAGGGCAGGCGCTATGGTCGGCGGCCGCCGACCTCGCCAGCGTCGCCGGATGGATGTCGTTCGACGCGGGCCGTCACGGCATCGCGCAGCGTACGTTCGTGTCCGCTCTGCATGCCGCTGCCGAGGCGGACGACAAGCGGATCGGCGCGCACATCCTCCAGTGCATGGCCCGGCAGATGTCCCACCTCGGCCACCCGGAAGACGCGCTCGACCTCGTGGCACTCGCACAGTACGGAGGACGGCGCCGCCTCACCCCCGCCGCCACGAGCATGCTCTTCGCCCTGGAGGCGCGCTTTCAGGCGATCATCGGCCGGGTCTCCGACAGCGACACCGCCGCCGGACGTGCCCTCGACGCCTACGAGCGGGTCGAGACCGGCAGCGAAGACCCCCACATGGACTTCTTCGACCTGCCCGAACTGCATGCCACCCTGGGGATGGCCCACCAGATCGCAGCGAAGCACGTGCAGGGACCGGCCCGGACCAGCCACGTGCGCCGGTCACGGGATCTGGTGTCCGCCGCTCTCGCCGCCCGCCCCGGACACCGCCGACGGAGCATGGCCTTCGATCACCTCGGGCTCGCCCGGACCCACCTGGCAGGCGGCGAAGTCGACGGCGCCGCTGAGGAGACCGTGCACTGCCTGGACATGCTCGGCGCCGTGCAGTCCCGGAGGGTCACCGACCGCCTGGGCGAGCTGTACGACGAGGCCGAGCCGTTCGCGTCCACGGCTGCCGGGCGCGAGCTGCGCGAGCAGATCCATGAGGCGGTGCTCGCCACCCGATGACCACGGACGCGGGCCCCTGCCGACGCTGTGCGCGTCGGCAGGGGCCCGCGTCTGGAGGACAGCCCGGCGCCGCTCACGAGCCTTCTCCGGCCGCCTTGCACACACGGCAGCGCTCACCGCGTGTCAGCAGCGACTTCCACTCGACGTCGGACTTTACGACGTAGTACGTGTCTGCGAGGGCATGGTAGGCGAAGGCGCCCTTCTCCACGTCGTACGCATGGACGATGGCGTCTGGGTCGTCGTCGCGCAGGCGTCCATCGCGCTCGCTCACCTCGACGGCGATCTTCAAGTTGTTCATGTGGCGAGCATGCGAGCAGGCAGCCCGCCAAGTCCAGGAAATTGGCTGACCGGATTTTGGCAATCAGGAGCGCTCAGTCGAGGGCAACCAGCATGCTGCCGGGTCGGCAGTGCGTGCACTCCTCCACGGCGTCGGCCAGCGCCCGGCGCGCGCTGGCATGGTGGATCGGCTTGATCCTCTGGCCGGCGATCCGACGGTCGCCCGACGTGGACCGCCAGCCACGGCGCCCCCACCCGCAGGAGAATACTCAGGGCGTCGTCGCCGTGCTGGCGCCCCTCCTCGCCAGAGCGGGCAGCGCGCGGCGCACACCTCGTCGGCGGGACGAGCGGTCCGCACGCTGGCGCCTGCCCGGCGCAGATGCTTCGTCGTCGTGCGAGGCCGATCGTCGTGGCTGCTCATGGGCGCTTCGGCGCGGTGGGCACGGCATGGTTCCGTCCTCGCGGGGACGGCGCCGGACGCCTTCGGCCGCTGCCGGTCGGCCTCGGCGGGTGAACCTCAAATGTTGCTCTGAAGCGCTGCCGGAGCGGTTCGGCTTCGGGTCGCGGGGCCATACCCCCCTCACACGGGCAGCGCGCACGACCGCCCGTACGGGGGGCCGAGGTGGACGGGGTGGATGGCGTGGACGGGGGAATGATGCAGCGGCTGGGGACGGGGATCGGCTGGCGGCCGGAGATCGCGGACGCGGTGGAGGACATGCCGGGCGTCGACTGGGTCGAGGTCGTCGCGGAGAACGTGTGCCCGGGGCATCCGCCCGAGTCGCTGCTGCGCCTGCGGTCCCGCGGGGTGACCGTCGTGCCGCACGGCGTCTCGCTCGGGCTCGGCGGGGCCGAACGGCCCGACGAGGGCCGGTTGCGCGCGCTCGCCGAGCGCGCCGAGGCGCTGGGCTCGCCGCTGGTCACCGAGCACATCGCGTTCGTGCGGGCGGGCGGCCCGCTGACCGCCTCGGACCGGCTGGAGGCGGGGCACCTGCTGCCCGTGCCGCGCACCCGGGACGCGCTCGCCGTGCTGTGCGAGAACATCCGGGTCGCGCAGGACGCGCTGCCCGTTCCGCTCGCCGTGGAGAACATCGCCGCGCTGCTCTCCTGGCCGGGCGAGGAGCTGACCGAGGGACAGTTCCTGTACGAACTGGCCGACCGCACCGGCGTCCGGCTGCTCATCGACGTGGCCAACCTGCACACCAACCACGTCAACCAAGGCGAGGATCCGGCCAAGGCGTTGGCCGAGCTGCCCCTCGAAGCCGTCGCGTACGTCCATGTGGCCGGGGGCTTCGAGCGGGACGGCGTATGGCACGACAGTCACGCCCATCCCGTCTCGCGCCCGGTCCTGGACGTCCTCACCGACCTCGCCTCCCGGGTCTCCCCACCGGGGATCCTGCTGGAACGGGACGAGAACTTCCCCGAACCAGCCGAGCTGGAGGAGGAGTTGGCGACCATCCGGCAGGCCGTGCAGCGGGGGCGCGCGGCGGCGGGGCGGCGACCGGCCGCGGTGGCGGATGCGACGGCCGATGCGAAGGCGCTGGGCCGGACGGTCAAGACGGGCGAGACAGGTGAGTTGGGTGGGATAGGCGAGTCGGGCCAGAAGGACGACGCGACGGCGCGCGGACGGACCGACGGCATGGGCGACGCGACGGCCCGGACCCAGACGGTCGCGGCGACGGGCGCCGACGGCACCGGGCGGGCGGCCGGAAGCGAAGGGGGTCAGGCAACCGCGGACGCACTGAACGGGACCGGTCCCGCCCGGCAGCGGCTCGCGCTCGCTCAGACCGCGCTGCTGTCGGCGCTGGTCGCCGGGACGCCCGCGCCCGAAGGGTTCGACCGGGGGCGGCTCGGCGTGCAGTCCCGCGCGCTGGCGTCGAAGCGGGCGGACGTGGTCGCCAAGGTGGCGCCAGAGCTGCCCATGATCCTCGGACCGGCGTACCGGACCGCGTTCCTGTCCTACGCACAGGCGCGTCCGATGCGCGAGGGCTACCGGCGGGACGCGATGGACTTCGTGGAGTCGCTGCTCGCAAGCACCCGGCCCGGGGAACCCGCCGTCCTGCGGGAGCTGCGGCAGTGGCGGCAGGAGCGCTCGGGACCGGCCCCCCGGGCGGCCCGCCACGACCGCCGGTCAGCGGTCCGCGCGGCCCGCCGGGTGCTGCTACGGCACTGAGGGCCGCCGCGGCGAGCGAGCGCGCCACGCATCGCCCCTAGGGCCCCAGCGGATGCGTCAACGCGGTCGTGGCCGCATTCCCACCCAACGCAGCCTTGGCCGCCCGCCTCCCGCACGGACCTACTGCGCGGACTGCCGCCCGGCGACCCGGCGGTCTGCGCCCCACACCTGCGGCCCAGACCGGCCGGTGGGCGCGCCCCTCCGGGGGACGCCGCGAGCGGCAGACGCGCGCGGTTCTGCTGGCAAACGCGTAGTACACGGCGGCAAGCACGCTGGCCCTACGGCATGCGCACCCCGCCTTGGCGGCAAGCACGCGACCCTGGCGGCCAGACGCGCCGCCCTGACGGCAAGGGCGCGGTCGGTGGTGGTAAGCACGCGGCCCTGCGGCAGACGCACGCGGCGTGGGCGACAAACACGCGGCCTTGGTGGCAAGCGCGCGATCCTGGAGGCAAGCGCACGCGGCCTTGACGGCAGACGCGCGCCGCCCTGACGGCAAGCACGCGGCCCCGGCGCCAGGCGCACGCGACCTTGACGGCAAGCACACGGCCATGGCGGCAAGCGCGCCGCACTGACGGCAGGAGCACGCGGCGCCCCCTGCCGCCAAGCGCGCCCCCCCTGGCCGCAGACGCGCGCCGGCTCACCCGTCGCGACCCGGCCGCCGCCGGGAGGCGGTCAGGCGAGCCCGGCGACCAGGTCGGCGACGGACTTGCGGCGGCCGGTGAAGAACGGGACCTCCTCGCGTACGTGCATCCGCGCCTCCGAGGCGCGCAGGTGGCGCATCAGGTCGACGATGCGGTACAGCTCGTCGGCCTCGAAGGCGAGCAGCCACTCGTAGTCGCCGAGGGAGAAGGAGGCCACCGTGTTGGCGCGCACGTCCGGGTAGCCGCGGGCCATCTTGCCGTGGTCGGCGAGCATGCGGCGGCGGTCCTCGTCGGGCAGCAGGTACCAGTCGTAGGACCGCACGAACGGGTAGACGCTGACGTACTCGCGCGCCGTCTCGTCGGCGAGAAACGCCGGGATGTGCGAGCGGTTGAACTCGGCGGGGCGGTGCAGCGCCATGTTCGACCACACCGGGTCGAGGGCGCGGCCGAGCCTGGTGCGCCGGAAGAGGTTGTACGCCTCCTGGAGCTGGTCGCTGGTCTCGGCGTGCCACCAGATCATGAGGTCGGCGTCGGCGCGCAGCCCGGAGACGTTGTACGTGCCGCGGACGGTGACGTCCTTGGCGGAGAGCTGGTCGAACAGCTCCTGCACCTCGTCGGCGAAGCCCCCGCGGTCCTCGGGCAGCACGTCCTTCAGCCGGAAGACGGACCACAGCGTGTAACGGATGACCTCGTTGAGGTCTTTGGCCAGCTTGCCCTTGTTCGGGATGCGGCCGGACTCGGTGGTGGGGGCGTCGTCGCTCATGGCGTTATTCTCCCGCTCCGCCGTGCAGGCTCCGCACCGGGGCGGCGGTGAGACCGCGCATCGCCCGCGGGTCGCCGTCCACCTGGTCCACGGCCGCGTGGGCGCTCGCCACGCAGGCCGGGATGCCGACGCCGTCGTAGGCCGCGCCGCACACCGCCAGGCCCGGCAGTCTGCCCACCTGTTCGCGGATGCGGGCCACGCGCGCGTGGTGGCCGACGGGGTACTGGGGCAGGCCGTCGGTCCAGCGGGTGACGCGGGTGCGCAGCGGCGCCGCGTCCAGGCCGGTGGCCTCGCGCAGGTCGCGCCGGGAGAGGTCGGCCAGGTCGGCGTCGTCGCGGCCCAGGATCTCCGTCTCGCCGTACCGGCCGACGGAGGTGCGCAGCACCGTCACGCCGGGGTCCTCCGCGGCGATCCAGCCCCATTTGCGGGAGGCGAAGGTGGACGCCTTGATGGTCCGCCCGTCGACGGGGGGCACCAGGAAGCCGCTGCCCTCGGGGAGCACGGCGTCGGCGCTGCGGTAGGCGAGGGTGACCAAGGCCACCGAGGCATACTCGACGGCCCGCAGTTCGGCCGCGGCGCCGGGCGACTCGGCGTCCAGCAGGTCGGCCGCGGCGGGCGCGGGAGCAGCGACGATCACCGCGTCGGCGTGCAGCGTCCGTCCCTGGGCCACGACCCGCCAGGGCGCCTGTGTCGTCGGCGTCGGCGCCTGTCGGCGCAGTTCGGTCACGGGGGCGCCGGTGAGGATCTCGCCGCCGCGGGCCCGCACCGACTCCGCGACCGCGAGCGGGAGCAGGCCCACGCCGCCCTCGACGCCCATGAAGACCGGCGCGGGCCGCTGTCCCGGCTGCTGGGCCGCGGCCGCGGCGGCCTGGATCTCGCGGACCGCCTCGGTCAGCGAGGCGTGCGTCCGCGCGGCCTCGAAGAGCTGCGGCACGGCCGAGCGCATCGAGATGCGGTAGGCGTCGCCCGCGTAGACCCCGCCGAGCAGGGGCTCGACCAGGCGGTCGACGACCTCGCGGCCCAGCCGCTCGGCCACGTACGCGCCGACCGCCACGTCGTCGCCGATCTCCGTGCGGGGCAGGTCGGCGTCGCGGCCGATCCGGGCCGCGCCCTCCTCGGAGACCACCCCGGCGAGCGCGGCGGCGGCGCCGGGGACGCCCATCACATGTCCCTTGGGCATCGGGCGCAGGGCGCCGCGGGTCCAGAGCGACGCGGTGGCGGTGGCGGGCGGCGTCAGATGCCCGGCGAGTCCCGCCTCGCGCGCGAGGGCCACCGCCTCGGGCCGGCGGGCCAGGATCGACTCGGCGCCGAGGTCGACCCGGACGCCCGCGATCTCGCCCGGCAGCAGCTTGCCGCCGACCCGCCCGGACGCCTCCAGCACGGTCACCCGCGCCCCGCGCCCCAGCAGCCGGTGCGCCGCCGCCAGTCCCGCGATGCCGGCCCCGATGACGACGACGTGCCGCCCCGCGGCGCTCCCCGTTGTGCTCATGGAACCACTCTCTCAGACGCCTCTGACACTCCCCTCGCGCCCCGGCGGCGGGGCGGGCGGGCACATAGTCGTCCTTGCGGTCCCCCTGCGGGCCGGGCAGGACCGAAGTGCCGGGCGGCCGTAGCGTGTTCGCATGGACATGAGCGGCGCCAGG
Source organism: Streptomyces sp. NPDC046985 (assembly GCF_040644415.1). NCBI lineage: Bacteria > Bacillati > Actinomycetota > Actinomycetes > Kitasatosporales > Streptomycetaceae > Streptomyces > Streptomyces sp. NPDC046985. The sequence continues at coordinate 144,746 of NZ_JBEYWK010000014.1, forward strand.
GGCGCGAAGGCGGGGCGCGAGCGGCTGGTCGTGATCGGCGCGGACGCCGCGGGGATGTCCGCGGCGTCCGGGGCGCGGCGGCTGCGCGGGCCGGACGAGCTGGAGATCGTCGCGTTCGAGCGCGGCCACTTCAGCTCGTACTCGGCGTGCGGCATCCCGTACTGGGTGAGCGGCGACGTCGACGGGCGGGACCGGCTGATCGCGCGCACGCCGGCCGAGCACCGCGCGCGTGGGATCGATCTGCGGATGCGCACCGAGGCGACGGAGATCGACGTGGCGGCGCGCCGGGTCCGGGCCCGGGACGCGGCGACCGGCGAGGAGTACTGGACGTCGTACGACAAGCTCGTGATCGCGACCGGGGCGCGCCCGGTCCGGCCGGACATGCCCGGGGCCGACGCGCCCGGGGTGCACGGCGTGCAGACCCTGGACGACGGCCAGGCGCTGCTGGACCGCCTGGACCGCACGCGGGGACGCAGGGCCGTCGTGGTGGGCGCGGGGTACATCGGCGTGGAGATGGCCGAGGCCCTCCTCAAGCGCGGCTACGAGGTGACGGTCGTCGACCGCGGCGCGGAGCCCATGTCCACGCTCGATCCGGACATGGGCCGCCTGGTGCGCGAGGCCATGGAGGGCATGGGCGTCGCCATGGTCGGCGGGACGGAGGCGGCCAAGGTGCTCACCGGCCCGGACGGCGGGGTCCGGGCGGTGGTCGCGGAGGACGCCGAGTACCCGGCGGACGTGGTCGTGCTGGGCATCGGCGTGCGTCCCGAGACCGGGCTCGCGCGGGCGGCCGGGCTGCCGGTCGGCGCGCACGGCGGGCTGCTCACCGACCGGGCGATGCGCGTGCGCGGCTATGAGGACGTCTGGGCGGGCGGCGACTGCGTGGAGGTCTTCGACCTGGTCTCCGGGCTGCACCGGTACGTCCCGCTCGGCACCCACGCCAACAAGCAGGGCCAGGTGATCGGCGCCAACGTCGGCGGCGGCTACGCCGCTTTCCCCGGCGTGGTGGGCACCGCGGTCAGCAAGGTGTGCGACCTGGAGATCGCGCGCACCGGACTGCGCGAGAAGGACGCCCGCCGGGCGGGTCTGCGGTTCGAGACGGTCACCGTGGAGTCGACCAGCCGCGCCGGGTACTTCCCCGGCGCGGCGCCGATGACGGTGAAGATGCTCGCGGAGCACCGCACCGGCCGCCTGCTCGGCGTGCAGATCGTGGGCCGGGAGGGCGCGGCCAAGCGGGTCGACGTCGCGGCGGTCGCCCTGACCGCCGGGATGACGGTGGAGCAGATGACCTTCCTGGACCTCGGCTACGCGCCGCCGTTCTCACCCGTGTGGGACCCGGTCCTGGTGGCGGCCAGGAAGGCCGCGGCCCGAGTCGCCGACGGCGCGTGCCGCGGAGCGTGAGGCGGCGGGAGGCGACTACGCCGTCCCGCCCAGCCGGGGCAGCGAGGCGACCGACCCGCCGGACGGCGCGGCGGCGGGCTGCTCCCCGGCCGGGCGGGCGTGCGAGGCGGCGTTGCGCACCGACCGCAGCCGGTGGCTGACGGCCTCGTCCAGGGTCACCGGCCGTTGCGCCTGGGCCGCCAGCCGCCCGGCCTCCTGGCCGAGCCGGGCGACGTCCTCCCAGGGCAGCCGCACCACCAGGGAGAGTTCGGCCTCGCCGTCGGGCAGCGCCTGCATCGGAGTAACTCGGTCGCTCATCGCCAGTTCCCGCCTGTTCCTCGCGTCATCGCCTACGTCACTGGACCGGTCGAGGGGACATACGCGGCCGGGGGCGGCGGCGTTCACCGGTTCGCCGCACGCATCCGGGGCAGAACTCCCCTGTGGTGATCCCCGTCCATGATGTGAACCCGGTGCGGCGCACTCCGTGGGTGACGTACGCCCTGATCGCCGCCAACGTCGTCGTCTTCTTGCTCACGCCCGGCGTCGCCGGCTCTCTGACCGGCCACGCGGGCCTGGCCGAGCTGTGCCGCCTCCAGGCGTTCACGGAGCACTACGCCCTGGTGCCGCGCGAGCTGATCCACGAGCGGATACCGGCGCTGGCGCCCACCGGCGCGGTCGGGGTGGGACCGCACGGCGCCGGCTGCGTGCTGGCCGCGCCGTCCTACGCCAAGTCGCCGGTGCTGTCGGTCTTCACGGCGATGTTCCTGCACGGAAGCTGGGTGCACCTGCTGGGGAACATGCTGTTTCTGTTCATCTTCGGCAACAACATCGAGGACCGGATGGGCCACATCCGGTTCACGCTGTTCTACGCGGTCTGCGGCTTCGCGGCGGGCGCCGGGTTCGCGCTGCTCAACGCGGACTCGGGCCAGCCGCTGATCGGCGCGTCGGGCGCCATCGCCGGAGTGCTCGGCGCGTATCTGGTGCTGTACCCGCGGGCCCGGGTCTGGGTGCTCGTGCCGTTCCTGGTCTTCCTGCCGCTGCGGCTGCCGGCCTGGATCGTGCTGGGCTTCTGGTTCGTGCTCCAGGCGTTCTACTCGGCCGGGCAGGGCACGTCCGAGGCGGGCGCCGTCGCCTATGCGGCGCACGTGGTGGGGTTCGCGGTCGGCATGCTCCTGGCGTGGCCGCTCAAGCCCGGCACTCCCCCGCCGCCGGAGCCCCGGGGCGCCCTCTTCGGACGTCAGGCCCGACGAGCCTGACGGGGACAGAGCGCCCGCCGCACGCGGCAGGACTCACGCCGCCCTTCGCCCACTCGCCTGAGAGGCCGTCGGTCCCCTCGCGCACTCCGTGAAGCCCCCCTTGCGCACGACGCAGGGGCGCGCCCGGCCAGTCGGCCGTCAGCGCGTCCACGCTCCGCGAAGTGTCAGCGCTGTCCACCCGGAGCGCACCGCGAAGCTGCCCCGGTAGTCAGGGCAGCTTCGCGGTGCGGCTTCAGCGGCGGCCAAGAGGCGTCGAGGATGACGCAGGGATGTTCGCCATCCTGGCGAAGCCGTCGCCAAAGGCCCAGGCTGGTCCTGCCAGAACGCGCATGGGGCACACGATCCCGCGCGGCCCCGTCCTGCTGCCCACGGCCACCGTGCTAGGGCCTGTCCGGCGGATCACGTCGCGGACGCGTGGCTGATCCGCCCGGTCCGGCGCCCACCGCACAGCGATCCAGGCCGGTCACTTGTAGGTGCTGGGCAGGGAGGTGTAGCAGCTAGACCGCCAGTTGCCGTCGCCGGTGAGGTTGTCGGTGATCGCGTTCGCGGTGGCGGGGCCGACGACCCCGTCGGCGGTGAGGTGGCTGGCAGCCTGAAACTTCTTGAGGTAGGTGAGGGTGTTGGAGCCGAACTGGCCGTCGACGGTCAGCGGCCAGGTGTGGTGGACGCGGTTGGACCAGTCGTCGATGCCTTCCTGTACGCACTTCACGCCGTAGCCGGAGTTGCCGTAGACGATGTAGGCGTGACCGCTGACGGCGTGGGCCGGCAGAGCCAGTCCGCCGACCGCGATGGTGCTCAGCGCGGCGACCGTGAGTGCCGTCCGCGGCATCCGCATGCGGGACTTCGACATGGTGAGCCTCCTCGGTAGTTCTCCAGGCCCCGGTCGGAGCGCTGTGACCACTTGTCTACGTCCCGTGGGGTTGTCCGGTGTCGGCCCGGCCCGTTCGGACAACAGCCCGCGGACAACCGGCAGACGGTGGGGCCGCGGGGCCGGACTCCGTTCCCACGGACTTCCGCCGACTCGTGTGGGCGCCGGTCAGCCGCAGACCTCCCGGTACGGCAGCGCGGAGACGTGGTGGCGCCACGCCTGACGGGTGAGGGCGCCGGTCGTGGTGGCGCAGATCCGGCGGACGGCCTCCGCGGGGTTCACGGACTGCACCTGGACGGTGTGGTCGTCGCCCGCGCTGGCCAGGGTGCGGCCGTCCGGGCTGAGCGCCGCCTGGTCGACGGGTCCGGTGTGGCCGCTGACCGGGCCGCCCCGGGGGGCGGGGGCGTTCGGGTCGGCGACGTCCCACAGCCGTAGCGTGCCGTCGCCGCCGCTGGTGACGAGGGTCTTCCCGTCGTGGCTGAACGCCACGGACAGCACGAAGCTGGTGTGCCCGGTCAGCGGCGCGGCCAGGGCCGTGGGACGGCGGGGGTCGCTGACGCTCCACAGCCGCACGGTGTGGTCGTCGTTGGCGGTGGCGAGGACACGGCCGTCGGGGCTGAAGGCCGCCGATCCCACCCCGCCGGTGCGAGCGGCCAGCGGCGGACACCACTGCCGGGGCCGGGCGGGGTCGGAGACGTTCCACAGGCGGGTGGTGTCGTCCGCGCCCGCGCTGACCAGGATGCGGCCGTTCGGGCTGAAGGCCAGCGCGCGTACGGCGTCGGTGTGCGCGGTGATCGGGGCGCCGATCTCGCGTGGGCGGGCGGGATCGGCGATGTCCCAGAGCCGTACCGTGTGGTCGTAGCCTGCGGTGGCCACGACACGGCCGTCCGGGCGGAAGACGGCGTCGGTGACGGCGGTGTGGGCGGGATCGGTGAAGCGCTGGGCCAACTGCTGGGGCTTGGCGGGGTCGGTGACGTTCCACAGCCGTAGCGTGCCGTCGCGGCCTGCGCTGGCCAGGAGGCGGCCGTCGCGGCTGAAGGCGAGCTTGTTCACCGCTTTGGCGTTGCCCAGCAGCGGGCCGCCGAGGGGGGTGGGCCGGTGGGGGTCGGCGCTGTTCCACAGCCGGATCGCGCCGTCCGTCGCGCCCGCGGCCAGCACGCGGCCGTCAGGGGTGAAGGCGACGGTGTTCTCGTAGCTGGGGGTGGGCAGCACGGTCCGGGGCAGGTCCCACAGGCGTACGGTGTCGTCGGCGCCGACGCTGGCCAGCGCGTGGCCGCGGGGGTCGAAGGCGAGCCAGTACACGTATCCGCTGTGGCCGGTGAGGGGCGGGCACAGCGCGAGCGGGGCCGTGGGGTCGGTGACGTTCCACAGGCGGACCGTCTGGTCGGCGCCCGCGGTGGCCAGCACCTTCCCGTCGGGGCTGAAGGCCACCGCGTAGATCGTGTTGGCCGCGGCGCCGGGGATCTTGCCCAGAGCGAGGGGTTTCGCCGGGTCGGACACGTTCCACAGCCGTACGGTGAAGTCGTTGCCGACGCTTGCCATGGTCCGGCTGTCGCTGCTGAAAGCGACCGCGTAGACGGTGTCCGTGTGGCCGCGCAGCGGCTTGCCCCAGGGCGACGGGTGCGCGGGGTGGGTGACGTTCCACAGTTGGACGGTGTGGTCGTGGCCCGCGCTCGCCAGGGTGCGGCCGTCGGGGCTGTAGGCCGCCGAGGCGATGGCCCCCTTCTGATCGCGCAGGGGCTTGCCCAGCTCGCCTTGGTGGGCGGGGTCGGCGACGTCCCACAGCCGCACGGTGCCGTCGGCGCCGGCGCTGGCCAGGGTGCGGCCGTCCGGAGCGAAGGACACCGAGAAGACGATGTCGGTGTGGCCGCGCAGCACGGGCCGTGCGGCCGGGTGCTTGGGATCGGAGAGATTCCACAGCCGTACGGTGTGATCGCGGCCGGCGGAGGCCAGGGTGCGGCCGTCCGGGCTGAAGGACAGCCACATGACGCCGGCGCTGCGGGCGCGGATCGGGGCGCCGAGCGGCGAGGGGCGCGTGGTGTCCGCGACGTTCCACAGTCTGATGGTGTCGTCCCTGCCCGCGGTGGCCATCACGTGGCCGCGGGCGCTGAAGGCGACGGCGAGGACGGTCGCGGAATGCCCGGTCAGCGGTGCGGACAGCGGTGCGCTCTGGGTGCTCAGCAGGTCGGTCGCGAGCAGGTCGGTGGGGTGGATCCGGTATCCGGCGACGTCCAGCCGGGCGGCCAGTGACTGGTCGGTGCCGCGCAACTGGCCCGCTTGGGCCTGTACTTCGCCCGAGACCGCGCTGTCGCGCTCGGACCGGGCGGTCGATCGCTGCTGGAGCGCGATGCCGGCGGCGGACACGGCCAGCACGGTCAGCAGGGAGAGCCCGGCCACCGCGGCACGGCGCCACAGGACGGCCCGGTCCTGATGTCTGACGGACGCGGCCAGGAACTCCCGCAGCCGCGGGCCCAGTCGCCCGTCGTCCGCGTGCCCCTTGGCCCAATCCCGGGCGGCGGCCAGCCGAGTGCCCCGGTACAGCGCGCTGGCGTCGCGCTGTTCCCGGTCCCACGCCTTGGCGGCGTCGGTGAGCTGCTGCTGGACGAGCAGACCGGCCCGGTCCTCGCTGATCCAGCCGCTCAGCCTCGGCCACGCCTCCAGCAGCGCCTCGTGGGTGATCTCCACGGTGTCGGTGTCCAGGGCGACGAGCCTGGCGCGGGCCAGCGCGTCGAGGACGGCGTCGGCGCTGGGATCCAGTTCCTCCCTGTTAAGGCGTCGCTTGGAGTCTCCGGCGCCGTCGTTGAGGGACACCAGCCGCAGGAAGATGCCGCGCGCGATCCGCTGCTGCTGCTCGGTGAGGCCGCCGTAGACGGTCTCGGCGGTGTTGGCCAGGGCGTGCGTGATGCCGCCGGCGGCCTCGTACCCGCTCACCGTCAGGGTGTTGCCGCGGCGGCGGCGCCAGGTCTCCCGCATCGCGTGGGAGACCAGGGGGAGGACGCCGGGCTGCCCGGTCGCCTCGGCCACCACCCGGGCGAGCAACGCGCCCTCGACCGTGCACTCGGCCTGGACGGCGGGCCGGGTGACGGCCCGGCGCAGCTCCTCGGTGGTCATCGGGCCGACGAGCAGTTGCGAGTCCTGCACGGCCTCCACGAGGTCCGGGAACTGCGAGCAGGCGGCGTAGAAGTCCGCGCGCACGCCGAGGACGACCCGCGTCCGGCTGTTGGCCGCACCGGCCGCGGTGAGCAGCGCGGCGATGAAAGCGGTCCGTTCCTCCGCGTCGCCGCAGAGGGTGAAGATCTCCTCGAACTGGTCCACGACAAGCAGGAGTTCGGCGCCCGGCGGCTGCTGCGCGAGCAGTTGGAGCACGGTGAGGTGAAGGGCTCGCGGAGTGGCCCGCAATTCTTCGTGGAGGGCGACGGCGGAGGCGCCGGTGAGGGCGGCGAGCCGCGCCGCGCACTCCTCGAAGGGATGCGGGCCCGGGGTGAGCACCAGAGGGGTCCATGCCGCCGGGCCGCCGGACACCCGAGGGAGCAGGCCGGCCCGCAGCAGGGACGACTTGCCGGAGCCGGAGGCGCCGAACACCGCGGTGAACCTGTTGCCGCGGACCCGGGACTCCAGGTCCTCGGTGAGCCGCTCGCGTCCGAAGAACCTTCCGGCGTCCGCTGCTTCGAAGTGACTGAGTCCCGCGTAGGGACCGTCCTCGTGCGCGGCGTCCGGAACCTCGTCGGTCTGGCTCAGCTCGACCGAGAGGCGGCGCCAGCGCTGCTCCCAGTCCGCCGGGTCGCCGCCGCACGCGCGGACGTAGGCGAGGGTGACGGGCAGGCTCGGCAGCTTACGGCCGGAGGCGGCGTCGGCGAGGGTGGTCGAGGAGTAGTGCGCGGCGCGGGCGAGCTTGCGGTAGGGCGGGGCGCCGGCCTTCTCCCGCAGCTTCCGCAGATCCGCCGCGAACCCGACGAGCAGGGTGTCCTCGTTCTCTAACGGCCGCTCGCTGCGAGGCACCGATGTCTCCTTTCCGGAGGACGCGAAGTGCTCATTGTGCGAGAGCTGTTGTCCGGCGTCCAGCGACCGACAGCGGACAACACCCGCCCCCTAGAAAGGACTAGTCGCCGCCCGCACGGGGCGGCGGCCATCCGACAAGGGGGACGCACGACATGAGCATCAACGCAGTCACCTCACAGGCGCCGCGGCGTACGAGGAGAGCCGTGATCGGCGCTCTCGCGACGGTCCTCGTCTCCGGCGCGCTGCTGGCCGGACCCACCGTGGCGTCGGCGGACTCGGCCGACGTCAAGCTGGGGCAGGAGGACCTGAACGGACTGGCGTACAACGCCGGCTCGGTCGACGGCGTCAGCGGACCGCAGACCGAGGCGGCGGCCGAGTCCTTCCAGTCCGACCGGTGCCTGAGCGTCGACGGGATCATCGGCGCCCAGACGCTCGGCGAGCTGGAGACCGTCGTCAAGGCGGTCCAGAGCAAGGCCGGCGTCGACCAGGACGGCGACTACGGCAGCGGCACCGCCGGCGCCGTCAAGAACTACCAGAGCGCGCACCAGCTCACCGCGGACGGCATCGCCGGACCGGACACCATGAAGTCGATGGGCGTCACCCGGCAGGTCGCGAGCTGCCACACCGCCGACGCCCAGCGCAACAAGATCGTCAGCGTGGCCAAGAGCCAACTGGGCGTCCGCGCCGACTCCCGCAACTGCGTCCCCGGCAAGCCGTACAGCATCTGCGCGGACTGGTGCGCCGCCTTCGCCACCTGGGTGTGGCGGGACGCCGGGGAGAACATCCCGTCCATGAACTACGTGCCGAACGTCTACGACTGGGCGGTCAGCCACAACCGCTGGTACGGCACCAGCCAACTGCACTCGGCGCTCCCCGGCGACATGATCATCTTCGGCACCGCCACCAACCGCTACCACATCGGGATCGTCGAGCACGTCAGCGGATCGACGGTCTACGTGATCTCGGGCAACACCTCCAACCCGAGCAACTCCAGCCAGATCGGCGTCTACGACAAGAGCTATCCCCTGTCCAGCTCGGTCTTCTACGGGCTGGTCCGGCCCTGACTCCGCGCCCCCGCCCGGTTCGCTGAACAACACCGCTCGCCCGCCGGCTGGCGCCGCCCCCGCGCGCACACCACGCGCCCCGCGGCGCCGGTCCGCCGCCCCGCACTGTCCTTCGAGATCGGAGAAGCACCGATGAACAGAAACCTGGCCGCCGCCGTCACCGTCGGCCTCACCGTGCTGGCCGCGTCGGCCGGTCTGCCGCACGAGGCGGCCCACGCGGCGCCGGGTCCGGCGGCGGTGCGTCCCTGGCACGAGGACGCCGACCACATGGGCTCCGGGCTCGCCGCCCGCATGCCGGCCGGGATCGCCCACGACTCCGCTGCCACGGCCGCCCCCGCCGCCGCGGGAACGCTGAAGGGCCTGGACGTCAGCGCGTTCCAGGAGAACGTCGACTGGTCGTCGGTGGCCTCCAAGGGCGCGTCCTTCGCCTACGTCAAGGCGACCGAGGGCACCGACTACACCAGCGGCCAGTTCTCCCGGCAGTACAGCGGATCGGCGGCCGCGGGCCTGATCCGCGGCGCCTACCACTTCGCCCTGCCCAATGCCTCCGGCGGCAGCGCCCAGGCCGACTACTTCGTCGCCCACGGCGGCGGCTGGTCCGACGACGGCAAGACCCTCCCTGGCGCGCTCGACATCGAGTACAACCCCTACGGCGCCACCTGCTACGGCCTCAGCCAGAGCGCGATGGTCTCCTGGATCACCGCCTTCAGCGCCGAGTACCGCACCAGGACCGGCCGCTACCCGATCGTCTACTCCACGCGGGACTGGTGGTCGACCTGCACCGGCAACTCCGCCGCGCCCGGCCAGCACGACCCGCTGTGGATCGCCCACTACGGCGGGTCGCCCACCCCGCTTCCCAACGGCTGGAGCACCTACACGATCTGGCAGAACGCCGACAGCGGCGCCTTCCCCGGCGACCAGGACGTGTTCAACGGAACCGCCGCGGACCTCAAGACCTTCGCCCACGGCGCCTACACGCCGCCCCCGCCGCCCCCGGGCAGCGGCTGGCCGGTCATCTCCCAGGGCGCGACCGGCCACAGCACCACCGCCGTCCAGTACCTGCTCAACGCCCACGGCGCCAGCCTCGCGGTGGACGGCGACTTCGGTTCAGGGACGCGCAGCGCGGTGATCGCCTTCCAGACCGGCAAGGGCCTGACCGCCGACGGCGTCGTCGGCCCCGACACCTGGCAGGCCCTCATCGTCACCGTGCAGCAGGGCGACAGCGGATCGGCCGTCAAAGCGGTGCAGGACGAGCTGACCGCGCACGCCCACCCCGTTGCCGTGGACGGCCAGTTCGGCCCGGCGACGCGGAGCGCGGTGGTGGCTTTCCAGACCTCGAAGGGCCTGACCGCCGACGGCGTCGTGGGCCCCGACACCTGGCAGGCCCTCGTCTCCTGACCCCGGCGTCACGTGCGTTCGCCGGCGCCGCGCGCGCCGCGTCGGCGGAGGTCAGCCGAGCGGCTTGGCGAGGACCGCCTTGCGGTGGCTGAACGTCTCGATCGAGTAGCGGCCGTGGTAGCTGCCCATGCCGCTCTCGCCCACCCCGCCGAACGGCAGGTCGGAGACGGTGAGGTGGGCGAGCGGCAGGCCGTGGCCGAGGCCGCCCGAGGAGGTCTCGGCGGCGATGCGCTCGCGCACGGCCGCGGACTCGGAGAAGACGTACAGCGCGAGGGGCTTCTCGCGGTCGTTGATGAAGCCGATCGCGGCGTCGAGGTCCGGCACGGCGACGATCGGCAGGATCGGGCCGAAGATCTCCTCCGCCATCACGGGCGCGTCGGGGGCGACGTCGGCCAGGACGGTCGGCGCGATGTACTTGTCCGTACGGTCGCTGCCGCCGCCGACCGCTGTCCGGCCGGAGCCGAGCAGGGCGGAGAGGCGGTCGAAGTGGCGCTCGTTGACGATGCGCCCGTACTCCGGCGAGGCCGCCGGGTCGGCGCCGTAAACGCCCTCGACGGCGCGGGCGAGCGCGGACTCCAGGGCGGCGGCGGTCTCCGGGTCGGTGAGGACGTAGTCGGGGGCGACGCAGGTCTGCCCGGCGTTGAGGAACTTGCCGCGCGCCAGCCGGTCGGCGACCACGTCGAGGTCGGTGTCCCGGTCGACGAACACCGGTGACTTCCCCCCGAGTTCCAGGGTGACGGGGGTGAGGTGCTCGGCCGCCGCACGCATGACGACGCGGCCCACGGCGCCGTTGCCGGTGTAGAAGATGTGGTCGAAGCGCTCGGCCAGCAGCGCCGTGGTCTCCGGGACGCCGCCCTCGATCACGGCGACCGCCTCGGTGTCGAGGTAGGCCGGGATCAGCTCGGCCAGCGCGGCCGAGGTGGCCGGGGCCAGCTCGCTCGGCTTGGCCACGACCGCGTCGCCGGAGGCGAGGGCGCCGACGACGGGGGCGAGCAGGAGCTGGACGGGGTAGTTCCAGGGCGCGATGACGAGGACGACGCCGAGCGGGTCGTACTGCGTCCAGGCCGTGGCGTCGGCGCCGAGGTGGGCGGGGACGGGAGCGGGCTCCGGGCGCAGCCACTCGTCCAGGTGGGCGAGGGTGTGGTCGATCTCACGGACCGTGAAGTCGATCTCCGTGCGGTGCGCCTCGGCGGCGCTCTTGCCCAAGTCGGAGTGGAGGGCCGCGGCGATCTCGGCGCCGCGCTCGGTGAGCATCGCGCGCAGGCGGCGGAGCTGCCCGGTGCGCCACTCGACGGGCTTGGTCCGGCCGGTGCGGAAGGCGGCGCGCAGCCGGGCCACGGTGTCGGCGGGCTGCTCGGGGGCGGGGTGGTTCACAGGTGCCTCGCTGATGACGCTCGGGCCGGTCGGCCCGGAGGACGGTGGTGTGCTGTCAGCCGGCGTTCGTAGGCAAACGCCGACCTTTCAGGTGCCCCAGTGATTGCGGTTCAGGGCCGGGGATGACCTATGTCACTGCGTCCCCGTGCGCCACTGCGCCGCCATGCGTCAGTGCGCCGCCATGCGTCACCGCGCCGCCATGCGTCAGTGCGTCCCCCTACGTCACTGCGCTTCCATGTCACTGCGCCTCCACGTCACCCCATTCCATGCGAGCAGCCGTCAACGGGAGGTCACGGCGCGAGGCCCTGAGCAGAGGCGGGCCCCAGGCCCGTGAGCCCGGGAGCACGCCTCGCGTCGCGGTGAGGGGCGAGCCCCCCTACTTCTCCTTCTTCTTGAGCGCGGACGGCTTGTGCACGGCCGAGCGGCCGGACTTGTCGCTGCGCACCTCGTACTGGGGGTCCTCCGGGGAGGCGTCCACCGTGCGGCCCGCGGCCTCGGTCCGGCGGGTGATCTTCTTCTCCACCGTGCCGCTCGTCTCGCTGCCGTGCGTGCGCCAGGTCACCTTCTCCCCCTTGGCGGGCTGCTTCCCGCGGGAGTCGTCCTTCGCCATGGCGGTCTCCTTCCGGGCTCGTCCACCACGCGCCCGCTTCCCACCCTGCGAGGTGCTGCGACAGCCCGCATCTTGGCGCTGAGCTGGGGGCTTGCGCCGGGAGGAGGGATGCGGGACGGTTGCCGGAGGCCAATTGTCCCCGACAGCGGAGAGGTGGTGGGGTACGCGGTACGCGTGCCCCCTTGTGTGCGTGCATCCGGCGGGACCCCCACCAGTGCGCCTGCGGACGTCGAGGTCGGCGCCGCATGGCGCGATGCCCCCTGTCCCGTTCTGGTGGTCGGCCGCGACGGCCGTGTCGTCGGGATCAACGCCGCCGCCCGCCTGCTGCTGCCCGAGGCCGCGCCCGGACAGGCGCTGTCCGACCGGGCGCCCTCCTGGCTGGCCGACGCGCACCGTCGGCACACGGACGCCGGGCCGCCCGACGAACTCAGCGGCCTGGGCCGACTCGGTGACTTCCGCGGCCCCGGCTCCGGTGACCTCGGCGGCCCCGGTGACCTCGGCCTTCCCGAGGATCTCGGTGAGCCGGCGGCCCATGCCGCAGGACTGATCGGCGACCGCTTCTACGAGGCGCACCCCAGCCGGTCCACGGGCGGCACGGTGGTGTGGTGGCTCATCGACGACGATCGGCGTCTGGCGGAGACGGCCCTGCACAACGCCCGGGAGCGCTCGGCCCTGCTCGCGGAGATATCCAGCACGCTGCTGTCCACGCTGAACGTGCCGCGCTGCGCCGAGGTCGCCGCGCGCATGGCCGCGGAGCACCTCGCCGAGGCCGCCGTGCTGATCGCGCCGTCGCAGGGGCGACGGCACCCGCTGACCCTCGCCCGGCGCGGCGGTCCCGTCGTGCAGGTGACGCGGCGCGTCGACCCGGCGGACGTGCCCGGTCTCGCGGAGGCGCTGCGGGGCTTCCCGCCCGTTCCGGCCCGCTGGATCGACCCCGGCGACCTCCCCGACTGGGTGATCCCGCCCGACTTCACCGGACGGGTCGGCTCCGTCATCGTCACCCCGCTGCCCGGCCACGGCGTGCCGGCCGGCGCCCTGGTGCTGCTCCGGTCCGCCACCGACCGGGCGTTCAGCCCGGACGAGGAGGTCTTCTCCCGGCTGTTCGCCGCGCGGGCGGGGGCGGCCCTGTCCGCGGCCCGTATGTACACCGAGCAGGCGTCCGTCACGGCCACGCTGATGCGCGAGCTGCTGCCGCCCGCGCTGCACGGCGTGCACGGCGTGGAGTACGCCGGCTACTACCGCGCGGCCAAGGACCAGGAGCAGGTGGGCGGCGACTTCTACGACGTCCACCCCAGCGCGGACCCGTCCGGGGAGACGCTGGTGGTGCTCGGGGACGTGGCGGGCAAGGGCCTGGAGGCCGCGGTGCTGACCGGCAAGATCCGCAACACGCTGCACGCGCTGCTGCCGCTGGCCGCCGACCACGAACGCGTGCTGAACCTGCTCAACGGGGCGCTGCTGTCCTCGCACCACACCCGTTTCGCGACCATCGTGCTGGCCTCGGTGCGCCGCCGCGGCGACCGGGTGCGGCTGCGGCTGACCGGCGCCGGGCATCCCCGGCCGCTGATCCTGCGCGCCGACGGCAGCGTGGAGGCGGCGCCCACCTACGGGACCCTGGTCGGCGCGCTGCCCACGGTGACGGCGCGCACCGTGGAGACGGAACTCGCCCCCGGAGAGACCTGCGTGCTGTACACCGACGGCGTCACGGAGGCCCGCGGCGGCCCGTTGGGCGACGACCTGTTCGGCGAGCACCGCCTCGAGCAGGCCCTGGCCGGGTGCGCGGGCATGCCGGCCGAGGCCGTGGTGGAGCGGGTGCAGATGCTGGCGAGCCAGTGGGTGGGCGCCGGACGCCACGACGACATGGCCACCGTGGCCGTCAGCGCCGCCCGGACGGCTCCGCCGTCCTTCGCGCCGGCCGACGGCGGCGACTCCCGCGAGGGGGACGAGTGACCCGCCCCGCCCCGTGCCCCGCCGCGCTGCGGGAGGACCTGTGGCAGGCCGTGATCGACGGCGACGAGTACACGGCCCTCGACGTCGTGCACGCCGGGCTGGCGGACGGGCTCGACCGGGAGACGCTGCTGCTCGACGTGATCGCCGGGGTGCAGGCGAGGGTCGGCGGGGCCTGGGCGGCCGACCAGATCACCGTGGCGCAGGAGCACGCGGCCACCGCCGTCAACGAGCGGGTCGTGGCCGCGCTCGCCCGCCGGTCACGGCCGTCGGGCGCCGGGGAGCGCGGCAGGGTGACGGTCGGCTGCGTGGACGGCGAGTGGCACGCCATGCCGGCCCGGCTGGTCGCCGAGGTGCTGCGGCTGCGCGGCTGGCGGGTGGACTACCTCGGCGCGCAGACCCCCACGCCCCACCTGATCGCCCATCTGCACCAGACCGGCCCGGACGCGGTGCTGCTGTCCGGTTCCCTCCCCACCCACCTGCCCGCCGCGCACGCGGCCATCACCGCGTGCCAGGCCATAGGCGTCCCGGTGATGGCCGGCGGACGCGCCTTCGGACCCGACGGCCGTTACGCCCGCGCGCTGGGCGCCGATCGCTGGGCGCCGGACGCGCGGGCCGCGGCGGCCGTCCTGGAGGAGGGGATCGAGCCGCCGAGGCCGACGGCCGCCCGGCAACCGGTCGACGACCTGCCACACCTGACGGACCAGGAGTACACGTGGATCGCACGGTCCCGCCCGCGGCTGGTGCGGCAGGCGCTCACCGATCTGGAGAAGCGCTTCCCGGCGCTGCGCGCCTACGGCGACGCGCAGCGCGAGCGGACCGCCGAGGACATCGCCCATATCGTCGACTTCCTGGCCACCGCGCTCTACGTCGACGATCCGGACGTCTTCTCCGCCTTCGCGACGTGGACCGCCGAGATCCTCAAGTCCCGCGCGGTGCCCGCGCACTCCCTCTCAGCGGGCCTGGAGGTGCTGGCGGGACGGCTGCGCGACTTCCCGCGCGCACTGCGGATGCTCGACGAGGGCCTGGCGGCGCTCTCCGTCGAGACCGCCCTGCCGAAGCCGGCCCAGACGCCGGCCCCGGCCGCTCAAGCCCCGGTCCCCGGCGCTTCCGCGTGACCGCGCCGCCCCCGGGCGCGTCCGCCTGACGGGCCCCTGCCTCAGCGGCTCTGCCGCGGCGCCTCGGGAGTTCGACGCCAGGGCCGGGCCGCGACACGGTGCCGTGGCGTGGCGCCCACCGCCTCAGCCGCCCGCCTTAGGTGCGCTTGCCAGAGCGTTGGGATTGCGCTGCTCCGGGGCGGCCTGACGTCACGTCAGGCGACCACCCGGCGTGAACTCGCCTGGCCCGCCCCGGAGATGCCCAGCGACGCCCGGTGCGAACCGGCCGCCGCGGTCAGCGGTCAGCGGTCAGCGGCCGGTCTGCGTGTGCACGTACTCCACGAGCCGGGTGAGGGCGTCCGGGTCGGTGGAGGGCATGACGCCGTGGCCGAGGTTGAAGACGTGGCCCTCCAGCCCCGCCGCCGCGTCCAGGACCTCGCGGGTCTTGGCCTCCACGGCCTCGCGCGGGGCGAACAGCACGGTCGGGTCGAGGTTGCCCTGGAGCGCCTTGCCGGGGCCGACCCGGCGGACGGCCTCGTCCATCGGGACCCGCCAGTCGACGCCCACGACGTCCGCCCCGGCCTCGCCCATCAGGCCGAGCAGCTCGCCGGTGCCGACGCCGAAGTGGATGCGCGGGACGCCGTATCCGGCGACGGCCTCGAAGACCTTCGCGGAGGCGGGCAGCACCGAGCGGCGGTAGTCGGCGGGGGCGAGGGCGCCGGCCCAGGAGTCGAAGAGCTGCACGGCGCTCGCGCCCGCCTCGATCTGCACCTTCAGGAAGGCGGCGGTGATGCCGGCGAGGCGGTCGAGCAGGTCGGCCCACAGCTCGGGGTCGCCGTACATCATCGCCTTGGCGTTCTCGTACGTGCGGGACGGGCCGCCCTCCACGAGGTAGCTCGCGAGCGTGAACGGCGCTCCGGCGAAGCCGATGAGCGGGGTGCCGCCCAGCTCGCGGGTGAGCAGGCCGATCGCCTCGGTGACGTAGGGGACGTCCTCGGGGGTCAGTTCGCGGAGCTGCGCGAGGTCGGCGCGGGTGCGCACGGGACGCTCGACGACCGGGCCGACGCCGGGCTTGATGTCCAGGTCGACGCCGATGGCCTTCAGCGGCACCACGATGTCGCTGAAGTAGATCGCCGCGTCCACGTCGTGCCGGCGGACCGGCTGGAGGGTGATCTCGGTGACCAGGTCCGGGCGCATGCAGGAGTCGAGCATCGCGACGCCCTCGCGCACCTTGCGGTACTCCGGCAGCGAGCGCCCGGCCTGTCGCATGAACCACACGGGGGTGTGCGGCACCGGTTCACGCCTGCACGCCTTGAGGAAGGCGGAGTCGTGGGCGGCGGTCGGCGACTGCGGGCGGGCGGGCGTCTCGTTGGCACTCACGGGGGCAAGTCTCGCACGCCCGCGGGGGCGATCCGGCCGCGGTGCGCGGTCCCCGGACGGGGCCGGAGCCGGCGGCGGGGTGTGTTGCCCTGCGCGAAGGCCCGGTTCCCCTTAATCTTCCCGGCATGGCTGCGGCACAGGGACGACGGTCGGACGGCGCTGGCGGAATGGACGAGGCGAAGGAAGTGAGGGGCAAGGAGAAGGAACCGGGAGGGGCCGGGAGTGCCAGGACGGCGGATCCGACGCCTTCGCCCTTCCGGGCCGCCGTGGAGGGGCTGAGGACCGCACGGCTGCGTCCGCTGGTGGAGATCGAGCAGGTGCCGCCGCCGCAGCGCCTCGCACCCTACGCGCACGCGCTGGAGGCCACGGTCGTCGACGGCGAGCAGGAGCTGGCCGACGGCCGGCTGGTGCTGCTGCACGACCCGGCCGGACACGACGCCTGGCGGGGGGCCTTCCGGCTGGTGACCCTGGTGCGGGCGGAGCTGGAGCCGGAGATGGCCGCCGATCCGCTGCTGCCCGAGGTGTGCTGGTCGTGGCTGACGGGGGCGCTCCAGGCGCGCGGCCTGGCCTGCGGGGAGCCGAGCGGGACCGTGACGCGGGCCAGCTCGCACTACTTCGGCGGCCTGTCGGCGCGGCCCGCCGCTTCGCAGATCGAGATCCGCGCCTCCTGGACGCCCCGCGAGGGCCATGGCGGGGCGCCCGACACCGGGGGTCATCTGGCGGCCTGGTGCGATCTGCTGGCCCAGGTGGCGGGGCTGCCGCCGGCCGGGCCCGGCGACGCCTCCGTGGTGACGCTGCCGCAGCGGCGCGGCCCGCAGTCCCCCTGACCGGCGCACTCCTCGGCGCGCTGCCGCCTCCCGCCTGATCCGACGGCCCGGACGGACTCCTCTCCGTCCGGGCCGCCCGCTGTCCGGCGCGTGTCACCGGCTTCTCGCCGTGTCTTCGCCGCCTTTGTCGATACAGCCATTTTCGGGCATCTGGCGAACCCGAACGGCCCCGAGCGAACCGATTCGACCTTCGGGCGATCGACAGCGTGTCCGAATTGCACGCATTGTTACTCACCAGATCGTGATCTTTCTCTAAAGGACGACAGGTTTACTGCCGAAGACGACTGTGACCTTGCAAGCACGGTTCGTCCGGCTTCTTCCCCACAGGCCGGCCCCGTCGCCCCCACCCCCCAGGAGGCCTGGTGTCCGTTCTTCTCGAGCAGCCCGCAAGCCTGGTCGCCTACCGCCCGAACAAGCCGACCGCCATGGTCGTCGTGGCGGACCCGCGCGTCAGGTCCACCGTCACCCGCCACCTGTGGGCGCTCGGCGTCCGTGACGTCATCGAGGCGTCGTCCGTGGCGGAGGCCCGCCCCCGCGTCGGCAACCCGCGCGACATCTGCGTGGCCGACGTCCACCTGCCCGACGGCTCCGGGCTGACCCTGCTGTCCGAGACCCGTGCCGCCGGATGGCCCAACGGCCTCGCCCTGTCCGCCGCCGACGACATCGGTGCCGTCCGCAACGCCCTCGCGGGCGGGGTGAAGGGCTACGTCGTCACCGGCACCCGCACCAACGTCGGGCTGCCCACCCGGCCGGGCGCCGCCCCCATCGGCGCCGCCCGGATGCACCGCCGCCCCCCGGGCGCCCCGAGCCACCCGGGCGGCTACCGCGAGCTGTCCGGCCGTGAGGTCGAGGTGCTGCGACTGGTCGCCGAGGGCCAGTCCAACAAGGCGATCGGCGTCTCGATGGGCCTGTCCGCGCTGACCGTCAAGAGCCACCTCGCCCGCATCGCCCGCAAGCTCGGCACCGGCGACCGCGCCGGAATGGTCGCCGTCGCCCTGCGCACCGGCATCATCCACTGAGACCGGCGCACGGCCGCCGCTCCCCGTAAGGCCGTCTGCCCGTCCCCCAGCCCGACCGTCTGCTCACCTCTCAGCCCGACCGTCAGCCCGTTCCTCGGCTTCTCGCGGCTTCCCCACGCGTCTCTCGGGCCCTTCACCCCGTTCACCCCCGTCCCCGCGACCCCCGCGATTCCGACTCCGCTCCTCCGGACTTCCGCCGACCTCTCGACCGCTCCCGGCTTCCCTCAGCCCCCTCCGTCAGCCCCTCCGTCACCCGTACGCCGCTCTGGCCGCTCCCCTGTTTTACGAACCCCTCCGCACCCGGCCGAGCACCGTCCCGACGCGGCGCCGGCCCCGCTCTCACCGCACTGACCGTGCATCGGACGTGTCGCCGACCTGACCAGTCCACGACCCTCCGGCGCCCGCCGACGGAACGTTCCGTCGGCGGGCGCCGTCCATCCACGGATACCCTTGACAGGTGACCGACGCCCGAGAAACCGCAGCAGACTGCCCACTGCGCACCACCGGAGGCGCCCCTCCGGACGACGGTGGATCGTCTGAGACGGGGGCGCCGATCCCGCTGCTGGAACCGCGCGAGGGCATACCGCCCGTCATCGCCGACGCCGCCGCGCTGGCCGAGACGGTGGCCGCCTTCGCCGCCGGCTCCGGCCCCGTCGCCGTGGACGCCGAGCGCGCCTCCGGCTACCGCTACGGCCAGCGCGCCTACCTGGTGCAGCTCCGCCGCCAGGGCGCCGGGACCGCGCTGATCGATCCCGTCGCCTGCCCCGACCTGTCCGCGCTCGGCGAAGCGCTGTCCGGCGCCGAGTGGGTGCTGCACGCCGCCACTCAGGACCTGCCGTGCCTGCGCGAGATAGGCATGGTGCCCACGCGGCTGTTCGACACCGAGCTGGCCGGCCGGCTCGCCGGGTTCCCGCGGGTCGGCCTCGGCGCCATGGTGGAGAACGTGCTCGGCTTCGTCCTGGAGAAGGGCCACTCCGCCGTCGACTGGTCCACCCGCCCGCTGCCCGAGCCGTGGCTGCGCTACGCCGCCCTCGACGTGGAACTGCTCGTCGACCTGCGCGACGCGCTGGAGAAGGAGCTGGACCGGCAGGGCAAGCTGGAATGGGCCCTTCAGGAGTTCGACGCCACCGCCTCGGCCCCGCCGGCCGAACCCCGTAAGGACCCCTGGCGGCGCACGTCCGGGATGCACCGGGTGCGGCGCCGGCGGCAGCTCGCCGTCGTCCGGGAGATATGGGAGGCCCGGGACCGCATCGCCCGGCAGCGGGACGTCTCGCCGGGCAAGGTGCTGCCGGACACGGCGATCGTCGAGGCCGCGCTCGCGCTGCCCTCCACCGTGCAGGCGCTGGCCGCGCTGAACGGCTTCGGGCACCGGACGGGACGGCGCCAGCTCGACCAGTGGCAGGCCGCGGTGGACCGGGCCAAGGCCCTGCCCGAGTCCGGACTGCCGCAGCCGGGACAGCCGGTCACCGGTCCCCCGCCGCCGCGGGCGTGGGCGGACAAGGACCCGGCCGCCGCGGCCCGGCTGTCGGCGGCGCGCGCCGCGGTCACCGCGCTGGCCGAGGGGCTGGCCATGCCGCAGGAGAACCTGATCGCGCCGGACGCCGTGCGCCGGCTGTGCTGGGAGCCGCCGCAGAGCGTCGACGCCGCCTCGGTCGCGGCCGCGCTCGCCGGCAACGGCGCGCGTCCCTGGCAGGTGGAGCAGGTCGCCCCGGCACTGGTGCGGGCGCTGAGCGGCGAGGCGGAGTAGGCCCCGCTGCCGCCGCGCTCCCAGCCTCCTCGGTGGCCGCGCATGCCCCGCGACGCCCTCGCGCCCCGCTCGCGGTGCCCCGCCAGGCCCGGAGCGCCCCGCCCCGCCCGCGGCGCCATGACCGCGATCGACGCCCTCCCGGGGGCGTCCCGCCCGCGTTCTCGCGCCGCGCAGCCGCCCCCCGAGCGCATCGCGGGAACGGCGGCGAGAGGGTCCCGGCCCGGCGGCGCCTGACCGGATGAGGCGCCGATCGGCGCCCCCGGTCCCCTCGCCGGGCGTGTGACGTTCGCCGCTTGGGGCGGAAGGACTGGGCAGTGACATTACCCGCGAGTAGCATGAACCTGAGCGCACGCTCAGCGCTGTGCGCCGCAGCAGTGCCATCCCGCACCCTGGAGGAGAGCCATCGTGCCTCGTAGCGTCAGGGACGTCGTCTTCGTCGACGGCGTCCGCACCCCGTTCGGCAAAGCGGGCCCGAAGGGCATCTACCACGAGACCCGCGCCGACGACCTGGTCGTGAAGGCGATCCGGGAGCTGCTGCGCCGCAACCCCGGTCTCGACCCGAAGAAGATCGACGAGGTCGCCGTCGCCGCCACCACGCAGATCGGCGACCAGGGCCTGACCATCGGCCGCACGGCCGGCATCCTCGCGGGGCTGCCCACCACGGTCCCCGGCTACTCCATCGACCGCATGTGCGCCGGTGCGCTGACCGCCGTCACCTCGGTGGCCGGCTCGGTCGCCTTCGGCGCCTACGACGTGGCCATCGCGGGCGGCGTCGAGCACATGGGCCGCCACCCGATGGGCGAGGGCGTCGACCCCAACCCGCGGTTCGTCAGCGAGAAGCTGGTCGACCAGTCGGCCCTGTTCATGGGCATGACGGCGGAGAACCTGCACGACCGCTACCCGCAGATCACCAAGCAGCGCGCCGACGAGTACGCCGTGCGCTCCCAGGAGAAGGCCGCCAAGGCGTACGCCAACGGCAAGATCCAGGCCGACCTGGTGCCGGTCTCGGTGCGCCGCACGGACCCCGCGGTCGGCGAGACGGGCTGGGGCCTGGTCACCGCCGACGAGCCGATGCGTCCGGGCACCACCCTGGAGAACCTGGCGAACCTCAAGACGCCGTTCCGCGTGCACGGCCGGGTCACCGCGGGCAACGCGGCCGGCCTGAACGACGGCGCCACCGCCTCCGTCATCGCGAGCGAGGACTTCGCCCGGGAGAACGGCCTGCCGGTCAAGATGCGCCTGGTCTCCTACGCCTTCGTGGGCGTGGAGCCGGAGGTCATGGGCTACGGCCCGATCCCGGCCACCGAGAAGGCACTGGCCAAGGCCGGCCTGTCGATCTCCGACATCGGCCTGTTCGAGATCAACGAGGCGTTCGCCGTCCAGGTGCTGGCCCTCCTGGACCACTACGGCATCGCGGACGACGACGAGCGCGTCAACCAGTACGGCGGCGCCATCGCGTTCGGCCACCCGCTGGCCTCCTCCGGTGTCCGGCTGATGACCCAGCTCGCCCGCCAGTTCGAGGAGCAGCCGCACGTCCGCTACGGCCTGACCACCATGTGCGTCGGCTTCGGCATGGGCGCGACGGTCATCTGGGAGAACCCGCACTTCGACGGAGGCGACAAGTGAGCACCGCTGAACTCCTGAAGGGCGCGGCCGAGCTGTTCCCGGACGAGGTCGTGACGCAGGCGCACGTGCGCCACTTCGACCTGCCGCTGGGCGCGGGCCGGTTCGCCCTCGTCACGCTGGACAACGGCTTCGACCACACCAAGCCGACCACCTTCGGTCCGCAGTCGCTGGCGAACCTGGACGCGGCGATCGACCAGGTCGAGCAGGAGGCCGCGGACGGCGAGATCGTCGGCGTCGGCGTCACCGGCAAGCCGTTCATCTTCGCGGTCGGCGCCGACCTCAAGGGCGTCGAGCTGCTGAAGCGGCACGAGGACGCGCTGGCCATCGGCCGCGGCGGCCACGAGGTCTTCAAGCGGCTGGCGAAGCTGGCCGTGCCCACCTTCGCCTACTACAACGGCGCGGCGATGGGCGGCGGCGTCGAGGTCGGCCTGCACTGCTCCTACCGCACGGTGTCCGCGGCGCTGCCCGCGTTCTCGCTGCCCGAGGTCTTCCTCGGCCTGGTCCCGGGCTGGGGCGGCTGCACCCTGCTGCCGAACCTGATCGGCGCCGACAAGGCGGTCTCGGTCGTCATCGAGAACAGCCTGAACCAGAACAAGCAGCTCAAGGGCGCCCAGGTCTACGAACTCGGCATCGCGGACGCGCTGTTCGAGGGGGCCGACTTCCTGGAGCAGTCGCTGATCTGGACGGCGGCCGTGCTCAAGGGCGAGATCGTCGTCGACCGCCCGGTGATCGACCGCGGTGAGGCGTGGCAGCAGGCGGTCGCCCGCGGCCGGGCCGTCGCGGACTCCAAGGTGCACGGCGCGGCCCCGGCCGCCTACCGCGCCCTGGACATCATCGCCGCCGCCGAGAACGGCGACCTCCAGCAGGGCTTCGACGCCGAGGACCAGGCCCTGGCGGACCTGATCATGGGCGGCGAACTGCGCGCCGGCATCTACTCGTTCAACCTGGTGCAGAAGCGCGGCAAGCGGCCCGCGGGCGCCCCGGACAAGAACCTGGCCCGCCCGGTGACGAAGGTCGGCGTGGTCGGCGCAGGCCTGATGGCCTCGCAGCTCGCGCTGCTGTTCCTGCGCCGCCTGGAGGTCCCGGTCGTCCTCACGGACGTCGACAAGGAGCGCGTCGACAAGGGCGTCGGCTACGTCCATGCCGAGATCGAGAAGCTGCTCGGCAAGGGCCGGATCAACCAGGACAAGGCCAACCGCCTCAAGGCGCTGGTGACCGGTGTACTGGACAAGGCCGAGGGCTTCTCGGACGCCGACTTCGTCATCGAAGCGGTCTTCGAGGAGATGGGCGTCAAGCAGAAGGTGTTCGCGGAGGTCGAGGCGGTCGCCCCGGCGCACGCGATCCTGGCGACGAACACCTCGTCCCTGTCGGTGTCGGAGATGGCGTCGAAGCTGAAGCACCCCGAGCGGGTCGTCGGCTTCCACTTCTTCAACCCGGTCGCGGTGCTGCCGCTGCTGGAGATCGTCCGCGGCGAGGAGACGGACGACGCCTCGCTGGCGACCGCCTTCGCGGTGGCCAAGAAGCTGAAGAAGACGGCGGTCCTGGTCAAGGACGCTCCGGCGTTCGTGGTGAACCGCATCCTGACCCGCTTCATGGGCGAGATCCAGAACATCATCGACGAGGGCACCCCCGTCGAGGTCGCGGAGAAGGCGATCGAGCCGCTGGGCCTGCCGATGTCCCCGCTGGTCCTGCTCGAACTGGTCGGCCCGGCGATCGGCCTGCATGTCTCGGAGACCCTGCACGGGGCCTTCCCGGACCGCTTCACCGTCTCCCCCAACCTCAAGGCGGTCGTCGAGGCGGGCAAGCGCGGCTTCTACGTCTACGACAGCGGCAAGCCGGAGCTGGACCCGGAGGTCGCCGCGCTGCTCCAGCAGGGCGACACGGTGCTGACCGAGGAGCAGGTGCGGGCCCGGGTGCTCGACGCGGTGGCCCAGGAGATCGGCCTGATGCTCGACGAGGGCGTCGTCGCCGAGGCCCAGGACATCGACCTGTGCCTGATCACCGGCGCGGGCTGGCCCTTCCACCTGGGCGGCATCACGCCGTACCTGGACCGCGAGGGCGTCTCGGACCGAGTGAACGGCAAGCGCTTCCTGACACCGGGCGTGGCGTCGGTCCCCGCGTAACGGTCACCGCCACACGAAGAGGGCCCGCCGACGAAGTCGACGGGCCCTCCCGGTCTCCGATCCAGAGCGAGCACGGGCGTCGAAACCAGCACGACAGCATGGGCCTTCTTCAGCGCACCGAACTGCTGCGACTGCTGGAGGAGCATGGTCTTGCGGTCATGTGGCCTTGGCTGACCCCTCGTTGGCGGCGACCGCCCTCGCCAGCAGTTCCGGATCGGCCAGCGTGGCGGGGTAGCGGGGTGGCGCAGCGTATGGGCCCTGAAAAGGGAATCTGGCAGGTCCGAATCCTGTCGACCGGGGCAAGTACGGCTCGAAGATCCACCTGATCACCGACCGAACCGGTCTGCCGCTCTCTGTCGGCGTCTCCGGTGCCAATGTCCACGACCGCCGGGCCCTGTACCGCTCGCCAAAGGCATTCCTCCGGTCCAGTCCTGGCGTGGCCCCCGCCAACGCAAGCCCGGCAAGCTTTACGCCGACAAAGAATACGACCACTCCCACTTGAAGCGATGGCTATCCCAGCGAGGCATCCGGCATCGCACAGCCCGTAAGGGAGTCGAGACCTCGCAACGGCTCGGCCGGCACCGCTGGACCATAGAATGCAGGATGGCCTGGCCCGCCGGATGCCGTAGCTTGCATCGTCGCTACGAGCGCGAAGCCAAGCACTTCCTCGCTTCCCGAGCCCCGCATGCAACCTGATCTGCTACCGCAGGCTTGCCAGATGAGATGGCTTCTTAGTCGAGATCTACAGCAACATGGTTCATTTCTCGGCGGACTGGTGGACTCTTCTTCGACGGACGGGCAAGAGCCGTGCACGGATGAGCTTCGCGAGAAGTGCGGGGACGGGCGAGCGTCCATAGACTCGGACGACAAAGCCTCGCGCTGCGTGTTCTCCACCTGGCAACGATCTGGCGGGGCCTTCGGCGATCCTCGTTCGGACTATCGGGACATTGCCATGCGCTGATGGCGGCACAAGCAAGGCCTTCACTCAGGCCATTGCCACACTACTGGTCAGCCGGCTAGGTCCAGTGAGGTTTTCGCAGTGAAGATCACCTCTGGAATTCGTTGAGGACGAGGGCGGCGCGGGCGATGTCGCCGATGGGGCTGGGACTGAGCGTGACGTGTCCGAGTGCGCGCCAGCGTTCCTTGTGCTCGGCGGCGGCACGCCCGCCGCGTGCGTGGATGCCTCTGATCGGGGTGTTCGTCGTTCGAGTGTCGGTGGGGAGAGCCCGCTCGGGCTGGCCTTTCGGGCGTCGGACCGGCACGTGGATGCCGATCCAGCACCGATGCAGCCCCTTACGACCGGGGTCGGCATCGATGCCTTTGTGCAGTTAGCGGTAGCCGACCGGTGGCCCGGGAGACGCCAGCGTCGCGGGCAGGCAGTGTACACAGCCGCGCACACGGAACCAGCACAGCCTGGCGGAACGGACCCAGCGCCCGGGGGTCCTCCGACGATGGGCGGCCAGGAGCCGGGCAGGGAACTCGATGGTGTCGGGAAGATCGTCGTTATGGGTGTCTGCTATGAGTTCGGCGAGTGCGAGGAGGCTTCCGCTTGGCCGTTAGCTTGCACGATGGCCCATCGGGACGCGGCGTCCTCCAGCCCATGATGCGGCGTAAGCTGCGAATTCGTAAAGCCCGCCGCGGAGTCGCCTGACCCTGATGTCGGGCCCAATGGCCTTGACGCGGGGAGACTATAGAAGCACGGAACACCCCGGATCGTACGTCGGTGTCTTTCCGAAAGCACTGTTTTCCCAGCCTTCACGCTCCGCCATTTCCTGTCCAACCTGCGGATACTTGGCGATTTACGCAGCTTCGCCCAAATCAGGTCACTGAGAAAACGTCACTGACATCCATTCCATACCCATGAACAAGCAGGCCACAAGCATGGCCACTTCGATCACACCGCCACGGTAAGTTCCGTCACTTTTTCGATGGTCCACGAGATAGCGACAGGAGTCGGCGGCCACTCCGGCCACCACGGCCACCCCCAGGCTCTTCACATCGAATACCGAACCCACCAAGACGGCCAACCCCACTCCGGCGGCACCAGCGGCCGCACCCAGAACTCCCGCCCGATTAAAGAGACTTATGTCTCGCAACTTGACAGTTTTTGAATTTCGGAAAGATCGCAACATCGTGCGAAAGTTCAGAAACACGCCCGCAGCCGCCACCACCGCTGCAAGCGTGGCGGCGATGGCACCGCATATTACAAAGATTTCCACCGATTCCCCTAACTCCGGGGTCTGTTCCGACGGACGAACCCTCGGAACAGACCCCGGACCCTCTACCTACAGCGCTGAAATCAGGCTTCGCGGATCTACCGCCTCGCCTTTATGGCCGACAGCCCTGACTACCAGAACCTCCAGAAGGGCCGTCCCTTGAAGCACGCTTGGTAGACCATTCCAACTCCCGCGACCTGTGCGATGACACCGAGGCCTGCCCGATAGAGGGACCGAACTGCGACCCTATAGCTGTAGCCGACGATCATACCCCAAACAATTCTCCAGAGTCTGCCAGCGGCCCGCATTTCCTTGATAATACGGAATGCCTTGGTCCAGGGAGCCACCGCGGCGACAATCGCCGATATGCAGTTCATGCACTTAACAAACTTCGACCAATAGCTGGTGCCTGAAAGGTCGAAGTTGTCGTTAGGGTCTTGTTTTGCGTAGTCGTACGCGTTGGCGCTGCCTCCGACAACAGGATCGATGGAAAGGAACCGACCGATCTGCGGGTCGTACAGGCGCACGCCCATGAGGATGGCGGCAGTAACTGTTTCGCTTGAGCGTTGTTTGCCGCCGAGCCAGCCGTAGCGAGCTATCGCCGTGTCGCCCTCCGGGTTGCCGTACTCGTCATAGGCGAGTGCGACCACCGGTTGGGTAACGTTCAAGGGAAGCTGCACCGTCACGTCACCGTGGATGTCAGTGAGCTGCAGGACCGTGCTGCCGTCCGCTGCCGTGATTGCGTCGAGTTGGCCGCTGGGGCCTTGGACCTCGCGGCTGACGGT
Organism: Streptomyces sp. NPDC046985; assembly: GCF_040644415.1. Classification (NCBI taxonomy): domain Bacteria; kingdom Bacillati; phylum Actinomycetota; class Actinomycetes; order Kitasatosporales; family Streptomycetaceae; genus Streptomyces; species Streptomyces sp. NPDC046985. The sequence continues at coordinate 171,456 of NZ_JBEYWK010000014.1, forward strand.
GCCGCTTGCTTCCTGGATCCAGTCGGGGCTGTCGCCGTCCGAGCCGTAGTGGTTGGTCTTGGCTCCGGTCTGGGTCCAGGTGCCGTCGCTGCTCTGGGCTTCGCTGGTCCAGGCGGCGAGACGGCCTGCCGCGTCCAGGCTCCAGGTCTGCCGCCTGGAACCGGAGATCTGCTGGTGGACGAGGTCGTTGACGTAGTAGCCGATGGTCGCGCCCGACGCCTGGGCTGTGGTGCGGCCGAAGGCGTCATAGACCGTGCCGGTAGCGGCCAGCCGATCGGCGCTGTCGTAGGAATACGACGTGGTGGTCGCGCCTGCGGAGGTGCAAGCCGCGCCCACGTCGCTGGTGGAGACGGCGAGCGACTTACGGTTGGTGTCGTTGTCGAAAGTGTAGTCGTGGCGGGTGCAAGCCCCGTCCGGGCCAGTGTCGTCGGCCCTGGTGAGGCGTCCGGCCGCGTCGTAGCTGTAACTGCGGCTGCGGCTCTGGCCAGCCGTGTCGGCGTTGTCCACGTTCTGGCCATGGACGCTTTCGTCGACGGTGTCGGAGGCCACGACGGCGCCGTCGGTTTTGCGGGTGTAGACGCGCGAGGTGGTCACCCCGGTCTCGTCCTGGCCGACGGTGAGGGTATAGCCGCCGGGCAGGACTTCGCTGTCCAGTTCGCCGTCCGCGTCGTAGGTCGCAGCGAAGGCGCCGGCGGCCGAGTCGGTGCGCGAGGTCTCCAGACCACGCGGGTCCTTGGACGTGTCGTACGCGTAGGTGGTGGTCGACGGGGCGGAGTCGGTGGTCTTCACCGGTCGGCCGAGCGAGTCATAGCTCGTGGCGGCGGTGTTGCCCGCGCCGTCGTTGTAGGAGATCTGCCTGCCTAGGACGTCGTAGGTGTGGGTGATCGTCTGCCCGCTGGAGGTGACCGTGGCCACCTTGCCGGTGCTGGTGTCGTAGGTGGTGGTGCTGTCCGGCACCGCCGTGCCCACACCACCGCTGACCGATGTCGCCGTGATCCGTCCGGCGGCGTCGTGGTCGTTGGTGGTGGTACGGGTGACGCTGTTCGCGGCTTCCGTGGTCTTAGCAGTGTTGCCCCAGCGGTCGTACTCGCTGGTTTTGGTCGGCAGTTGCGTGGGGTTGGAACCGCCGCCTGTGATGGCGCCTGCCGGGCCCGTGGAACACAACAGGTCGGCCCACTCCGGCTTGCCGTTACACGCGCCGGTGCCGGTCGCGGAGTAGTACACGGTCACCGTGGCCCCGGCGTCCGAACCGGACGACTTCGGGAGGGTGGTCTTGACCACCCGGCCCTGTGAGTCGTACTGCGTGGTCTCCCTCAGTGCCAGACCGGATGGATCGGTGATCGTGGCCGTGGGCAGAGCCTTGGCCCAGTCGTACTGAATCCTGACGGTACGCACATCAGCATCCGACGGGTAGCCGTCCACGTGTGCACCGACCTGCGTAGTGGTGACCTGGTCGACGGCAGCGGCCGTGCCGTCGGTCGGCCGGCCCTCGTCGTAGGTGTTCACCGTATGCTGCCGCGCCGTCACCTGCGTGCCGGCTGAGAGGTCCGCACCGCCAGTGGCCGCCTTCAAAGCGGACGTGAGCTTCACCTGATGCAGCGGCCCGTACTCGTCCGTCTCCGTCAGCCCGTCGGCGGAGTAGACCGTGCGTGTGGACAGCAACCCCGCCCGGTCAGCCGACGTCATCTGGTCGATGCTCAGCGCCACCTGCTCCGCCAGCCCGCCACCGCTAGTGGCCAACGCCAACTCACGGTTGCGAGCGGATAGTTGACGGACAATGTGACCGAAGCGGTCATACTCGGCAGCGGTGATGTGTCCGCCCGGTGTGGCTGAGTTCACCTCGCGGCCTGAGGCGTCAGTGTAAGTGAGGGTCGCCCGTTTGTAGTCGGAGGCGGCCAGGCTTGAACCGGTGTTGGACGCTGGCACCGAGTCTGCCGGGAAGACGGCGGTAGCATCCGTCGGCACGTCCGATTGTCCCCAGGACGCGACATCCGAGGCGTCCATCGCGTTGGGCGCCTTGCTTCCGGTCAACGGCACGTCATAGACGACGCTGGTGGTCGCCGTCGTACCGTCCGGGGTGCTCTTAGTGCCCGCCGCCAGATTGGGGCGGGAAGCTTTGAGCAGCATGCCGTCACCGGCGGTGACGGCATCGCCGGCCTTGCCGTAGGCGAACGTCCAGGGAAGTTCACCTGGCGGGGTCAGGGTGGCGATGCGGCCCGCTGAGTCGTAGGTGTAGGCGATCTTCAGAGCAGGGCTGATCCGCGGGTCCCACTCCTCGCACAAGCGACCGGAGTTGTTATAGGAGTACTGCGCGACCACCGTGGCACTCGCCGCCGGGGCACCCGGATCGGTGGCCCACTCCTTGATCTGCTTCACCTGCCCGGTGTAGTCCCCCAATGCGATGGACGTGGCGGTGGTGGAGGCCGCATAGACGAACTCCATCATCCGGCAGCCCTTGGTCGACGGCGTGGTCTCACACGTCGACGCGGACACAGCCGAGGTGGGAGCGATCACGTACTTCGGGCGGGCCAGAATGCTGGTGCCCGAGGTGACCTTCTCTGAGACCACCTTGGTGGTGGAGTCGTCGGTCGGCAGATAGGTGCTGGAGACCTGCCAGGTGGTGGCCGCCGCGTCCACCTTGGCGAACGTGGTGGCCGCGCCGTCATGGTCTTTGAGCGTGAAGGAACCCGTCAGCGAGCCGGCCAGAGCCAGGTCTTCTGAGCCGGGCTCCGGTTTCCAGCCTCCGGCGGAGGTGGCGGTGAAACCGGTCGTGTGGCCGTCCACGTCCACGACGGCCACCGAGGTCGCCGACGTCTTACGGACGTATGCCCAATCGGAGTCGGTCATCTCTGCGGTGGTGCCGGAGGTCCATTGCGGTCCGAAGATCGCGACTTGGCCCTCCGCGTCGGCGCCCACCGTAGGGCGGCGAGAGGACGCCGTACGCGACACCGACATGTCGAAGCTGGAGGCGTCAGTCGCCGAGAGGCTGAAGTCACCGGTCAGTGCGTTTACCGTGCCCGGCCCGACGTCCTCACTCGGCGCCGTGCCGGCGTTGCGGTCCACGATGGTCGTGTGGGGCTGGGAATAGACGGTGGTGGTGCCGTCGGTGAAGGCTGCCCGGACGTCGATCGCTCCGTCTTCGGGCAGGCTGTCAGTGACGTTCCAGGTCAACGGTGCGGGCTGGCCGCCCGTCACGGCGAGTGGCCAGGCGGCGACCGCCGTACCGTCCGACGATTTGCTCACGTCTACGACCGGCACAGTGTTCCAGGTGTCCGTCTCACCACGCCGGTACTGGTACGTCACGCCGGTGTAGGTCGTCTTGCCGGTGGAGGTCAGGCTGACCCGGCGCGCAGCGGTGTCGCCCTCGCCTGGGGTGAGCAGGCCGGCACCGTCACCGACGCCGAAGGCGTAGGTCGTCGTGGTAGAGGAGACGTTGCCGCCGGAGTCGACGGTTTTGGCATACAGCTTGTGCCAGTCCTCGCCGGGCTTGATCGTGATCGTCAGTGGGTCGCCGTCGGTGCCGTTTCCTGTGTCGTAGACCCGATTAGGCACCGAGGAGTTGTCCAGACCCCAGTAGTAGCCCATACCGTCGGTGGAGGAGGTGTCCAGGGTGCAGGTGGCGCCACTGTCGGACTCGGCCGTCCAGGTGTCCTTGCTGTACGGGTCGCAGGAGATCGTGGGCGCGGCCGGCAAAGCGGTGTTGAGCACAAAGTTGGTGTAACTCGACCAGGCACCATAGTCGGTGCCGTCGTAGCCGCGCACCCGGAACCGCAGGTGGGTGCCCGCGGGGAGCGCTGAGGCGGAGGGGATCGCCAGCGTCGCCGTCGAGCCGGAGGCCACGGACGTAGAGGTGCCGGTGTAGGAGTATGTGGTGCCCGTTTGGTTCGGAGTGATCTCGAACTGAGCCTTGACGCTGCTCCCGTCGGCGTCGGCGACCTTCGCCGACAGGGTTGGCGTCAGTGACGTCACGTACAGGGTGCCGTTATAGGGGTTGGGGAAGTTCGGCGAGATGGCGGCCGAGGACGTGGTCGCGTACGAGTTGTATGTGACCGTCAGGTGCGGCTCGACCGAGTTGTCCCCGGAGACGTAGTTGGCGGAGCGAAAGCGCCGCCAGGTCAGGGGATCCTTCTCCGACGCGCCGGCGATCCGCAGCCCGTAGTTCGCCGAGCCGTTCGCCCATGCCTGCACGATGCCGTCGATGTCGAAGTTCATAGTGCCTGCCGGGCAGGACGAGTTGAACCCCAGCGCGGCCTTGTTGACCACAGCAGCGGTGGCCGTGGTCGCTGGCTGCGAGCCCCAGGTGATGGTGGAGGAGTCCCAGGCCGCGGTGACCTGGCGCACCTCGGTGCCAGCACCATTGGTGGCGCAGCTAGAGGAGTAGTACGAGTACAGAGCCAGGTTGGTGTCGGTGATGTGCTTGCCTGCGAACTTCGACACGTCGAACTTCAAGTACGAGCGCGCCACATCCGTGCCCGTGTCGTACGTGCCGGACTTCAGTTCCTGCGAGGAGACCTGCGAGTCCGGGTAGTCCGGGGTCTGCACCCAAGTGTCGGTCGTGACCGCCAGCGTGGACGTCGGGTCCACCGTGACGGGGTAGGTCGCGGTTGCCAGGAAGTCCTTGTCTGGGCTGAGCACCAGGATTTGAGAGCCGTCCGACGCCGACTCGATCTGCGTCGCCACCCGCTCTTGGTGCGCCGGCTCACCGGACGTCGGGTCCTTGCTCGCGTCCCACATCATCGGCGCCGGCGCTTCGGCGACCAGATCACCGTCACTGTTCTTCAGCAGCAGGTGCCCGGAGCTGGCCTGGGAGAGCTTCAGGCCGTCCAGATCGAGCGGGATCCGGTAGGAGGCCGAGTCGTTGTCTGGCTGTTGGGTGAGCCTGATGCTCTCCGAGAACCCCTGCGCCAGCGCACTCACCGACAGCGTCTGGCCGCTGCCGAGGTCGTAGGAGGCAGTGTTCTTCTTTACCGTAGGGGCGGGCAGCTTGCCCTGCCAGCCCAGTCCGAAGGACTCCTTGCCCTTGGCCACCGATGCCAACTGGCTGTCGCCACCGTCGGAGACGGCGATGTCCGCCACCGCAGCCGCAGGCGTGAGGTCGGAGCCGGTGTCGGACAGCGTGGTGTCGATGTCCGTCCATGCTCCGTTGTGCTTCACACGGACCGGACCGGCATACGCCTCGGTCTGCAACTCGCCGCTGGGCAGCGCGTATGTGGTCGAGTCCGCCGCCCGCTCCGACAGTATCTCGATTTTACGGTTCTGAAGCCGGGCCATCAGGATCGCCGACGCCTCGTCCTGCGCCTCGGCGGCCCCCGACGTCTGGGTCGCCTCTGACTGACCCGCCCCGGTCGTCACGCCGGGTGTCGTAGTGGCGAATGCAAGGCCGGAGTCCTGTGACAACAGTGCGGCTTCGGCCGCGAACACCATCACTACGCCGACGGCTATCTGCCGCAACCGCCGCGTCTGCCGCGGACGGCCCCTTCTCAATCTGCCATGCAGCACAGATCTGTGGCGCAAGACCAGCTCCCTTTCGTCAATAGACCCTCGGTCGAGCAGGGTCCAAACAAACGGAACTGATCATTCACAGTAGAGACACAAGATGCGCACATACGCGCATCCTGGAGTAAATCTTTAACTATAATATATTAAATAAATAGTAAATTTTACCAGCAGCCGACCATCGCATGATGCCCTGCCACTGGTTAGTCTGGATACATGTAACCGAAAAGCGCGATGATTCCCGCGAGCGCACGGCCGCAAGATGCCATGGGAAGAGTTTAGAAATTTTGCTTTTACTTGAAGGGATAAGTGAACATAGTTAAATGATAGCCCTTTAAGTTAGAAGTCCGTCATGGCGTGATTTTTTATGTTTTCTAGTTAATCGTCACAGAGTGGTGTAGTCGCTGCCGTGCGGCGGTGGAGTTCGGCGACGTCGCCGAACGTTCACTGGTGGGTCGCTCGACCTGCGCAGCTTCTACCCACGCCAGAATCCGTATCGCGATCGTGCCCGACGGCTTCTCTCCATACGCGACTGTGAAGACGGATAGCCGCGCCAGCTACCGGACGGCGCTCTCATCGAGTCTGACCGTGTTGGGGAAGTCCATGAGAACAGCAACGACCTGTGGTTCAGTCGGAAACACGAAACCTTCAGCGGCAATGTGCAGTTCCTGTCCGCCACGGACGGCACCCACTACGAGTTTTCGGTGTTGAGCCCGGCTCAACACCGGACATCACCGCTGCCCGCAGCCATCTCCTGCCGGGTTTGTGCAACGGCGCCGCCAACGGTCTGCCGACCCCGGCCCAAAGGGGCTACCGGTGCCGGAATCGGCATCCACATGCCAGTCCGGTGCCCGAAAGGCCAGCCCGATCGGCGACATCGCCCGCGCCGGCCTCGTTCTCAACGAATTCCAGAGATGATCGAGGCGCGCGGCTGAGGTTTCCTAGCCGAGCGTTTTGGGTGGACGGCTGTTGAGTTCGGCGGTCACGGTCGCCGGGTACTCGGAAATGTGGCCGCTCGGGTCGGTGCTCTTGAGGAAGGTATCGCCGCAGCAGACTGTTCGTGTTCTCGTTTGATCTGCGCTGCCACGGGCTGGCCGGGTCACAGAAGATGGCCGGGCGCTGATCCTCACTAAGGCCTTCACGGCTCTGAACGTAGAAGGCCTGGTAGATCGTCTAGTGGACCACGTGCATCTCCAGTTGGCCTGGAACCGGGTTCGCAAAGCCTGGCAGATGTGCTCGGAACTTCATCGGCGTTCGAGGCAAGTCCTTCCTGGATGACGTTCCGCAGTTCGGGGTTCTGGCCGCTCTTGCCCGCCTCGGGCCGGGGACGGAGTGTCGGGGCCCTCTCGCGCACCCCAGTCAGGGGACCGAGGGCCACGGCTCGCGCCTCTCCCGCCTCCGGGCGCCGTGGGATCCTCGTCTCATGGATGAGGACTCTCCCCTGCTGGTGATCGTGGACGCCGCGAACGTCGTCGGGTCGGTGCCCGACGGGTGGTGGCGGGATCGCAAGGGCGCCGCCGAGCGGCTGCGCGACCGGCTGGCGTCGCGGGGCGTGCCGAAGCTCGCCGAGCGGGCGGAGATCGTACTGGTCGTCGAGGGCGCCGCACGCGGTGTCGCCGCCGTGCCGGGCGTGCACGTCGACGGCGCGTCCGGCAGCGGGGACGACCGCATCGTCGAGCTGGTCGAAGAGGCAGGCGACCGCCCCGCCCTCGTCGTCACGGCCGACCGCGAGCTGCGCCGCCGGGTGACGGAGAGAGGGGCGGAGGTCACCGGCCCCAGCGCGATACGCGGCTGAGCCCGCCGAACCTCCAACCTCAGCGCGCCCGCCGGACCTCCGACTTCACGCGCCTCCGCGCCGCCACCGCCGGGCGGCCTCCACAACCTCACCGCGTCACCGCGCCGCCCCCCGCCGGGCTTCCAACCTCACCGGGTCCCCGCGCCGCCACCCGCCGGACTTCCCCAACCTCACCGCGCCCCCGCGCCGCCACCGCCAGGCGGCCTCCAGCCTCAGCGCGTCCCCGCGCCGCCCCCGGGCTCCGTCCCGGGCTTCGGCGTGTTCGCGGGCGCCGTGCCGTCGTCGCGTTCGGCGAGGCGGCTGTGGGTGCGGCCGTAGAGGAAGTAGACGACGAAGCCGATCACCATCCAGATGGCGAACCGCAGCCACGTCTCGGCGGGCAGGTTGAGCATCAGCCACAGCGAGGCCAGCACCGAGAGGACCGGCACGACCGGCACCAGGGGGGTGCGGAACGCGCGCGGCAGGTCGGGGCGGCTGTTGCGGAGGATGACCACGCTGAGCGCGACGACGATGAACGCGAACAGGGTGCCGATGTTCACCAGCTCGGCCAGTTCGCTCAGGCTGGTGAAGCCCGCGACGACGGCGATGATCACGCCGAGCAGGATCGTCGGGCGGTAGGGCGTGCGGAACCGCGGGTGGGTGTGCGAGAAGAAGCGGGGCAGCAGGCCGTCGCGGCTCATCGCGAAGAAGACGCGGGCCTGGCCGAGCAGCAGGATCATGCACACCGTGGTGAGGCCGACGGCCGCGCCGAAGCTGATCAGGCCCGCGAACCACGGGTGCCCGGTGGCCTTGAAGGCGTCGGCGAGCGGGGCGTCCACGGACAGCTTGCTGTACTTCTGCATGCCGGTCACGACGATCGACACGGCGACGTAGAGCACGGTGCAGATGATCAGGGAGCCGAGGATGCCGCGCGGCACGTCGCGCTGCGGGTTGCGGGTCTCCTCGGCGGCGGTGGCGACCACGTCGAAGCCGATGAAGGCGAAGAACACGACGGAGGCGGCGGTGAAGACGCCCAGCACGCCGAAGTCGGAGGGCGCCCAGCCGACCAGGAGCTGGATGAGCGGCGCCTTGAGGTTGCCGCCCGCCGCGACCGGCTGTGACTTCGGGACGAACGGACGGTAGTTCGAGCCCTTGACGAAGAAGGCGCCCGCGACGATCACCACGAGCACCACGGCCACCTTGACGGCGACCACGATCGAGGTGACCCGCGCGGACAGCTTCATGCCGACCACGAGGACGGCGGTGAGGACCAGCACCAGCAGCGCGGCGAGGACGTCGAAGCCGAACCCGGAGGCGTTGTCCCGGCCGCTGAGCGCCTCGGGCAGATGCCAGCCCACGTTGTCGAGCAGCGAGTGGATGTAACCCGACCAGCCGACGGCCACCACCGCCGTGCCGAGCGCGAGTTCCAGGATCAGGTCCCAGCCGATGATCCAGGCGGGGAACTCGCCCAGCGAGGCGTAGGAGAAGGTGTACGCCGATCCGGCGACGGGGACCGTGGAGGCGAACTCGGCGTAGCACAGCGCGGCGAGCGCGCAGACGACGCCGGCCACCACGAAGGACAGCGACACCGCCGGTCCCGCCGTGTTCTTGGCGGCCGTGCCGGTGAGCACGAAGATGCCGGTGCCGATGATCACGCCGACGCCGAAGACCGTGAGGTCTAAGGCGGACAGCGACTTGCGCAGCGCGTGTTCGGGGTCCTCGGTGTCCTGGATGGACTGCTCGACGTTCTTCGTACGGAAGAGCGTGCTGGCCACGGGCCTGCCTCCCCTGCTTGTCGTCCTCGACATGATCGAGAGGGCTGGGGAGCGTATGCCCCGCACTGGCAGGTTCACGCAATCGGGCCGCTTCCGCCACCGGTGAGGGGGGCGGAACCGGCCCGTCGGGGTCGTCCGTGCGGCGGACGGCCGGCGCGTCAGTCGCGCGCCGACTGCACCGCGGAGTCCACCTCGGCGGCCGTGCGCGCGAAGCGGCCGTCGAGCTTGGCGACCAGACCGGTCACCTGGCGGGCGATGTCCGGCGCGGTGAGGCCGATCTCCGCCAGGACCTCGGCGCGCGAGGCGTGGTCGAGGAAGCGCGGCGGGATGCCGAAGTCGCGCAGCGGCACGTCGACCCCCGCGTCCCGCAGCGCCTGGGCGACGGCCGAACCGACCCCGCCGACCCGGGAGTTGTCCTCGACGGTGACGACCACCCGGTGCCGCTCGGCCAGCGGGGCCATCGCCTCGTCGACCGGCTTGACCCAGCGGGGGTCCACCACGGTGGTGGAGATGCCCTGCTTGTCCAGCAGGTCCGCGATCTCCAGGCACATCGGGGCGAGCGCGCCGACCGACACCAGCAGCACGTCGGGGGCGGCGGCGCCGGGCTCGCGCAGCACGTCCATGCCGCCGACGCGGCCCACGGCCGGGACGGCGGGGCCGACGGCGCCCTTGGAGAAGCGGACCACGGTCGGCGCGTCGTCCACCTCGACGGCCTCGCGGAGCTGGGCGCGGACCTGCTCGGCGTCGCGCGGGGCGGCCAGCCGCAGCCCGGGGACGACCTGGAGGATCGACATGTCCCACATGCCGTTGTGCGAGGCGCCGTCGGTGCCGGTGACGCCCGCCCGGTCCAGGACGAAGGTGACGCCGCACTGGTGCAGGGCCACGTCCATCAGCACCTGGTCGAAGGCGCGGTTGAGGAAGGTGGCGTAGACGGCGAAGACGGGGTGCGTCCCGGCGTGGGCGAGGCCGGCCGCGGAGACGGCGCCGTGCTGCTCGGCGATCCCGACGTCGTAGACCCGGTCCGGGAACGCCTTGGCGAACTTGTCCAGGCCCACCGGCTGGAGCATGGCCGCGGTGATGGCGACGACGTCCTTGCGCTCCTTGCCGAGCCGGACCATCTCCTCGCCGAAGACGCTGGTCCAGTCGGCGCCGGAGGCGGCGATGGGCAGGCCGGTGTCCGGGTGGATCTTGCCGACGGCGTGGAAGCGGTCGGCCTCGTCCTGGAGGGCGGGCTGGTAGCCGCGGCCCTTCTCGGTGAGGATGTGCACGATGACCGGGCCGCCGAACCGCTTGGCGCGGGTCAGCGCCGACTCCAGGGCCTCGATGTCGTGGCCGTCGATCGGGCCGACGTACTTCAGCCCCAGGTCCTCGAACATGCCCTGCGGGGCGATGAAGTCCTTCAGGCCCTTCTTGGCGCCGTGCAGCGTCTCGTACAGCGGCTTGCCGACGACCGGGGTGCGCTCCAGGACCTCCTTGGTGCGGGCGAGGAAGCGCTCGTAGCCGTCGGTGGTGCGCAGGGTGGCCAGGTGGTCGGCGAGGCCGCCGATGGTGGGCGCGTAGGAGCGCTCGTTGTCGTTGACGACGATGACGAGCGGGCGGTCCTTGGCGGCGGCGATGTTGTTGAGCGCCTCCCAGGCCATGCCGCCGGTCAGCGCGCCGTCGCCGATGACCGCGGCGACGTGGCTGTCGCGCTGGAGGATCTGGTTGCCCTTGGCGATGCCGTCGGCCCAGCCGAGGACGGTGGAGGCGTGGCTGTTCTCGATGACGTCGTGCTCGGACTCGGCCCGTGCGGGGTAGCCGGAGAGGCCGCCCTTCATCTTCAGCCGGGAGAAGTCCTGGCGTCCGGTCAGCAGCTTGTGCACGTAGGACTGGTGTCCGGTGTCCCACAGCACCTTGTCCTTGGGCGAGTGGAACACCCGGTGCAGGGCGATGGTCAGCTCGACCACACCGAGGTTGGGACCGAGGTGACCGCCGGTCTTGGAGACGGCCTCGACGAGGAAGGTCCGGATCTCCTCGGCAAGCCGGTCCAGCTCCTCCAGGCTGAGCCGGTCCAGATCGCGCGGTCCCGTGATGCGGGTCAGCAGCGGCACCCGTGCCTCCTTGCAGTAGAGCTGATCGAGCTGTTGCCGGGCCTGACGAGTCTAATGTTCCGCCCGCGCGCCCCACGGCCGGGCGGCGGGTCGCGGCTCACGCGAACGGCCGCACCCCGGGCGGACCCGGTGAACGGCGCGACCGTGCCCGGCGCCGCCGTCGGCGCCGGGCACGGTCTGTGGGGCCTCCTCGTCGCGTCAGGCGCGACCGGCGGACTTCTGGGTCTTGCGGGTGACCGCGTCGATGACGACGGTCGCCAGCAGGACGCCACCGGTGATCATGTACTGCACCGGCGAGGCGATGCCCTCCAAGGCGAGGCCGTACTGGATCGAGATGATCACCAGCACGCCCAGGAGCGCGTTCCAGGTGCGGCCGCGGCCGCCGAACAGCGAGGTGCCGCCGATCACGGCCGCCGCGATCGCGTTCATCAGCAGGTCGCCGCCGCCGGCGCCCTGGTTGGCCGCGGCGATCTTGGAGGCGAGGAACAGGCCGCCCACCGCGGCGAAGGTGCCGGAGATCGCGAAGACCGAGATCCGGACCATGTCCACGTTGATGCCGGCGCGGCGGGACGCCTCGACGCTGCCGCCGAGCGCGAAGATCTTGCGGCCGTAGGCGGTGCGGCGCAGCACGAAGTCGGTGACGAACAGCACCGCGACGAAGATCACCACGGCCAGCGGCAGGCCCTTGTACTGGTTGAAGACGATCGCCGCCGCGAAGGAGACGACGGCCAGCAGCACGGTGCGCAGGACGGTGTCGCTCAGCGGCTTGGACGGCACGCCGGCGGCCTCGCGGCGCTTGTTGTCGTAGAAGGAGCTGACGAAGTACAGCACGGTCACCACGACGGCCAGGCCGTAGGCGGCCGCCACATTGGAGAAGTAGTACGTCGTCAGGTTGGCGACCAGGCCGTCGTCGTTCAGGTTGATCGTGCCGTTGTCGCCCAGGATCTTGAGCTGGAAGCCGTTCCAGAACAGCAGGCCGGCCAGGGTGACGGCGAACGCCGGCACGCCGATCTTCGCGAAGAAGAAGCCGTGGACGGCGCCGGCCACCGTGCCGGTGAGCAGGGCCAGCACGAAGGCCAGCACCTCGTTCATGCCGTGCGTGACGTTCAGCACCGCGAAGGCGGCGCCCGCCACGCCGGAGACCGAGCCGACGGACAGGTCGATCTCGCCGAGCAGCAGGACGAACACGATGCCGATGGCGATCATGCCCGTGCCGACCATGGCGACGGAGATGTCGGAGAGGTTGCCCGCGGTGAGGAAGTTGGAGTTCAGGCTCTGGAAGATGATCCAGATGATCGCCAGACCGAGGATGACCGGGAGGGACCCGAGGTCGCCGGCCTTCATCTTGCGCTTGAACTCGGTGAGGTAGCCGGCGAAGCCCTGTTCGCGCACCAGCAGCCGGGGGTCGACGACGGTGGCCGCGCCGACGGCCGCCTCGGGGTTCCCCACCGTGTGGCCCTCGGCGGGCGTGGAGGTGTTGTCGATGCTCACTTCTTGATCTCCCCATGGGTGCGCGCCGCGCGACGGGTGACGGCGTTGTCCGTGGCGCCCGTGATGGCGGAGATGATCTCTTCCTGCGAGGTCGACTTGACCTCGAAGACGCCGTTGTTGCGCCCGAGGCGCAGGACCGCGACCTTGTCGGCGACGGCCTTGACGTCGGCCATGTTGTGGCTGATCAGGATCACGGCGTGGCCGCGCTCCCGCAGCCGCTCCACCAGGTCGAGCACCTGGGCGGTCTGCTCGACGCCCAGGGCGGCGGTGGGCTCGTCGAGGATCACCAGCTTGGGCGCGCCGAGCATGGACCGGGCGATGGCCACGACCTGGCGCTGACCGCCGGAGAGCGAGGCGATCGGGATGCGGACGCTGGGGATGCGGATGGAGAGCTGGTCCAGCAGCTCTCGCGAGCGCCGCTCCATCTCCACCTCGTCCAGGACGCCGCCGCGGGCGAGCTCCCGACCCAGGTAGAGGTTGCCGACCACGTCGATGTTGTCGCACAGCGCGAGGTCCTGGTACACCGTGGCGATGCCCAGGCTCTGGGCGTCGTGCGGCTTGTTGACCTGGACGGTCTCGCCCTGCCATTCGATGACGCCCTCATCGATGGGGTGCACGCCGGCGATCGTCTTGACCAGCGTGGATTTTCCGGCGCCGTTGTCGCCCACCAGGGCGACCACCTCACCGGCGTGGACCTCAAGCTCTACGTCGGTGAGCGCCTGGACGGCACCGAACCGCTTGGAGACCCCGCGCAACGCCAGCACGGGCGTAGCGGACACGTGAACCATCTCCTTCGCCGCCTGACCCGGCGGGAGGTTATGCGGAAGAGTCGGGGGGATGCGTCCCGTCCGGCGCCCCGCGACGAGCTTGCGGGGCCGTCTGATGCGCGGGGCGCCGGCGGAGCCTGGGGCGCCCGCGTCCCCCGGCGGAGTTCAGAGCGAACTCCCCCCGGGGGCCGGGCGCGTGCCGTCGGTTACTTGAGACCGATCTTGTCGCAGGCGGCCTTGTACTGGCCGGTGCAGATCTCGGGGATGGTGTAGACGCCGTCCTTGACGACGGTGTCGTTGATGTTGGCCTTGGTCAGCGACTGGACGGCGACCAGGACGGACGGGACGGCCTTGGTGGTGGGGCTGTCGACCTTGTCCTTGGCGACGGAGTCGAGCGACTTGCCCTGCGCCAGGTCCACGGCCATCTCGGCGGCGGCGGCGGCCTCGGGAGCGTACGGCTTGTAGACGCTCATGTACTGCTCACCGGAGACGATGCGCTGCACGCCCGCCAGTTCGGCGTCCTGACCGGTGACCGGGACGGAGATGCCGGCCGCCTTGAGGGCGGTGATGATGCCGCCGGCCATGCCGTCGTTGGCGGAGTAGACGCCGACGATGTTCTTCTTGCCGATGGCCGAGATGGCGCCCTCCATGTTGGAGTTGGCGTTCTCCGGCTTCCACTCCTTGGTGTCGTACTCCTTGCCGATGTTCACCTTGCCGTCGAGCACCTCGTGGGCGCCCTTCTTGAACTGCGCGGCGTTGGGGTCGGTGGAGGAGCCGTTCATCATGACGATCTTGCCGGACTTGGCCTTGGCGCCCAGGGCCGTCAGCAGCGCCGTGCCCTGGGTCTTGCCGACGGTCTCGTTGTCGAACGAGGTGTAGGCGTCGATCGGGCCCTGCGCCAGGCGGTCGTAGGCGACGACCGGGATGCCGGCGTCCTTGGCCTTCTGCACCGAGTTCTTGATGGCCGCGGCGTCCACGGAGTCGACGATGAGCACGTCCACCTTGTTGGTGATCATGGTCTCGACCTGCTGGTTCTGCAGGCTGGCGTCCTGCTTGGCGTTGGCGTAGACCAGCTTGCCCTTGTTGTTCGTCAGCTCCGCGATCTTCTTCTCGATCAGCGGGCGGTCGAACTTCTCGTAACGAGCGGTCTGGTTCTCCGGCAGGAGCAGGCCGACCTTGATGTCGTCGCCCTTCTTGGCGGCGCCGGAGGACTTCGCGGCGCCGCCGCTGGACTCCTTGGCGCTGCCGCAGGCGGCGAGCGAGACGGCCATGGCACCAGCAGCAACGGCGAAGGCCGCACGACGCATACGCGTGTTCACTTCTTCAAACCTCCCTGACGAGGCCGCGTCGTTGCGGCCGAGGTGGCTGGAAGTCAACTCGGCCGCACGTGCGAGGTCAAGAAGTAAATCCTTAACGAGATGGCAACGATGCCATCCGTTATCTAAGTGAAGGCAGAGCGACGGGCTGGAGGGTGCCCAGCGCACTTCCGTCCAAAAGGGTCGAATCGCCCATCTCGCTGAGCGCCAGGGCGAGCGCGCCCAGCACCTCGGCGCGGCCGCCGAGCGCCCCGGGGAGCACCGAGAGCCTGCGAGCCGCGCTGGGGATGGCGTAGCGGCTCACGGACTCCCTGATGGGCCCCAGGACCAGCTCACCGGCCTCCGCGAGGTCGCCGCCGAGGACCACCCGGCTCGGGTTGAGCAGGTTGCAGAGATTGGCGACGCCGCTGCCCACGTGCCGGCCGACGTCGGCGATCACCCGGCGGCAGCCCGGGTCCCCGTCCCTCGCCAGCCGCACCACGCCCTCCATCGTCAGATCGGCGCCGTGACTGGCCTGGAGCAGCGGCAGCACGTACCGGGCGGCGGTGAAGGTCTCCAGGCAGCCCCGGTTGCCGCAGCGGCAGACGGGGCCGCCCTCGTCCAGGGTGATGTGCCCGATCTCGCCCGCCGTGCCCCCCGGGCCGCGGTAGATCCTGCCGTCGATCACCAGCCCCGCGCCGACCCCGCTGGCGATCTTGATGTAGGCCAGGTCGCGCACCCCGCGCCCGCTGCCCCACACCAGCTCCCCCAGGGCCCCCAGATTGGCGTCGTTGTCCACGTGCACCGGCACGCCGAGGCGCCCCCGCAGCTCCTCGGCCGGCCTGATGCCGGTCCAGCCCGGCAGGATGGCCGTGGAGCCGAGCGTGCCGGACTCCACGTCGATCGGGCCCGGCACGCCGAGGCCGACGCCCGCGATCTTGGCGCGGTCGACGGCGGTGGCCGCGATCAGCCGGTTGACCAGCTCCTCCGCCCGGTCGAAGCCCTCGCTCCAGGAGGCGTCCACGTCCAGCGGCTCGGACTCCTCGGCGAGCACCTGGTGGGCCAGGTTGCCGATCGCGACCCGCAGGTGGGTGTGCCCGAAGTCGACGCCGATGACGATCCCGGCGTCCCCGCTCAGCGACACGCTGCGCGCCCGGCGGCCGCCCGCGGACGTGGGCGTGACCTGCACCGTTCCGCCGTCCTTCAGCTCGCGCACGATGTTGGAGACGGTCGCCGCGGACAGACCGGTGGTCCGCGCGATCTCCGCCTGCGTGAGGGATCCGGCAAGGCGCACGGCGCGTACGACCCGCTCCAGGTTGGCTCGGTGCAGCGACGACTGCGAGCCTGGAGTCTCCACGACGACCTCCTGAGCGCGGGGCCGCTTCGGCGAGGCCCCGTCCATGTCCAACTAGTGAACTCTAAGATGAGCCGTTAGGGTCGCCTCCCGTCAAGAGGTTGAACCGTATCGAGAGCCTTCCCGACCGCTGACACCGCGGCGGGCGCGTGGTAGAGGCGGGACGAAGCCGCCCCCGGCGACCAGGAGCGGCTTCCGCCCGCGGGCACGGCGTGCGTCGCCGTGCGGACCCCAGGGCCTCCCCGGCGCTCCCCGGCGCCGCGCGGGCCGTCCCGGCCGCTACTTGAGAGCGCCCGCCGTGAGTCCCTGCACCACCTGGCGCTGGAAGATCACGTACGCCGCCAGCACCGGCAGCATCGCCATCACCAGGCCGGCGAAGAGGCCGGACCAGTCGCCCTTGTAGCCCTGGCTGACCGCCAACTGGACGAGTCCCTGGGTGAGCACGTGCTTGTCCGGATCGGTGTTGAGCACCGTCGGCAGCATGTACTGGTTCCACTGCCCCAGGAAGTTGAAGATCCCCACGCTGATCAGGCCCGGCTTGGCCATCGGCAGCATGATCTGGAAGAACGTCCGGGTGTGCGAGGCGCCGTCCACGAAGGCCGCCTCGGCCACCGACGTGGGCAGGGTGCGGAAGAACGCCGTCAGGAAGAACACCGTGAAGGGCAGCGAGTAGGCGATGTAGACCAGGATCAGCCCGTGGATCGTGTTGAGCAGCCCCATGTTGTTGACGACGTAGAACAGCGGGACGAGCGCCAGCATGATCGGGAAGCTCATGCCGCCCACGAAGAGGTAGTAGACGAACCGGTTGCCGGGGAAGTCGAACCGGGCCAGGACGTACGCCGCCATCGACCCCAGCACCAGCGTGCCGATCAGCGAACCGCCCACCACCAGCACGGTGTTGAGGAAGTACTCGCTCATGTGGGCGTCGTTCCACGCCCGCGCCCAGTTGTCGAAGTGCAGCTTGTCGGGCAGCGACCAGGGCGAGCCGAAGATCGCGCTGTCGCTCTTGAAGGACGTCATCACCGCCCAGACCAGCGGCATGACGACCATGATCGCCCAGATGACCAGGATGCCGTGCGAGAAGCCGTTGAGGACGCCGCCCTCCGGCTTCCGGCGGGGCGCCGGGGCGGCCGGGGCGCCGATCCGGGCGGCCGCCGCCCGGGGCTCGGCCGGGACGGGGGCGGGGGGCTCGGTCGTTTTCATGGTCAGAACTCCAGCCGCTCGCGCCTGCCCAGCCGCATCACCGCGGCCGCGAAGGCCAGCGTGACGACGAGCAGGGCGACGCCGATCGTGGTGGCGTAGGCGGCCTGACCGTCACGGAACGCCTTCTGGTACACGTACAGGACCATGACGGTGGTCGAGTAGTCGGGGCCGCCCGGTCCGGTCGTCATGATCTGCACGACTGCGAACGACTCCGCGCCGAGGGCGAGGATGCCCATGTAGACCCAGCCGGACTGCACGGTGTCCCACAGCAGCGGCAGGGTGATCCGGAAGAAGGCGGTGGACCGCCCGGCGCCGTCGAGCAGCGCGGCCTCGTACAGGTCGGCCGGGATGGAGGCCATGCCGGCGGAGAAGAGGACGACGAAGAAGCCGACCGTCGACCAGACCAGCACCGCCATCACGCACCACAGGGCGAGGTCCGGGTCGCCCAGCCACAGCGGCTGCACGCTGTCGAGCCCGATCCCGCGCAGCACCGAGTTCACGGCGCCGCTGTCCGGGTTGTACGCGAAAGCGAACAACAGGGCGACGATGGCGATGGACAGCACCTGCGGGAAGAAGTAGACGATCTTGTAGAAGCCGGAGCCGCGGACGCCGGTGATCACCGGCCCGCCCCTGCGGCGCCGCCCGCCGACGTTGATCATGAAGGCGAAGAACAGCGCCAGACCGAGCGTCACCACCGGCAGCACCAGGGCGAACAGCAGGCTGTGCTGCAACGACTTCCAGAAGATCTCGTCGTCGAACATGCGCCGGTAGTTGTCGAACCCGACCATCTTGAAGTCGGGGCTGAGGCCGGTCCAGTCCGTGAACGAGTAGTAGATGGACTGGACGAACGGCCAGACGACGAAGAGCGCGTACAGCCCCAGCGGCGCCGCCAGGAACCCCGCGATGAACCGGTACTTGCCGTGCTGCATTGCCAACTACCCCGATCTGGAGGGCGGGCGATGCCGCCAGGGCCCGCCCGGCGGCCGGTCCGGCCCGGCGGGCAGGCCCTGGTGACGGGCCCTCACTGGTGCTTGTAGTGCTTGATCGACGTGTCCTTCGCGGTCTCGTCGGCGAAGCCCTGGATCTTCTTGACGGCCTCCGCCGGGGTGAGGCGGCCGGCCATCATCTCGCCGAGGCCGGCCACACCGATCTTCTCCTTCTGGAGCTGCACGTACCAGTCCTGGAGGCGCGGGTTCACCACGTTGGACCCCGCCTTGGCCAGCGCCGCGACGCCCGACTTCAGACCCGGGGTCAGCTCGATGCCGTCGGTGCCGCCGTTGTAGGCGGTCAGCGACTTCACCTTGGAGGTGAAGTTCTTCGAGGACGCCTCGCTGAGCATGATGCGGAGCTGCTCCATGCCGCCCGGGGCGTTGGCGGCCTTGGCCGGGACGATGAAGGGCTCGCCGCCGGAGGCCCACATGGTGCCGAACGGCATCTTGTCGGAGCCGTCCAGGCCGCTGGGCGCGGAGACCGCGAGGCTGTAGTCCTTCGGGATCACGTTGGCGGACTCGTTCTCCACCCAGGAGCCGTTCGGGATGAACAGCGCATTGCCCTTGGCCCAGGCGGTCTGCGACTGGATGTGGTCCAGGCCGGGCGTGCCCTTGAGGACGTAGCCCTTCTTGTACAGCTCGTAGTACGCCTCGAGACACGCCTTGACGGCCGGGTGCTTCCAGGCGTTGGGCTCCAGGTTGTCGATGGCGTCCAGGACTTCCCGGCCGCCGACCTTGCCGATCATCGGGTAGAGCGAGAAGGGCAGGTAGTAGGGGTACTTGCCGGCGTACGTCCAGCCGGCCATGCCCTTCTTCTTGGCCTTCTCGCAGACCTTGAGCATCTCGTCCCAGGTCTCGGGGTACTTCTCGTCCAGCGAGTCCAGGGCCTTCTGCGAGTACCAGACGCCGTAGACGGTGTAGGCGTAGTAGAAGATCCAGACCGGCTTGCCGTCGAACTGGCCCATCTCCACGATGCCCGGCCGCAGGGTGTCGCGGACCTTCTTGGCCGGGTCGTCGTAAGAGGGCGCGTCCAGCAGCGGAGTCAGGTCGGTGAGCTGGTTCTTTCCGACGAGAACGCCCATGTCCATCTGCTCGGCGCCGGAGTTGTCGATGAGGTCCGGCGGATTGCCCTGGTTGAATCGCGGCTGGAGCGTCGACTGGATCTTCTGGGTGGCGGAGAACTTCACCGTCGCCTTGGGGAAGTCCTTCTGGTAGATCTTGGTGGCGTCCTGCGCGTACTCCTGGCCGAAGCCGCCGTCGAAGAGGACGAATTCCATCTTCGCGCTCTCGTTGACGCCGAGCGGGTTCTTCGCGGTCTTCTTGCCCTCCTTGGCCTTCCCCTGCCCGCCGCCACCGCCGCTGGCGCACGCGGACAGCAGGCTCATCGCGGGTACGGAGGCCAGACCGAGGGCCGCGGACCGCTTGATCAGGTCGCGGCGGCCGACGCCCCCGTGGTTCTCGGCGGAAGTGGATCCCATGCGCAAGTCCTCGCCTTCTCCAGGACTCAGGCGGTGAACCGGATCCTCCCGGGCACCGCGGTAGGCCAAGCTGGTTCGTGCAGAAAGTACTCGGTGCGTCTTCTACCGGGATCGCCGGGAAAACAAGGAGGCCGACGCGTTTCGCACGTCACACCACCTTTCCGGCTCCCCCCAGGCCCGCTTCCGGCCGATCGCACGGCTTCGCGGACGCCGACAGGTATAGTCCACTTCCCGCAGGCGGAGCAAGATCGAACGCAAGGTTCCCTGTCGGTCTTATCCGAGTTGAGACCTCACGGAAAACGCGAGCCCGCTGTGAGCGCCTTGACGGAATTATCCAGGACGTCCCGCCCTCATGCCGCACCCAACACCCTTGACACCACTGCGCACTTGACTCCCTACTGGAGCTTGCGTCGGGATTGACAACGTTGTCCGACGTCATGGAGAACCAGGGAGGGTGCCCTCGTATGCAGCGCAGAGCACGGCACAGATGGACTCCGGCGGTCGTCCTGGCGGCCGCCTTCGTCATGGCCGCCGGTTCCCAGGGGGCGGCGATCGCGCTGCCCGGCAAGGCCCCAGCGGCCCAGCGCCAGTTCGCGTCCTCGTTCGAGTCCGGCGACCCGGCGCCGGACTGGCTGAACACCGTCGACACCGCGCCGGACGGCGGCAAGCGCGCCTCGGGGGTGGACGGCGGCTACAGCACCGGCATCCCGGGCAACGTGGACGACCACGTCACCGACCTGCGGGCCAGCGGCGAGAACACCGGCGCGGGCGAGGTCAAGGAGAACCTGGTCGACGCCGAGCCGAGCACCAAGTGGCTGACGTTCAAGCCCACCGGCTGGGTCGAGTTCGACCTCGACAAGGCCGTACGGATCACCCGCTACGCCCTCACGTCCGCCAACGACCACGCCGAGCGCGACCCGAAGGACTGGACCCTCCAGGGCTCCGCCGACGGCGCCGACTGGAAGACCCTCGACACCCGTACGGGCGCCTCGTTCTCCGAGCGGTACCAGACGACGACGTACGACCTCGCCCAGCCCGCCGAGTACCGGCACTTCCGGCTCGACGTCACGGCGAACAACGGCGCCGCCGACGCGCTCCAGCTCGCCGACGTGCAGTTCTCCACCGGCGACGGCGGCGGCACCGTGCCGCAGGACATGCTGTCCCTCGTCGACCACGGCCCGAGCGGCTCGCCGACCGCCAAGGCGGGCGCGGGCTTCACCGGCGCCCGCGCGCTGCGCTACGCCGGGCGGCACACGACCAAGGGGCGGGCCTACTCCTACAACAAGATCTTCGACGTGAACGTCAAGGTCTCCCGTGACACCCGGCTGTCGTACCGCCTCTACCCGTCGATGGCGGACGGCGACCGCGACTACGACGCCACGAACGTCGCCGTCGACCTCGCCTTCACCGACGGCACCTACCTCAGCTCGCTGGGCGCCGTCGACCAGCACGGCTTCCCGCTCAGCCCGCGGGGGCAGGGCGCGTCCAAGGCGCTCTACGTCAACCAGTGGAACAACGTCGTCTCGCGAATCGGCTCGGTCGCGGCCGGCAAGACCGTCGACCGCGTCCTCCTCGGCTACGACTCTCCGAGCGGCCCGGCCAAGTTCCGCGGCTGGCTGGACGACGTCTCCCTGGACCGGGCCGCGCCCGAGAAGCCGAAGGCGCACCTGTCCGACTACGCGCTGACCACCCGCGGGACCAACTCCAGCGGCAGCTTCTCACGCGGCAACGACTTCCCCGCCACCGCCCTGCCGCACGGCTTCAACTTCTGGACGCCGGTGACCAACGCGTCCTCGCTGAGCTGGCTGTACGACTACGCGCGGGCCAACAACGCCGACAACCTCCCCACCATCCAGGCGTTCAGCGCCAGCCACGAGCCGAGCCCCTGGATGGGCGACCGGCAGACCTTCCAGGTGATGCCGTCTCTCGCGTCCGGCGTCCCGGACCCCGGCCGCACCGCCCGCGCGCTGCCCTTCCGGCACGAGAACGAGACCGCGCGCCCCTACTACTACGGCGTGCGGTTCGAGAACGGCCTCAAGGCCGAGATGACCCCGACCGACCACGCGGCGGCGCTGCGCTTCACCTACCCGGGCGACGACGCGAGCGTCGTCTTCGACAACGTCACCGAGCAGGCGGGCCTCACCCTGGACAAGGAGCACGGCGTCGTCACCGGCTACTCGGACGTGAAGTCCGGGCTGTCCACCGGCGCCACCCGGCTCTTCGTCTACGGCGTCTTCGACAAGCCCGTGAAGGACGCCTCCAGCAAGAGCGTCACGGGCTACATGCGCTTCGACGCGGGCTCGGACCGCACCGTCACCCTGCGCCTGGCCACCTCCCTCATCAGCGTGGACCAGGCCAAGGACAACCTGAGCCGGGAGATCCCGGACGGGACCTCCTTCGGCGCCGTCGAGGCGCGCGCCCAGCGCACCTGGGACCGGCTGCTGGGCAAGGTCGAGGTGCAGGGCGCCACGCCCGACCAGCTCACCACGCTGTACTCCAGCATGTACCGGCTCTACCTGTACCCGAACTCGGGCTTCGAGAAGGTCGACGGGAAGGACCGGTACGCCTCCCCCTTCTCGCCGATGCCCGGCCAGGACACCCCGACCCACACCGGCGCGAAGATCGTCGACGGCAAGGTGTACGTCAACAACGGCTTCTGGGACACCTACCGCACCACCTGGCCGGCGTACTCGCTGCTGACGCCGTCGAAGGCCGGCGAGATGGCCGACGGCTTCGTGCAGGGGTACAAGGACGGCGGCTGGACCTCCCGTTGGTCCTCCCCCGGCTACGCCGACCTGATGACCGGCACCTCCTCGGACGTGGCGTTCGCCGACGCCTACGTCAAGGGCGTGCCCATGGACGCGAAGGCCGCCTACGACGCGGCCCTGAAGAACGCCACGGTCGTGCCGCCGTCCTCCGGGGTGGGCCGCAAGGGCATGAGCACCTCCCCGTTCCTCGGCTACACCACCACCGACACCGGTGAGGGCCTGTCGTGGGCGATGGAGGGCTACGTCAACGACTACGGCATCGCGAAGATGGGCGAGGCGCTGTACCGCAAGACGGGCCAGCGGCACTACGCGGACGAGTCGCGGTACCTCCTCAACCGCGCCCAGGACTACGTCAAGCTCTTCGACCGCCGGGTGGGCTTCTTCCAGGGCCGCGACGCGCAGGGCGACTGGCGCCTGGACCCCTCGAAGTACGACCCCCGCGTGTGGGGTTACGACTACACGGAGACCGACGGCTGGGGCTACGCCTTCACCGCCCCGCAGGACAGCCGGGGCCTGGCCGGCCTGTACGGCGGTCAGAAGGGTCTCGCGGACAAGCTGGACGCCTACTTCGCCACCCCGGAGACGGCCTCGGCGCAGTTCGTCGGCTCCTACGGCGGCGTCATCCACGAGATGACCGAGGCGCGCGACGTGCGGATGGGCCAGTACGGCCACTCCAACCAGGTGGCGCACCACGTCGCGTACATGTACGACGCGGCCGGTCAGCCCTGGAAGGCGCAGCAGAAGATCCGCGAGGTCCTCTCCCGGCTCTACCTCGGCAGCGAGATCGGGCAGGGCTACCACGGCGACGAGGACAACGGCGAGCAGTCCGGCTGGTACCTGTTCTCCGCGCTCGGCTTCTACCCGCTGGTCATGGGCAGCGGGGACTACAGCATCGGCTCGCCGCTGTTCACCAAGGCGACCGTCCACCTGGAGAACGGCCGTGACCTGGTCGTGAGGGCGCCGAGGAACAACGCGCGGAACGTGTACGTCCAGGGGGTCCGCTTCAACGGGCGGCCCTGGAACTCCACGAACCTCCCGCACGCGCTGCTGTCCAAGGGCGGGGTCCTGGACTTCGCCATGGGCCCGCGGCCCTCGCGATGGGGCACGGGGCGGAACGCGGCGCCGGTGTCGATCACCCAGGGCGGCGCGGCGCCCACCCCCCGGGCGGACGTGCTGAAGGGCGACGGCGCGCTGTTCGACGACACCTCCGCCACGGACGCCACGGTGACCTCGGCCGACCTGCCGGTGTCCGGCGCCGTCAAGGTGGTGCAGTACACCCTGACCTCCTCGGGCGACCGGACCAAGGCGCCGACGGGGTGGAAGCTGCAGGGCTCGTCCGACGGCACGCACTGGAAGACGCTGGACCGACGCTCCGGGCAGTCCTTCGCCTGGGACCGGCAGACCCGGCCGTTCACCGTCTCCGCGCCGGGCGCCTATGCCAAGTACCGGCTGGTGCTGGACGGCTCGTCGACGCTGGCGGAGGTGGAGCTGCTGGCCTGATCCACGCGCCGCACGACGAAGGGGCGGGCCCGCTGGGCCCGCCCCTTCGCGTCGCTCAGCCGGTCACCGCACCGCGAGCGCGAACACGTGCAGGTCGGCGTCGTCCGGCAGGGTCACCGACGCGATGCGCTTGCCCGCCGGGGCCTGGAAGGGCCGGGTGGCGAAGACGTACGTGGCCACCGGGTCCTGGCCGGCCCCGGACACGTTGCGGTACGGCGTCCTGGCCACGACCTCGTTGCCGTACTGGACGGCGCCGCCGCCCCCGCCGACGGTCCAGTCGGTGAGGGACGCGTCGGCGCTGCCGGCGGTGCCGTCGGTGTATGTGACGGTCGCCTGGGCCCGCTGGTCGCCGTTGACCGCGCTGCCCACGAAGGACAGTGCGGACGGGGAGTCGGGCAGTGTGATCGTCTGCCCGGCGGCGGCCGCGTTGTCCGGGCGGCCGCTGGGCGAGTCGGGCCAGGTGAAGGCGAGGCCGTCCACCGCGCCCCGGCCGCCGGGGGCGAGCCCGGCCGCCGCGAGCGCCTGGCGGGAGTAGCTCCAGCCGCCGCCGTCGTAGTCCGCCTCGGCGTGGTCGCCCGTGTCGTCGGAGACGCCGGTGTCGTCGTAGGCGGCGAGCAGCGAGCCGGGGGCCGCCACCGTCAGGGTCACCGGCTGCGTGTACGAGACGCCGCCGTAGGCGACGGTCACCTTCACGTCGTAGAAGCCCTGCGCGGTGTCCCGGCCTGCGGTGAGGGCGATCTCCTGCGCGCCGCCGGTCACCGTGCCCTCGGCGGGGCTGGCGGTGACGCCGGGCGGGGTCTGGACGCGGAAGCGGACCTCGGGCCCGCGGCCGCCGCGCAGCGACCGCGCCCGGACGACGGTCTTGGCGCTCTGGCCGGGCGCCAGGGTCGCCGAGGTCGGGCCGACGCCGATCTGGTAGGGCTGCTCGCCCCGCCGGAAGGAGGGCGGAGCGGCCGAGCGGGCGCTGCCCCAGGCGCGGTCGGGGGCGGCCGACAGGGTGTAGTCCAGCCGCCCGCCGTCCCGGACGAAGGAGGCCGGCAGCCACGGGCGTTCGCTGACGCGGCCGTTCACCGTCAGCGACCGCACGTAGGGCGCCCCGGCCGACGCTCCCCGGGCGCGCACGGAGATGTCCCGGCCGTGCGGGCGGTGGATCTCGGCGCGGGGGAACAGCGGTGAGGCGAGCACGAGTTCGGCGCGGGAGGGGACCTGCGGGTACATGCCGAGCGCGGAGAAGACGTACCAGGCGGACATGGCGCCCAGGTCGTCGTTGCCCGGGATGCCGCCCGGCTGGGTCGACCACAACTGGCGCATGGCGGCGCGGACGGTCTCCTGCGTCTTGTACGGGGCGCCCGCGTAGTCGTACAGGTAGGGGACGTTGAGGGAGGGCTCGTTGTCCAGTTCGGACTTGGTCCCGCCGCTGCCGGTGAACGCCCAGCTCCCGTCGGCGTTGTGGAAGAAGGAGTCCAGCCGGGCGAGGGCCGTCGTGCGGCCGCCCATGGCCGCGAACAGGCCGGCCGGGTCGTGCTGCACCATCCAGGTGTACTGGGCGGCCGTGCCCTCGACGAAGCCGCTGCCGGTGTCCGGGGTGAAGCCGCGGGCCCAACTGCCGTCCGCGGTGCGGTCGGCGATGTAGCCGCCCGAGGGGTCGGCGGCGACGTCGAAGTTGTTCTGCCACCACTGGGAGCGTGCGGCGAAGGCGGCGGCAGTGTGCTTCTGCCCGGCTGCGGCGGCGAGTTGGGAGAGGGAGAAGTCGGCGGTGGACATCTCCAGAGTCTCGGCGGCGCCGCCCCAGGCGTTGGAGACGGACGGCATGTAGTGCAGCTTCAGGTACTTGTCCAGGGAGGGCCGCTGCCCCGCCGACAGCACCGGCTTGCCCGCCGCGGAAAGGTCCTGCGCGGTCGGCACGGTGGCCGCCTTCACCAGGGAGGCGAGGGCGCCGCGCAGGTCGAAGTCGGCGCCGCCGAAGGCGCGGATGCCGGCGAGCGCGGTGGGCGACGGGTCGCCGTTCATGACGTGGGTCCCGCTCGCCCCGTGCAGCCAGCGGTCCCAGACTCCGCCGTTCTCCCGGGACAGTTCGTACAGCGACTGGGCGACGTCGGAGCCGGTGCGCGCATCGAGCAGGGTGAGGAGCTGCACCTGGTCGCGGTAGACGTCCCAGCCGGAGAAGGTGCCGTACTGGGCCCGGTGGCCGCGGGCGACGGCGTGCACCCGGTCGTCGGGGCCGCGGTAGCGGCGGTCGGCGTCGCTGATCACGTTGGGGTGCAGCGAGGCGTGGTAGAGCGCGGTGTAGAAGGCGGTGCGCTCCTCGTCCGTGCCGCCGCCGACCCGGACGGCGGCCAGCCGGTCCCGCCAGGCGCGGCGGGCGGCGTTCTGGACGGACGCGAAGGAGCGCTTCGGCGGGTTCTCGGCCGCCAGGTTCGCCGCGGCGCCGGCCGGACTGACATAGGAGATCCCGACCTTGACGCCGACCGGGCCGTCTCCGGGGGCGAACTCGACGTAGCCGCCGGCGCCCTTGCCGGGCACGGGCCGTCCGCCCTGGGCGAAGCCGCCCGTGCCGCCGGACGCGGAGGTCGATCCCGGGGTCAGCCGGTCGTCCTGCCAGGTGCCGGTCGCGGTGAACGCGCGGTCGAAGCGGGCGGTGAAGTAGAGGGTGTAGTAGGCGCGGCGGCCCTCGGGGTCGAGGTAGCCGCAGAAGTCCCCGGAGGTGACGGAGCCGGAGACGGTGCGCCGGGCCGGGTCGATGGCGACCGTGGAGGCGGTGGAGCCTGCTTCGGAGTCGGAGGTGCGGATCAGCAGCGAGGCGGGCTTGCCTGCCGGGTAGGCGAAGCGGGCCGAGCCGGTGCGCGCGGTGGCCGTGAGGTCGGCGGTCACCCCGGAGGCGAGGCCGACCTTGTAGCGGCCGGGCTCGGCGGTCTCGTCGGAGTGGCGGAAGTCGGAGGCGTAGACGGCGTTCTTCGTGTCCGCGGCGGGCGAGGCGGTGACCTCGCCCGGGTACGGGAAGAACGGGACGTCGCCGCTGCCGCCGGCGCAGCCGGTGCCGGACATGTGGGTCAGGCTGAAGCCGCGGACGCGCGTGGCGTCGTACTGGTAGCCGCCGGGCGCGGCGGTCCTCGTGGCGTCGCCCCGGGTGTTCTCGGGGCTGAAGGAGAGCATGCCGAACGGCACGACGGCGCCGGGGAAGACGTTGCCGCCGTTCTTCGTGCCGATCAGCGGGTCGACGTACGGGGTCGGATCCGCGACCAGGGCGGGCGCGGGTCTGTCGGGCGCGGCGGTCGCCGCCAGGGCGGGCGTGGCGCCGCCGGCCGCGAGCACCGCGGCCAGCAGCAGGGACAGGGGACGGAAGCGCATGACGCGGCCCCTCCTCGGGACGGGGTCGCACCACGGGTCGCACAAGCCTCGGGGAGGCTAGCGCGCACCGGCCGCGGAGCGGAAGACCGCGTGCCGCGCCGCCCGGACGGCTGCCGGCGCGAGCGGGAGCGGACGCGTCGACTGGGTTGACATCGTTGTCCGTCTCGCCGGTACAGTCGGGGGCAGTCCGTGCAGACAACGTTGTCGTGCCCCGGTCGCCACAAGCCGGCACCACCCGGGCGGATTTCCCCGGGCGCCACCCGGGCGGACTCCCCCGCGCGCCACCCGGGCGGACTCCCCCGCCGTTTCTGCCTCCCCGCACCCCCTGCACCTGCGCGCCCCTGTGCTTCCCCGTCGCCGGGGCCCTCCCCGTCGCCCCCGCGGCCGGGACGCACGACGCGGGCCGCGCCCCCCTCGTGGGGGACGCGGCCCGCGTTCTGCACGGCCCGGCTGTCGCCTGCCTCCGGACCCGGCTGTCGCCCGCGTGCGGATCAGGCTGCCGCCTCCTCGCGGACCCGGCTGCCGTCTGCTTGCGGATCAGGTTGCGCAGCACGTACTGCTTCTCCGCCGTGTCGAGCAGTCACGCATTCAAGGTCAGTAGCATCTCCGCCGATAGCCGCCCAGTCAGTCCTTGGGCGCCTCAAGCCCTGGTGCGCACAAGGCGGGCACAGCCACGCACCTGCTGCATCGACTCGTCCAGCAGTGCGAGCCCAGTCCGCCTGACGCGGGAACGCCGACGCCCCAGGCCATCTGCCTGGGGCGTCTTAAAATCCGGGAAAGGCAACGTCCTCGTGCGGCCCAACGTCACTGCTCCACGTTGTGCAGGTCCAGTACGCCACCAAGTCGTCTCAGCGACGACTTTTCTCGGCGCGCCGTGTGGACGCGCATGCGTTCACCGGGCAGCAGGACGAGAAGCATCAAGGGGCCTGTCACCTCTCGGCTGATGAATGCCGGAGTAGGAGAGGCAGGCGAGAAGCACTCGATCTCGATGAGTTCGGCGTTGCTGCTAATCAGCAATTCATAGATCTTGACCCGCTCGCCGTCATCAGCGTTCGGGGCGCGTCCGGTGTAGATCAGGGACTCGGAGTCGGCGACCACGGACATCGACGCCCCGGCGAGTGCGTCTTCGACAGCGGGGGTGTCCCACCCGACGATGCTGCCACTGAGGTGGTCGGGTCGGTCCCAAACGCCGTCCTCGCTGCGTAGGGAGTAGTACAGCTCTTCGCCCACGAGACCGTCATGCCTCCGGTGCAGGAGAAGAACGAAGCCGAGCCGTCCGCTGATCCAGACATCGGCGACAACTGGAGAGCAACAGAGGATAGTTGCCGGCCGCTTGGCCGTTTCGTCGGAGATGACCGCGCGCCCCTGCTGAAGGGCAGATCTGGCGATGTCAGCCATGGCTTGTGTCATGATCATGCACTTTCTCGTGTTTTCGGCTTTCTCCGTGCCGTTCAGGGCGGTGCCGGTGCGGCGCGCCGAATAGGCGCGCCACACCGGTTCTACGAGGTTGAGCTGATGGACGGCTGGCTCACATGGTCCGGGTTAGCCGCCCTCGTATTTCGTCAGCTCGCAGCCGTGCAGGAGTAGGACATGTCGGCCGCATATCCGTTCCAGCCGGAGACGAAGACCGCTCCGTAGGTCCAGATGCGGGTGCCCGGCTTCACCTGGATGTTGTAGTGGACGGCCCAGCCCAGCTTACCCAGATTCATCCAACTGCCCTTTGACTGGAGCTTGCGCATCTTGCCGCGCTTGCCCGGAGGCGTTCCCCACGTCTCCGCGTAGGTGGCGTTATAGAACGCGAGATAGCGATTTGCGAAGCCCGTGACCTGGACGTTGATGTAGTAGCCCATGTAACGGTAACCGTTCTTCGCGACACCGCCGCCACGTCGGCTGACGATGATACGCATGCCGTAGCCGTTCTTGATGCGGCGCTTGCCGCACTTGGGGCTCATGCCGTCGGTGTCGGTCGAGTTGCACGGGTCCGCGTTGGAGTAGTCGTACGCGTTGGCGGAACCGCCCGGAATCGGGTCAGGCTGCAGGAAGCGTCCTCCAGCCGGATCGTAGAGGCGCACGCCCATCAGCGTGAGACCGGTGAGGGTCTCCGTCGACCGCTGCTTCTCGCCGAGCCAGCCGTACCGCGTGGCGGACTGTCCGCCCCGTGGATTGCCGTACTCGTCGTTGTCCAGCACCACCGGGGCCGCGCTGGCGTCCAGTGGAAGCTGCAGCGCGACATCCCCGTGAAGGTCCGTCAGCTGCAGAACAGTGTCGCCGGACGCGCCCGTGGTCGCCGCCAGACCGCCGGTGGCGACCTGGATGTTGCGGGTCACCGCTCCGGTGGACGTGTCCTCGACGATCCAGCGCGGGGTGTCGTCGTCACTGTCGTAGTGGTTGACCTTGGACGCCGTCTGGGTCCAGGACGTGCCGCTGCCCTTCTCCACCTTCCACGACCGGAACCTCAGGTCGGCGTCCAGTTGCCAGGTCTGGCGCTGGCCGTTCGCCGTCTGCTGGTAAGCCAGGTTGTTGGCGTAGTAGCCGAGCGTGCCGTGGCCGGGGACGGACGTCGCGCGGCCGAGCGCGTCGTAGGTCCAGCCGGTGCCGACGACGCGGTCCGCGCTGTCGTAGGCGGTTGTCCGGGCGGTGCCTCCGGTGCTTGTGCAGTCCAGTCCGGGTGCTGCGACGGCGGTGGTCAGCGTGGTCCTGTTGCTTCGCTTGTCGAACCCGTAGACCCGCCGTGTGCAGACGGTGTCGGCGGTGTCGTCGACACTCGTGAGACGGCCCGGCGCGTCGTAAGTGTAGGACTGCTCGGACCAGCCGGCCTGGCTGGTCACCTGTCCGTGCACCGATTCCGTGGTCCGGTTCGAGTAGACGACGGTGCCGTCGCTGTCCCTCGTGTAGACACGCGAGACAGCCGAGCCCGTCGGGTCCTTCTCCTGGTTCAGGGAGAAACCCCCCGGCAAGGTCTCGCGGACAACGGATCCGTCGGCGTCGTACGACGTGCGGAACACGCCTGCGACGGAGTCCGTGAAGGAGGTTGCGAGACCGCGGGGTTCGGCAGCGTCGTCATAGGTGTAGGTGGTCGTCGAGGGAACGGAGTCGGCCACCTTGACCGGGCGGTCCAGCTTGTCGAACTCCACCGTAGTCACGCCGCCGTCGGCGTCGGTGTACGAGATCTGGCGTCCCAGCTTGTCGAAGACACGCGTGATCGTGCCACCCGTGGTCGACACCGTCTTGACAGGACGGCCGCTGTCCTGGCTGTACTCCGTCGTGACCTCCGGGAGCGCAGCGCCGAGTCCGCCAGTGACCGTCGACTTGACCGGCCGGCCGCCACCGTCGTAGCTCGTGGTGGTGGTGCGCGTTACGCCGTTGGCCGTTTCCGTGACCTTGGCCGTGCCGCCCCACCAGTTGTATTCAGTGGTGGAGGTGACCAGTTCCGCCGGGTTCGAACCGCCCCCGGTGACCGTGCCGGCCGGACCGGTGGAGCACAGCAGATCCGCCCACTCGGGTCGGCCGGCGCAGGAGCCACTGCCACTTGCGGACCAGTACGTCGTCACCTGGGTCGCGGCGTCGGTCCCCATCGCTGCCGGAGGAATCTCCTTGCGGACGCGGCCCTGGCTGTCGTACTCGGTGACGGTGGTCAGGGCCAGACCGTCGGGGTCCTGGATGCTCTTGACCGGCAGGCCGATCACCCAGTCGTAGACAGTCTGCGTGATGCGCTGCTCACCCTGGACCGAGGGGTGCTCACGAACCTGGACACCAGTGATAGTGCGGGTGACCTGGTCCTTGACCGTGGCCGTGCCGTCCGTCGGGCGTCCCTCGTCGTACACGTTCACGGCCCAGGACCGGCCGAGTACAGAGGTACCGGCGGACACCAAGGTCGTGGTGCCCGACTTGAGATCGCTGGTCAATTCCAGCCGGTGCAGAGGGGCGAACTCCTCCAGCTTGCGGGTGCCGGCGGCATCGTAGATCCGCCGCGTGGACAGCAGCTCCGCCCGCTCGGCGCCGGAGAGCTGGGCGATGCCCAACTCCGCCTGGTCGGCCCGGTCTGCCGCAGTGAGACCCAGCGCCAGGGAACGGTTCCCCGGCGTCAGTTCGCGCACGATATTGCCGAAGCGGTCGTGCTCGCTAGTACTGACATGGCCGCCGGGAGAAACGGAGTTGACCGCCTCACCCGAAACACCCAGGTACTGGATGGATGCCCGCCGGTAGGTTCCAGCGGTCAGATCGCCACCCGTGTGCGAAGCAGGCGTAGCGTCGGGCGGGAAGATGGCGGTGGCGTCGGTGGGCGCGTCGATCTGTCCCCATGCCTTTACATCAGCCGCCCCCATCGCGTACGGGGCATTGGTCCCCGTCAGCGGAACGTCGTAGACGATGCTGGTGACGGCCTCGCCTTCGATCACGTCGGCGGTGCCCTGCTTGAGCGAGGGCCGTGCCGCCTCAAGGAGCATGCCGTCACCGGCTGCGCTGCCGGAACCGGCCTTACCGTAGGTGAAGGTCCACGGCAAGTCGCCGGGCGCGTTGTACTTGATGACGCGGCCGGTGCTGTCGTAGTCGTAGGTCGTCTTCAGAGCGGGCGAGATCTGCGGGTTCCAAGCCTGCCGCAGCCGACCGGTGCTGTCGTACGCATACTGCTGCAACGCCTTGTATGTCGCTGCGGAGGCCCCTGGCTCGGTGGACCAGAAGCGGATCTCCTTGACCCGGCCCGTGTAGTCACCGAAGGAGTCGAGCGTGGCCGTCGTCGAGACGGCGTAGACGAACTCCATCACACGGCAGCCCTTGGTCGCCGGGGTGGCGGCGCAGGTGGCGGACGCCACCGCTGAGCTCTGCGCGACGATCCGCTTAGGCCGGGCGAGCTTGGCTCCATTGACGCTGACGGTCTCGGAGACCACCGTCGTGGTCGAGTCACTCTTGCCGTCCAGCATGGTCGACGAGATGTTCCACACCGGCAGGGCAGCGTCCAGCTTGCTGAACACCGTGACCGAGCCATCCGTCTCGGTGAGCGTGAATTGACCGGTCAGACTGCCCACAAGAGTGAGCTTCTGCGCGCCGGGCTCAGCGATCCAGCTTGTCTTCGCAGCGTTCGCCGTAAAGTGCACGACGTCGTCGTTGTTCGTCACCACATCGACGGCGGTGTCCGACACCTTACGAACGTAGGCGTAGTCCGACCCGCTGGTCTCCGCCGAAATGCCCGAGGACCACTCATTGCCGAAGATCGCGACCTGACCGTCGTCCTCCGCCCTTGAGTCGGGCTGACGCGAAGACGACGTACGGGAGACAGACAGACCGAAGTAGGACGCCTCCGACTCGGAGAGCGTGAAGTCGCCCGTGAGCAGGTTCAGCGCGCCCGGACCAACTCGGGTCGGTGCGGCACCCTGCGCATTGCGGTCGACGATGACCGTGAGCGGCTCCGTGCTGCCCGACGCACTGTTCGGCCCGGTGAAGTCTGCCTTGATCTCGATGCTGCCGTCCGGGTCGACGGTACTGGTGGCGTCCCAGACGAGCTGAGCGTTCTTGCCACCGGTCAGAGCAACCGGCCACGACGCCAGCGGCTGGCCGGCCTGCGTCACATCCCCTGCCGGGATCGTCACCCAGGCATCCGCCTCGGAACGACGCCAGGAGAAGGAGACCTTGTCGTACTTGGCCGCATCGGCCTCGGCGACCAGCGCCAGACGGCGGGCGGTGCGCTCACCGTCAGCGGGCTGCACGAAGCCACCGGGACCGGCGTGGAAGGTGTACTCGATCGCCTCGGACTTGTTGTCCGCCTTGTCGACGGACCGCACCTGGAGAGTATGAGTGCCGTTCTTGGGCGGAGTGATGGACACTGCCTTGTCGGCACTGGAGCCGCCGGTCGCGACCTTCGTCCAGGTCACGCCGTCCAGGGACCACTCCAGCCAGTTGTGGTCGGTTCCGGCGGGCGGGGTGATGGTGAAAATGCCCGCCTGCCCGACTCCCTTGACCCAGGCAGTCGTCGGGTAGCCGGTAGAGGTGACGTTCGCGGGGGCGGAAGGAGCGGTGGTGTCGACGGTGAACGTCTTCCACGCCGACCAGCCGAGGTTGTAGTGCGTGCCGTCGTAGGAGGTGGTGCGGAACTTGTACGTCCTGCCGTTGGTCAGCAACCCGGCAGGGACGGTCACCGAGGCCGGCTGTCCGGCCGGTACGAACGACGAAGAGAGGTTGGAGCCGACCTGGGTGCCAGTGGCGTTGTCGGCGATCTGGAAGAAGCCCTGGACCTTGTCGTTGTCCGGGTCCGCGAACGTGTCCCGCAATGTCGGCGTGGTGGTGTTGACGACGTACGCGCCGCTGTAGGAGAAGTACGGCGGACCGGCCTCCTGCTTGGTGCCGGTGCGCGGCCGGTAGTTGTAGTTCACGACCAGGTTGGGCGGGTAGGAGGCGGCGTTGGCAGAGTTCACGCGCTTCCACTGGGCAGCCGCGGCCTCGTCGGAGGCCCGCAGACCCAGGTGACTGCGCGTGGCCTTGGCCGACGCCCACTCCTGCACCAACGTCGTCACATCGGCGTTGATCCAGCCGTCCGGCTGGGTGGAGCACCCGGCGTTGCCACGGGTCTCCGTCGAGGTCGCCTTCTTCGCGATCCACGAGGGCTGCGCAGTCCAGCGCGACGACGTCGAGGCAGCGCCAGTGGACCAAACTTCCCACGGGTAGAGCTTGCAGTCGGTGTTGCTCGAGTGGAAGTTCCACAGCGACAACTTGGCGTTCAGAACCAGGGCGTCCTGGATCGGT
The DNA here is from genome assembly GCF_040644415.1 of Streptomyces sp. NPDC046985. NCBI lineage: Bacteria > Bacillati > Actinomycetota > Actinomycetes > Kitasatosporales > Streptomycetaceae > Streptomyces > Streptomyces sp. NPDC046985. Next base: position 205,519 of record NZ_JBEYWK010000014.1, read on the forward strand.
GTGGTGTTCCAGGAGATGAAGGACCGGGCGATGCGCGGCGTTCCGTCCGCGTTCTTGGTGCCCGGGTTGCCCAGGTCAAGCTCGGTGTCCGCCGACCAGTCGACCGTTTCACCCTGCTGCACATAGGTGTCGAAGACGTTGGACAGCGACGAGGTGGACGGGTCGACCGTGACGGGGAACACAGTGTCCGGGTCGGCCAGGAACTGGGCGTCAGGAGTGACTACGAGGTCGACGGATGAGCCCTTCTGCACCACCTTCAGACCCACCTTGGCCTTGCGGGTGTGCTCACCGGACCGCTTGTCGACAGACGCGTCCCACATCACCGGTGCGGGCATCACAGCCCGCTTGGTGTTCTTTCTGTCGGTGAACAACACGCTGCCGTCGGCCAACTGCTTCGTCTTCAGGCCCTTGGCCTTCAGAGGCAGGGTGTATGAGTAGCCGCCCGAGCCGGGGCGCTGCTTGATCTCGACGTACTGCTCGAAACCGGTACGCGTGGCCTCAACGACTACGTCGGCGCCGGGTACGGCATTGACGTACTCGGCCCGCGTCCCGTCGAGCTTCGGCTTGGGCAGCCCGCCCTTCCACTGGAGGGTGATCTGCTGATCTCCGTCTCCGAGCGTCACCAGGTCGGTGGGCTGGGCGCCGCGGGCGGTCGACAGGGAGGCCGCAGGCTTGCCAGTTTCACCAGCCAGTTTCAGTCCGCGCGGGTGTCCCTTGGGCTCAACAGTGCCGTCGCCCGTCTGGACCAGGTCGAGGGCGACATCACGCCAGTTCCCTGTGACCTTGTCCCTGAACCGGACCGGTCCAGCGGTGAGTTCGGTCGTGAGCGAACCGTCCTTGTTCACCCACGTGATAGAGGTCTCCGTACGCTCGGAGAGCGCCTCGACTCTCTTACCGGACAGACGGGCGGCCACGCGTGCTGACGGGATGTCTGCGGCCTGAGTCGGCGCCGCCGCCTTGTGCGGCGCGTTCAGCGCCTGAGGCTCGACGGCGGTTGCGAGATACGCACCGTCGAGCACGGTCACAGCCAAGGCCAGTGAGAGACCTCCGGCTATCCAGCGAGCGCTCTCTCGCGACCATAGGAGTCTGCGTCTGTCTGACGCAGGCTTGCGAACCATCTTGATTCTCCGGTTCCTTCACTTCATGCATACATCACACCCGTGATGGTCATGTGAAGGTATCTCAGGTAAGAAAAAGGTAAATGCGACACATAGGCATAAGGGGAGTGACGCGAACGGCAAGGTGATGTGATGTCCGTCACCTGGCGTGCGACATCCAGCCCAGCTACCCAGCCTGGCAGGAGGAGCTGAGGCGACCAGATTGGCCGTCGAATGACAGGTGGTCAAGGAGAGGCTGGTCTCACAAGCCAGGCCGCATTCCTGTGTAGTTACTGACCTTCAAAGCGTGGTGTCGGAGGGGCTGACGGTCCTTGATCCCTGCGGTATGCCGATTGCAGGAGGTATGCGCAAGGGGGCGGGCTGACCGACGAGCGGCGGGCCTTCCGGGAGAAGGTGAGGATGGAGGCGGCCGAGCGGTTCGTCCAGGGTGATGAGACCGCGGTCGCGCACGACCTGCGGGGCAGCGTCCGGTCGGTACAGCGCTGGCGCAATGCCTGGTTCCAGGGCGGGCCGAGAGCCCTGACCTCCAGAGGACCGGCCTCGTTGCCGCTGCTCAGTGACGAACTGTTCGCCGTGCTGGAGCAGGAACTGGCCAAGGGACCGGTGGCGCACGGCTGGGCGGACCAGACTGGACCCTGTCGTGGATCAAGACGCTGACCGGACGCCGCTCCCACAAGAGCTGCACCGTGCAAGGGGTGGCCACCCTGCTCAAGCGGCACCGCTGGAGCTGCCAGGTCCCCGCCCGGCGGACGATCGAGCGGGACGAGACCGGGGTGACCGGCTGGGCGAAGGAGACCTGGCCGAGCGTGGAAGAACCATGGCGGCGCTCGACGCCTGGCTCGCCTTCGAGGACGAGGCCGGATTCTCGATGACGCCGCCGACCACCCGCAACTGGTCCCACCGCGGCCACGCCCCGGTGATCCGCGTGCGGGGCCGCTCCCGCCGCCGCTTATCGGTGGCCGCCCTGGCCTGCTACAAGACCGGCAAATCCTCACGGCTGATCTACCGGCCGCCCCGCCCAGGCACCCGGCCCGACGGGCGCAAGAGCTTCTCCCGGAAGGACTACCGCGACCTGATCCAGAGCGCGCACCAGCAGCTCGGCGGCCCGATCGTGCTGGTCTGGGGCAATCTCAACACCCACCAGCCGGCCGGGATGCGCCGCTACATCGCCGACCGCGACTGGCTCACCGTCTACCGACTGCCGCCCTACGCACCCGACCTCAATCCGGTCGAAGGCATCTGGTCCGTCCTGCGACGCACCACTAGCCAACCGTGCCTTCGCCGACCCCGACGACGCGATCAGCGCAGTCCGACGCGGCCTACGCCAGCTCCAGTACCGCCCCGACGTCCTCGACGGCCGCCTCACCGGCACCGCCTCCGACGCCAGCCATCATGACGACATCACGCATTCAAGGTCAGTAGGACGTCGGCTGGGCGTTGTCCCGTAATGGTCCACGGCATGCCAGTTGACCAGCGTCGTTTCCCGGTCATCCGGCGAGGGTGAGGTTGTGCGGGCGGGCGATGCCGAGCATGGCGTGGTGGACGCCGTCGCCTTTGAGGCGGCAGTCGCGGAGGATCTTCCAGGTCTTCATGCGGGCGAAGGCGTGCTCGACGCGGGGGCTCGGACCTTGCGGTGCGAGGCGTTGTGCTTTTCTTTCCAGTCCGGGAGGTCGGCCCGGCCGGGTTCGCGGCGGTGCGGGATGACCAGGCCGGTGCCGCGGTAGCCGCCGTCCGCGATCACCGTGGTGCGGCCGACCGCGCCCTTCGCTCTGGAGAGCTCCCATGCCTTGCAGTCGTTGCGGTTGCCGGTGCACGGTCGGCCGACAGCGACGACGAGCCGGGTGTCGGCACCGATGACGACCTGGTGGTTGGTGGAGTACCGGTAGTTCTTTGACTGCTCGGCGATAGTGTGGTCACGGGTGGGAACCAGGGTGCCGTCCACGATCAGCACGGTGCCCTCGCGGAACCGCTGCCGGGGATGGAGCGCGAGCAGGGGACCGAAGTGGTCGATGATCCGGTCCGCGGCCGACTTCGACGCCCCGAACAAGAGCGCCAATTGCCGCAGGGTGAGGTTCGTGCGCCAGTACGCGGCGACCAGCAGAACCCGACCCTCCAAGGGCAACGACCACTGCCGGCCCTTACGGACCGGGTCAGCACCCTCGCGCCGCAGCGCGGTAATCAGCTTGTTGAACTGGCGCGGGCTCAGCCCGGTGAACAGGGCTATCCAGAAAGTCTCCGACGCCGTGATCACACCAGCCATGCGGCAGATCATTTCAGTTGCCCACGCCTCGACCTGCGACTGATCCCGTGCACCAGGCAAGCGAAGGGAGACACGGTGGGGCTCATGCTTTTCCCAGGGGACGGCGACGTGACCAGCCCTGACGTCTCCTGGTTTTACACCGGCTTCCACTTCGGCTGACCGCCGCAGGCGGTCTCCTGTCGGAGAGGATCTGCAGTTACGGCAAGCAGCTTCCGCAGTGGCAGATCGAGGTCACCGGCGGCGGCCGACTCTGGTACCTAAGGGCTGTCCCGTAAGTGCTGGTCGCGGATGGGATGATCTTGATGTGGCTGGTGTGATCACGGCGTCGGAGCCGTCCTGGATAGCCCCGTTCACCGGGCTGAGCCCGCGTGCCTTCGGGAAGCTGGTGACGGTTCTGCGGCGCGAGGGTGCGGACGCGGTCCGCAAGGGCCGGCCTTGGTCGCTGCCGCTGGAGGACCGGGCCCTGCTGGTCGCGGCGTACTGGCGCACGAACCTGACCATGCGGCAGCTCGCCCCACTGTTCGGGGTGTCCAAGTCGGCGGCGGACCGGATCATCGACCACCTCGGGCCGATGCTCGCTCTCCAGCCCCGCAAGCGGTTCGCCAAGGACACTGTGCTCATCGTGGACGGCACCCTGGTCCCCACCCGCGACCACACCATCGCCGAGAAGTCGAAGAACTACCGGTACTCCACCAACCACCAGGTCGTCATCGACGCGGACACCCGCCTGGTCGTCGTGGTCGGCCGGCCTCTCGCCGGGAACCGCAACGACTGCAGGGCGTGGGAGGAATCCGGTACCAAGGCTGCCGTGGGCGACACCGTCACGATCGCCGACGGCGGCTACCCGGGCACCGGACTCGTCATTCCGCACCGCCGAGAGCGCGGCCAGGCCGAACTCCCGGCCTGGAAAGAGGAACACAACAAGTCACACAAGAAGGTCCGCGCCCGCGTCGAGCACGTCTTCGCCCGCATGAAGACGTGGAAGATCCTCCGCGACTGCCGCCTCAAAGGAGACGGAGTCCACCACGCCATGCTCGGCATCGCCCGGATGCACAACCTCGCCCTCGCCGAATAGACAGCGGGCCGAACGGCAGCCCGCCATGCCCGAGACGACTCGAAGATCACTAACGGGACAGCCCTTAGTCGACGAAGAAAACCGAAAGGTGTGGCTGGTCTACGCAAGCCTCCGGCACCCGGAAGCCACGGATTAGGGGCGGCTAAGGGATGTCCGAAAATCTTCTGCACCACGTCCGCGACCGCACCTTCCGCGAGGACGACTCCGAGATCTATGTCGGCCGCCTCCCAAGCATCATGGCCGGCCTGCGCAACCCCGCCATCGGCGTCCACCGCCAGGACCACACCAACATCGCCGCCGCCCTGCGCCACACCGCCCGCGCCCCCTCGCATGCGAGCGCCCTGCCCCCGCGCGAGATGCAGGGGCAGGACGCTCGTTCACATCAGGTCAAGAACCGACAAGTTGGCGCAGCACGTACTGCATGATGCCGCCGTTGCGGTAGTAGTCCGCCTCGCCGGGGGTGTCGATGCGGACGACCGCGTCGAAGTCCAGGCCGGTGTCGGTGGTGACCTTCACCGTGCGCGGGACGGCGCCGTCGTTCAGCTCGGTCACGCCGGAGAAGGAGAAGGTCTCCTCGCCGGTCAGGCCGAGGGTCGCGGCGGTCTGGCCCTCCGGGAACTGGAGCGGCAGGACGCCCATGCCGATCAGGTTCGAGCGGTGGATGCGCTCGTAGGACTCGGCGATGACGGCCTTGACGCCGAGCAGCGCGGTGCCCTTGGCCGCCCAGTCGCGGGACGAGCCGGAGCCGTACTCCTTGCCCGCGAGGACGACGAGCGGGACGCCCTGCTCGATGTAGTTGCGCGAGGCGTCGTAGATGAAGGAGACCGGCCCGTCGGCGCGCGTGAAGTCGCGGGTGTAGCCGCCCTCGGTGCCCGGCGCGATCTGGTTGCGCAGGCGGATGTTGGCGAACGTGCCGCGGATCATGACCTCGTGGTTGCCTCGGCGCGAGCCGTAGGAGTTGAAGTCGCGGCGCTCCACGCCGTGTCCGGTGAGGTACTGGCCGGCCGGAGTGTCGGCCTTGATGGCGCCGGCCGGGGAGATGTGGTCGGTGGTGACCGAGTCGCCCAGCTTGGCGAGCACCCGGGCGCCGGCGATGTCCTCGACCGGCGTCGGCTCCATGCCCATGCCCTCGAAGTACGGGGGCTTGCGGACGTAGGTGGACTCGGCGTCCCACTCGAAGGTGTTCCCGGTCGGCACCGGCAGCGACTGCCACTGGGCGTCGCCCGCGAAGACGTCGCTGTAGGACGTGGCGAACATGTCCTCGCCGATGGCGCTCGCGACGACCTCGTTGACCTCGGCCTCGGAGGGCCAGATGTCCTTCAGGTAGACCGGGTTGCCGTCCTGGTCCGCGCCGAGGGCGTCCCGGGTGATGTCCACCTTCATGGAGCCCGCGATGGCGTAGGCGACCACCAGCGGCGGGGAGGCCAGGTAGTTCATCTTGACGTCGGGGTTGATCCGGCCCTCGAAGTTGCGGTTGCCGGAGAGCACCGAGGTGACGGCGAGGTCGTGGTCGTTGACGGCCTTGGAGACCTCCTCCGGCAGCGGGCCGGAGTTGCCGATGCAGGTGGTGCAGCCGTAACCGACGAGGTTGAAGCCGAGCTTGTCCAGGTACGGCGTGAGGCCGGCCCGCTCGAAGTAGTCGGTGACGACCTTCGAACCCGGGGCGAGGGTGCTCTTGACCCACGGCTTGCGGGCGAGGCCCTTCTCGACCGCCTTCTTGGCGACCAGGGCGGCGCCGATCATGACGTACGGGTTGGAGGTGTTGGTGCAGGAGGTGATGGCCGCGACCGTCACCGCGCCGTGGTCCAGCTCGTAGCTCGTGCCGTCGGGGGCGGTGACGGTGATCGGGTTCGACGGGGTGCCGTTGGGGGCGACCGCCGGGGAGTCGGAGGCCGGGAAGGACTCCTTGCCCGCCTCGTCGACCACGTCGACGTAGTTGAGCACGTCGAGCGCGAACTGCTGGGCCGCCTCGGCCAGGACGATGCGGTCCTGGGGGCGCTTGGGTCCGGCGATGGAGGGGACGACCGTGGAGAGGTCCAGCTCCAGCTTCTCGGAGAAGTCGGGCTCGGTCTTCGGGTCGAGCCAGAGGCCCTGCTCCTTGGCGTACGCCTCGACGAGGGCCACCTGCTGGCCGGAACGGCCGGTCAGGCGCAGGTAGTTGAGGGTCTCGTCGTCGATCGGGAAGATCGCGGCGGTGGAGCCGAACTCCGGCGACATGTTGCCGATGGTGGCGCGGTTGGCCAGGCTGGTGGCCGCGACGCCCTCGCCGTAGAACTCGACGAACTTGCCGACCACGCCGTGCTTGCGCAGCATCTCGGTGATGGTGAGCACGAGGTCCGTGGCGGTGGTGCCGGGCCGCAGCTCGCCGGTGAGCTTGAAGCCGACGACGCGCGGGATCAGCATGGAGACCGGCTGGCCGAGCATGGCGGCCTCGGCCTCGATGCCGCCGACGCCCCAGCCGAGCACGCCGAGGCCGTTGACCATGGTGGTGTGCGAGTCGGTGCCGACCAGGGTGTCCGGGTACGCCTTGCCGTCGCGCACCATGACCACGCGGGCGAGGTGCTCGATGTTCACCTGGTGCACGATGCCGGTGCCCGGCGGGACGACCTTGAACTCGTCGAAGGCGGTCTGGCCCCAGCGCAGGAACTGGTAGCGCTCCTTGTTGCGGCCGTACTCCAGGTCGACGTTCTGCTTGAAGGCGTCGGCGGTGCCGAACTTGTCGGCGATGACGGAGTGGTCGATGACCAGCTCGGCCGGCGCCAGCGGGTTGATCTTCGCCGGGTCGCCGCCCAGCTCCTTCACGGCCTCGCGCATGGTGGCGAGGTCCACGACGCAGGGGACGCCGGTGAAGTCCTGCATGATCACGCGGGCCGGCGTGAACTGGATCTCCTGCGACGGCCGGGCCTGGGAGTCCCAGCCGCCGAGGGCGCGGATGTGGTCGGCGGTGATGTTCGCGCCGTCCTCGGTGCGGAGCAGGTTCTCCAGCAGGACCTTCAGGCTGTAAGGCAGTCGGGCCGAGCCCTCGACCTTGTCAAGCCGGAAGATCTCGTACGACTCGTCGCCCACCTGCAGCGTGCTGCGGGCGTCGAAGCTGTTCGCCGACACGACAGTCTCCTTCATTGATGTGCGCGTACTACCACGATCCTGCCGCCACGGCGATGAGGCCGATCCGCTAAGGTAAGGCTAAGTTAGGTAACCCTTATCCAGGGGGGCGGCTGTGGTGCTCCTCGGCAGATATCTCGATGTCGAGATAACTCTAGTACATAGGGGCGCGATGGTCATGCCCGGACCCGGGCCGACCCTTGCGCTGCGGGTCCTCGGGGGCGGTACGGAGCCCCTCGGGGGACGTCAGAGAACCGGCTGGCCGGTGCTGTGGCCAGGAAGGCTCACCGGCTCGCGACGCCCGGCACGGCGCCTCGCCGCGTCGTCGCGCGGCCGACGGAGGAGAAGAGGTCCGGCGGCGCCGCTGCCGCCGTGCCGCGCGCGGCGATGAACCACTCGCGGCCCAGCAGCAGCCCGAAGAGGGGCGCGGGCAGGCGGATCGGCGCCCGCAGCACCGGCGCCAGCCGTCCGGCGCCGGTCACCTGCGACCGATGAGCGGCCAGGGGCGCCTGCTTCTGGCGCGCGGACGCGCGGACGTCGACCCGGACCGTCCGGGCGGGTCGGGCGGGTCGGGCGGGTCGGGCGGCAGGACGGGGCCGCTGCCGCTGTCCGCGCATCCCAGGCGCACTGCCCTGGCGGCCCCGAGGGCGGCGGCCCGCAGTTCGGCCAACCGAGGCGCGCCGCCCGGCGGAACCGGGCCCACCGCCCCGTCCGTCGCCGTCACGATCACCACCCGGCGCCCTTCGGCGGCGGCGCCCGGCGACACCGCCGCCCCCGGAGAACGGGGCCTGCCCCCCAACTCCCCCTCTACGCAGGCTCATCAGCAGGCGGGTTCGGGGTATGCGAAGGAGACCTTACGACCGGCGCGGCACGCGCCACCGCACGCAGAAGGAGCGGCACGGCATGCCCCTCACGTTTCGCAAGAGCTTCCGGATCCTGCCGGGAGTCCAGTTGAACATCAACAAGCACTCCTGGTCGATCACGACCGGCGGCAAGCACGGGCCGCGGCACACCCACAGCAGCACCGGGCGCCGTACGACGTCGATGGACCTCCCCGGGCCGTTCGGGTGGCGCCGGACGCACACGAGCAAGCACGACTGACGCCATGTCACTCCAACGGACCCCCCAGGAGGTGCCATCTCATATCTGAGATAGCCTCGTCCCCATGGCAGACGACTACCTCGTACGCATCGGCAAGCTCATCCGTGACGCCCGGCAGCACCGTGGCTGGACGCAGGCACAGCTCGCCGAGGCGCTGGGCACCAGTCAGAGCGCCGTCAATCGCGTCGAACGCGGCAACCAGAACATCAGCCTTGAGATGATCGCCCGAATCGGTGAAGCCCTGGACAGCGAGATCGTGTCGCTCGGCTACGCGGGCCCGATGCACCTGCGGGTCGTCGGCGGCCGTCGGCTGTCCGGGGCCATCGACGTCAAGACGAGCAAGAACGCGTGCGTGGCGCTGCTGTGCGCGTCGCTGCTCAACCGGGGGCGCACATTGCTGCGCCGGGTGGCCCGGATCGAGGAGGTGTACCGCCTCCTGGAGGTGCTGAACTCGATCGGCGTCCGCACCCGGTGGATCAACGACGGGGTGGACCTGGAGATCGTGCCGCCGGCCGACCTCGACCTGGATACCATCGACGCGGAGGCGGCCGTCCGCACCCGCTCGATCATCATGTTCCTCGGCCCGCTGCTGCACCGCATGGACCGCTTCCGGCTGCCCTACGCGGGCGGCTGCGACCTCGGCACGCGCACGATCGAGCCGCACATGATCGCGCTGCGCCGGTTCGGCCTGGAGGTGGCGGCCACCGAGGGGCAGTACCACGCCGCCGTGAACCGCTCCATCCGCCCCGAACGCCCGATCGTGCTGACCGAGCGCGGCGACACCGTGACGGAGAACGCGCTGCTGGCGGCGGCCCGCCACAACGGCGTGACCGTCATCCGCAACGCCTCCTCCAACTACATGGTCCAGGACCTGTGCTTCTTCCTGGAGGCGCTGGGCGTCCGGGTCGAGGGCATCGGCACCACCACGCTCGCCGTGCACGGCGTCCCGGTCATCGACGCGGACGTGGACTACTCGCCCTCCGAGGACCCGGTGGAGGCGATGAGCCTGCTGGCCGCCGCGGTGGTCACGGAGTCGGAGCTGACGGTGCGCCGGGTGCCGATCGAGTTCCTGGAGATCGAGCTGGCGGTGCTGGAGGAGATGGGCCTCGACCACGACCGCACGCCCGAGTACTTCGCGGACAACGGCCGGACCCGCCTGGTGGACCTCACCGTGCGCCCCTCCAAGCTGGAGGCGCCGATCGACAAGATCCACCCGATGCCGTTCCCGGGCCTGAACATCGACAACGTCCCGTTCTTCGCCGCCATCGCGGCCACCGCCCAGGGCAAGACCCTGATCCACGACTGGGTCTACGACAACCGCGCGATCTACCTGACCGACCTCAACCGCCTCGGCGGTCGCCTCCAGTTGCTCGACCCGCACCGCGTCCTGGTCGAGGGCCCCACCCGCTGGCGCGCCGCCGAGATGATGTGCCCCCCGGCCCTGCGCCCCGCCGTCGTCGTCCTCCTGGCCATGATGGCCGCCGAGGGCACGTCGGTCCTGCGCAACGTGTACGTCATCAACCGCGGTTACGAGGACCTCGCGGAGCGGCTGAACTCGATCGGGGCGCAGATCGAGATCTTCCGGGACATTTGATGTGACGGTGCCGCCGCGCCCCGTCTGAACTGCTCTTTAGCGGGTCAGGGAGGGGTGCGGCGGCATCTCTGGGACTTCTCTGGGACTTTGGGCCCCGCAGCGGGCTACGAGCCGCACTCCACAGGCTCTACCGAACGGCCACGGCCGCAGCTACGCGAAGATTGCGTCGATGGCGGAGCTGCCTCGTGCGCCAGCTCGGGGCAGGAAGTGGGAGTACTTCCGCAGTGTGAACCCGGGGTCGGAGTGCCCCAGCCAGCGTGCCAGGGAGACGACTGATTCGCCGGCCTCCAGTTCCTCGGAAGCGTAGAAGTGGCGCAGGGCGTGGAAGCCGTGCTCCCGGGACGGCTCCCACACGCGAGCGCCGTCGGTACTGCTCTCGTCCAGCGGGGCAATCACACCCGCCATGGCCAGAGCGGGCTTCCACACGTACGAGTTGAAGTAGTTCCGGTCGATGGCCTTCCGCTCGCGTCCCGTCACCAGGAGGCTGTAAGTCCTCGGCCGCCGGTGCCTGGCTTCCACCGGCGTCTCTGCCGGAGTCGGGTCGTCCCAGGGCAGCGTGACCGGCACCGGCGCGAATTGTTCCCTGTGCTGCCGGATGGCCCAGGCCGCGCTTGACGGCAGCGGCACGTCCCGGACCTTGCGTCCCTTGGGGAGAGCGAAACACAGCTTCGCCCGCACCATCTTGATCTGCCGCCGGACGTGGACGACTTCCTTCTCGAAGTCGATGTCGTCCGCTGAGAGCCCGAGCGCCTCCCCTTGGCGGAGCCCGAGACCTGCTCCGATCACGAGGAGGAGCCGGTAGCGATCCGGCAGGGCCTCCCGTACGGCCAGGACCCGTTCAGGCGGCCACGCCTCAACCCTGCCGGGGGTCGCGGGCGGGGGGCCCGACCGTGCTGGACCGACATGGGTTACGTCCGAGGCGACGATCCTCGACGGCGGCCTGGAGGACGCTGGAGAGCGTTGCCCAGACCAGATGGATGGAGGTCGGACCGAGGTCCTTCTCCAGGCACTTCTTCCAGTGACGCAGGACTTCCGCGCCGATGGCGTTGAGCGGCTGAGCACCGAGATGGGGAACGATGTGCCGCCGTACCCTCTGCTCGATCCGCTCGATCGTGGACGGGTCGCCGCTCTGGGTGGGCCACCAGTGGATGGCGATGTAGTCCTTGAGGGAGATGGCCCCGTCGCGGGGATCGACGAACTCGCCTCGGCGTGCGTCAGTCTGGGCCTGGGCGAGCCGGGTCTTGGCATCCTGGAGGGCGTCGAAGGAACGGTCCTTGACACCGGGGATGCCCTTGACGCGGTACCGGGTGCACTTGCCGTACATGGCGGTGCGGTCGCGTTTGCCGGTCTTCGGGTTCGGGCGCCTCTTCAACCATCGGTCTTCTATGTAGCCGGCCAGGTGGAACTCCTTTATGACGAGGGTGACGGCGGCGTTCTATGGCGCAGGAGACCGTGAGCCTTTTCCATCATCGGTCTGAGCTGGCCAGATGCAGGGTCACGACGGCTCGGACGAGGCTTGTGACGCGAGTGGTCGAGCACCGCAGCTTG
>NZ_JBEYWK010000015.1:0-216054 GCF_040644415.1 Streptomyces sp. NPDC046985
AAGGCGCCTCCCCACCGGGCCAGCCAGCCCCGTCAGTGCACGGGCGGCACCGACACCGCCATCACCATCTCCATGGGCACAGCGCCGTCGTTGCCCGGACCGAACGGTCCGGGGCCGCGCCGTGTCTCACCTCGCGGGGAGCCGTCAGGCCGCCCCTTCCTCGCCGGTGCGGCGGCGCGAGAGGTAGAGCGCCGAGCCGACCGAGCCCGCCACGAGCGCGGCGCCCATGCCGACCTCCTTCAGGTCGAAGCCGCCAGCCGTGCCGCCGCTGCCGGCGCGGACGCCGTGCCGGTAGTGCTCGGACCTGCCGCCGCCCTCGCCGCCTCCGCGGCCGTCCTCGTCACGGCCGCCGCCTCCGCGGCCGTCCTCGTCGTCCTGGTATCCGGAGCGGCCGCCGCCTTGGCCACCGCCCTGACCGCCGCCTTGCCCGCCGCTGTGGCCGCCGCCTTGGCCGCCTCCCTGGCCGCCGCCTCGGCCGCCGCCCTGAGAGCCGCCCTGACCGCCCCCTTGGCCGCCGCCCTGGGCGCTGCCGCCACCGCGGCCCCACGACTGGCTGTCGCCGCCCCCGTAGGAGCCGCCGTTACCGCCGCCGTTGGCGAGGGCCGCGGGCGCGCAGGCGGTCAGGGCGCCGATGCCCAGCAGTGCCGCCGAGAGAACGCCTATCACGCGCATGATGAATCCTCCGGGTCCCCGAGGAGCAGCCGCGGACCTTCTCCGCTTGTGCCGGAAATGCGCCTCGATGATCGAAACGCTAGGAAGATGTGCACCCCGGCGCGATCTCACCCGGGCGAACGGGGCAACCGCGTGCGCCGCACAGGTGAGGCCCCGTCAGCCCGTGAGGTGCGGGAACAGCGCGAGGAAGGGACCCGCCGACGCCCCCACGCCCCTGCTGTAGGGCGCGTCGAAGTCCCAGATCAGGAAGAGCAGGAAGGCGATCAGCGCGGAGAACAGGCCCGCCAGCACCAGTTCCCGCGTCGTGCGCCGGATCTGGAGCGCGAACACCATGCCGATGGTCACGGCCGCCCCGGTGAGCAGCCCGAACCACACCACGCCCGGCATGGTCGCCCCGGTCGCGTCGGCGCGCGCGGTGCGGGCCTGGTCGGCGGCGGTCACCTGGTCGACGAGCGGCTGGTACGCCTGCGCCTCGAAGTCCGACTTCGGCTGGTAGTCGGTGACGTCCGCGCGGATCTTCGCCAGCAGCCGGCCGCCCTGCGCGGTGACCTGGCCGTGCCGGGACATCGCCTTCCACTCGGTGGTCACGACCTGTCCGACATAGGCGTTGACATCGGCGCGGATGCGTTCGCGGACGTCGGGCGGGTAGACCCGCACCCGCTCGGAGATCTCGTGCAGCGCCTGGGCCTCCGCCTGGACGTGGTCCTGCGCGGAGACCCGCGCCTCCCAGACCCCGGCGATGGCCAGACCCAGGACGATGGCGTAGACCACTCCGATCCACATCGTCATGTACTCGATGACGTCCGGAGTCTCGTCAGGATCGTCGTCCTCGGCCGCCGTGCGGTGCCGCACCAGGGTGACGACGATGACCACGGCGCAGGCGGCCAGCATCGCGAGGGCGAGAACAAGCCATTCCGACAACGGATTCCTCCAGAGGTCAGCGGGGGCGGAGCGCGGCGACCGCGACCAGGGCGGGCACCGCGATCAGCAGGACGTAGGTGATCGGCGACGGGCCGTTCCGGGGGGCGTGCCGGCGGAGGTGGGGGCGGTAGCGGGGGTAGGCCACCGGCTTCGCGGACGGGCGCGGCCGAGGTGCGGGCGGCGGCGTCGGACGCGGCCGGGGCGCGGGCTTCGGCGGGCGCGGCGGAGGTTCGACCGGCCGGGGCGGCGGCAGCCGGGGCACGGGCCGGGCGGCGGGGGCGGGCGGCTTCGGCCGCGCCGGAACGGGCCGCGGTTTCGGCGGCGCCGGCCGGGGGGCGGGCCTGGGCGGTGGGGGCGGCGGCGGTGGGGGAGGTGCGGGCGCCGGTGTCGGCGTGGGCGCGGGGCTGGGGGTGGGCGTGGGGGCGGGAGTCGGGCTGGGCGGCGGCGGGGGTGCGGGGCACGAAGGGAATGAGGGGAACGCGGGGGACGAGGGAAACGCGGGGGACGAGGGGAACGCGGAGACCGCGGACCAGGCGCCGTCGCCGGCCACCGACACGGCCACCAGTCCGCCGGGGCCCGTGGAGGCGTACGCGCAGGCGTCGGCCGCCGCCGGAGAGGCCGGGGCCCCCAGGCACGTCCACGCCAGGGCCGCCGGCGCCAACACCCGCAAGGTCAGGGCGGTTCGGGTCGGATTCGGTCGATGCACGACGGAGATCATGAGCCGCCGGAGACCGGGGCACGCCACGGAGGGCGGGGATTGCCCCGAAGGAGGGACCCTGGTGACGTGGGGGTTTGAGCACTCGGCAGCCCGACGGCCAGGCATGCGCACGCGCGTGCGGCGCGTGCTGCGGGTGCGGACCGACGGGACCGCGCCCGGTCCGGCGGGCGGCGCGCTCTCGGGCCGGGCGAAGAAATTCCCGGTGCCGTTGAAGAAGAAATTCCCGGCGCCGTTGAACACGAGGGCCGCCCGCATGCGTACCCAGTGTCGTGCGGCGGCGCAGCAGGGCGCGGCAACACTGTTCGAAACATGGGGAGTTGACGATGAAGACCTCCTGGCGGAGCGCTTCGCTCACGGCGACGGCCGTAGCCGTGCTGGCGCTGACGACAGCGTGCGGTCAGGACGGCGCCCCCGCGGCGAGCAGCCAGAACGTGGGTGCGACCGCCCCGGCCGCCGGACTGGGCGACTCCGCGTCCGGGTCCGGCACGGCCGCCCCGGCCGGTACGGGCAACGGCTACGGCGCCGACGGGCAGCAGGGCGCCGCCGGAACGCCGAAGCCCGCGGGCCGCCTGGCCGTCGTCCAGAACGCCAAGCTGGGCAAGACGCTCACCGACAGCGCCGGAATGACGCTGTACCGCTTCGACCAGGACACCGCCGAACCCTCCGAGTCCAACTGCGACGGCCCATGCGCCACCGCCTGGCCGCCGGTCCCCGCCGACGACGCCTCGGCCGGCGCGGGCGTCGACAAGGCGCTGCTGGGTGAGGTCACCCGCACCGACGGCTCCAAGCAGCTCACGATCGCCGGCTGGCCCGCCTACCGCTTCGCCAAGGACACCAAGGCCGGCGACGTCAACGGCCAGGGCAAGGACGGCAAGTGGTACGCCCTGGCGCCCAACGGCAAGAAGGCGACCCTGGCCGGGATGCCGGGCCTGTGGGTGAAGAAGACCGAGCTGGGCGACATCGTCGTCGACAGCAACGGCATGACGGTCTACCGCTTCCTCAAGGACAAGGCGTGGCCCAAGTCGGTGTCGGCGTGCACCGGGGCCTGCCTGGAGAAGTGGCCGGCCGTGGCGCCCGTGCCCCCGAACGACACCAAGGGCGTCAAGAAGAAGGGTCTGATGGGCTTCACCCGCCCCGACGGGACCAAGCAGATGACCGTCAACTGCTGGCCGATCTACACCTTCTCCGGAGACCGCGTCCCCGGGGACACCAACGGCCAGGGCATCGGCGGCACGTGGTACGCCGTGTCCCCCGAAGGAAAGCCGGTCGGCGCGCCCAAGTAGGCGGGCGCCGGGAGGAGGCGGGGCCCCGCGGCCCCGCGAGCCTCCCGGCTCCCCGGCCTCGGCTCCTCCGTGCAACAGCTTCTTGCTTCTTCGCTTCTCCGACTGCTCAGCTCCTCAGCTCCTCGGCGTCGTGTGCTCGCTCCCAGGCCCCGGTGGGCCCGCTCGGGCCGGACCGCTCCCTCCCTACCGCACGGAGGGGGCGGTTCGTCATGTCCGCAGTTCGGTGCAATCCACCGTGAGGCGGGCGCCGGTCCGGTGCGCGAGAGCCCAGGCGGTGACCGGGAACGGATGGTCAATTTCCGTTTCCGCTCGCTCCTTTGGCGGGCGATCAGTAGCCTCGGCTCGAACACCGGATCGCCTACGCTGTGGAGAGAAGATGGAGCGTCCCGCCTGGGCGCCGCGGAGCATCGACGTCTCGGTGCCGAGCGTCGCGCGCATCTACGACTACTACCTGGGCGGTTCGCACAACTTCGAGGCAGACCGGGAAGCGGCCCGCAGGGCCATGGACTTCCTGCCGGGGCTGCCCAAGATCATGCAGGCGAACCGGGCGTTCACGCGGCGCGCGGTGCGCTTCGCCGTGGACCAGGGCATCACCCAGTTCCTGGACATCGGATCGGGCATCCCCACCTTCGGCAACGTGCACGAGGTCGCCCAGGCGGCCCGCCCCGGCGCCCGCGTGGTGTACGTCGACCACGACCCGGTGGCCGTCGCCCACAGCGAGGCGGTCCTGGCGGACAACGACGACGCCGGGGCCGTGGCCGCCGATCTGCGCAAGCCTCACGAGATCCTCGCGAGCCCGCCCGTCGGGCGGCTGATCGACCTGAATCGGCCAGTAGCCCTGCTGCTCGTTGCCATACTGCACTTCGTGGAAGACACGGACGACCCGTACGGTGCGGTCGCCGCACTGCGCGACGCGCTCGCGCCTGGCAGCCTGCTCGTCCTCACGCACGCCTCCCCCGAGGGGATTCCGCTGCCGGCGGAGCGGAGCGAGGGCGCGGTCGAGGTGTACAACGACATCCGCAACCCACTGATCATGCGCTCGCGCGAGGAGATCGCGCGGTTCTTCGAGGGGTACGACATGGTGGAACCCGGACTGGTGCCGATGCCGCACTGGCGGCCGGAGACCGCGCCGGAGGACGAGGATCCGTACGCCTTCTCCGGATTCGCCGGCGTCGGGCGCACGGCGTGACCGCCGAACCGGACGGGCCGGAGGACAGACTGCGCCGGCTGACGACGATCTGGAGCCGCGCCGTCTTCCCGGTCACGTCCACGTCGCTGACCCGCCCGGAGTTCGAGCAGCGACTGCTGCCCCTCGCGAGCCGGTTGAGCCGGGCGCTGCGCGCCAGGGCGTTCGACGCCGCGGAGGGCGAGGCGGTCGGCGCCGCCCTGGTCGGCGCGCACTGCACCGCGCCCGAGGCGCTGAGCCGTTCCCTGGACTGCGTCGACGCCTACCTGGTGCTCTACTGCGGCGAGGACGGCGACCCGGAGGACATGCGGGCCCGCTCCTCGCGGCTCCAGCACGCGATGGCCGCGGGGTTCGCACGGGCGCTGCGCGAGCGCACCCTCGCCGAGCAGGAGGCGATCGGCCAGGCCGCGCTGCGCGCCCAGGGCGTCGTCGCACAGGCGCTGCACGCCAGCGAGGCCCGGTTCCGGGCGGTGTTCGAGGGCGCCGCCATCGGCATCGGCATCGCCGACCTGGAGGGCAACGTCCTCCAGGTCAACGGCGCGTTGCTGCGCATGTTCGGCGGCTCCGAGCAGACCATGCGAGGCCGCAACGTCCGGGAGTGGACGCACCCCGAGGACGCCCCGCAGGTCTGCCGGCTGTACGAGGAACTGGTGCGCGGCGAACGCGAGCACTACCACACGGAGAAGGCGTTCTACCGGCCTGACGGAACGGTTCTGTGGACCAACCTCACCGTCTCCCTGCTCCGCGACCCCGACGGCGATCCGCAGTACCAGCTCGCCCTGATGGAGGACACCACCGAGCGGCGGCTGCTCAACCTCCGGCTGCGCTACGAGGCCACCCACGACGCGCTCACCGGCCTGCCCAACCGCACCCTGTTCTTCGAGCGTCTGGAGAAGACGCTGAACGCGGGCGAGGGCCGCCGCTTCGGCCTGTGCTACCTGGACCTGGACGGCTTCAAGACGGTCAACGACAGCCTCGGCCACGCGGCCGGGGACCGGCTCCTGGTGGAGGTCGCCGACCGGCTCCAGGCGTGCGCGACCGCGCCCGGCGAGATGGTCGCCCGGCTCGGCGGCGACGAGTTCGTGGCCCTGACCACCGGGCCGGACACGGAGCGCGAGGTCGACGAACTCGCCTCCCGCATCATGAACGCCCTGGTCGCCCCCATCCGCATCGACGGACGGGAGCTGACGGTGCGCGGCAGCGTCGGCGTCGTGGAGGGCCCGGTGGGGGAGCGCAGCGCGGCCGAGGTGCTGCGCAGCGCCGACATCACCATGTACCGCGCCAAGTCGGCCGGCGGCAACCGCTTCGAGCTGGCCGACCCGGAGGCCGACGCCCGCGCCATCACCCGGCACGGGCTCACCACGGCGCTGCCCACCGCCCTGGACCGGGACGAGTTCTTCATCGAGTACCAGCCGCTGGTGCACCTCGGCGACGGCAGCGTGCGCGGCGCCGAGGCGCTGGTGCGCTGGCTGCACCCGCAGCACGGCGTCCTCGGCCCCGACCGGTTCATCCCGCTCGCCGAGCACACCGGGCTGATCGTGCCGCTCGGCCGCTGGGTGATGGAGCAGTCGGTGCGTCAGGCCCGCGCGTGGCGCGAGCGGCACGGCGACGGCCTGGCCAGGCCGCCGCGCATCAACGTGAACCTCTCGCCCTGCCAGCTCACCCATCCCGGACTCGTGCAGGACACCGTGGAGATCCTGGAGCGGGCCGGGGTGGCGCCCGACGCGCTGTGCCTGGAAGTGACCGAGTCGGCGCTGATCGGCGCGGACGACGACCTGCTCAAACCGCTGCGCCGGCTGGCCGAGATGGGCGTGGACATCGCCCTGGACGACTTCGGCACCGGCTACTCCAACCTGGCCAACCTGCGGCGGCTCCCGGTGAGCGTGCTCAAACTGGACCGCTCCTTCACCCAGGGCATGCAGCGGTTCCCCGCCGACCCCGTCGACCTGAAGATCGTCGAGGGGATCGTCGCGCTGGCCCACAGCCTGGACCTCGCGGTCACCGTGGAGGGCGTGGAGACCGGCGCCCAGGCCGAGCAGCTCCGCCTGCTGGGCTGCGACACGGCCCAGGGCTGGTACTACGCCCGCCCCGGCCCCCCGGACCGGGTGCACGAGCTGGCCCTGGCGGACGCCACGAGCTGACCGGACCGGCCCCGGTCACCCCGCCGCAGGGCGGCGGCCCCCGCAACCCGCACGTCGGGGTGCGGCTCCCGGACCTCGCACGCTGGGCGGCGGCCGCCTCGAACCTGCACGTCGGGGCGCGGCCCCTGGAACCCGCACGCAAGGGACGGCGCCTCGAACCCGCACGTCGGAGCGCGGCTCCTGGACCCCGCACGCTGGGCGGCGGCCGCCTCGAACCCGCACGTCGGGGCGCGGCCCCTGGACCCCGCACGCAAGGCGGCGGCGCCTCGAACCCGCACGTCAGGGTGCGGCTCCTGCAACCCGCACACCGAGGCGCGGCCGCCGCACCGGAACTCGCTAGGGACCGCCGGGCGGTCACCGCTCCAGCAGCATCCGCTGAAGCTCCCTGGCCGCCCGCGGCGGCGCCACGTCGCTGCGGTGCGCCAGCGCGATCGTACGGTGCAGACCCGGCCGGGCCAGCGGGGTGACGCGCAGCCGCCGCCCGGAACGGGTGGCGACCATGCGCGGGACCACCGCCACCCCGAGCCCGGCCCGCACGAAGCCGAGCACCGCGTCCATCTCGCCGCCCTCCACCGCGAGGTCCGGCTCGAAGCCCTCCGCGCGGCACGCGGCGACCGTCAGGTCCCGCAGGTCGTAGCCGTGCCGGAACATCACCAGCCGCTCGCCCTCCAGATCGGCGATGCGGACCGTGCGCCCCCCGCCGCCGGGCGCGGGCGCCTCCGGCGAGGACACCACCACCAGGTCCTCGCGCAGCAGCTCCACCGTGGTCAGCGCGGGCGAGGGGCTGGGCAGCGGGAGCACCACCAGCGCAAGATCCAGGGCGCCGCGCGCCAACTCGCGCACCAGGTCGTGGGAGCCGCTCTCCTGGACCAGCAGCCGGATGCCGGGATAGCGGTCGTGGAAGGCGCGCAGCACGTCGGGAAGCAGACCCGTGCACAGACTCGGCGTCGCCCCCAGCCGCACCCGTCCGCGGCGCAACTGCGCCAGCTCCTGCACCTCGTGCCGGGCGGTGTCGGCGTCGGCCAGGATGCGCCGGGCCAGCGGCAGCAGCGCCTCCCCGGCGTCGGTCAGCGTGATGTTGCCGCGCGCCCGCCGGAACAGGTCCGCGCCCAGCTCCCGCTCCAGCGCCTTGATCTGCTGCGACAGCGAGGGCTGGGCGACGTGCACCCGCTCGGCCGCCCGGGTGAAGTGCCGGGTCTCGGCGACCGCCACGAAGTACTGGAGCTGCTGGAAGTGCACCCCGCCATCATAGCTCCGCCCTATCGAAACGAGCCGTACCATGTCTTGGACCGATGGGCGTGTGCCGCTCTACCGTCTGTCCCATGGCTCTGGCAACGCGGACGGACCGACGGCCGTCCATGGCGCGCACCGTGTGGGACTCGACCGTCGGCAAGAAGGCCGTCATGGCGGTCAGCGGCCTGATCATGCTGCTGTACCTGGTCGCCCACGTGATCGGCAACCTGAAGATCTTCTTCGGAGCGGGCGAGTTCAACGCCTACGCCCACTGGCTGCGCACCGTCGGCGAGCCGTTCATGCACTACGCGTGGACCCTCTGGCTCGTCCGGATCGTCCTCGTCGTCGCGGTCGTCGCGCACGCCGTCTCCGCCTACCAGCTCAGCCGCCGCGACCTGCGCGCCCGGCCCGACAAGTACGTGCACAAGCGGCCCCGGGCCAGCTACGCCACCCGCACCATGCGCTGGGGCGGGATCATCCTCGGCCTCTTCATCGTCTGGCACCTCCTCGACCTGACCACCGGCACCGTGCACTCCGGCGGGTTCCAGGCGGGCCACCCGTACCAGAACGTCGTGGACACCTTCTCCACCTGGTACGGCGACGTGATCTACATCGTGGCGATGCTCGCGCTCGGCCTGCACGTGCGGCACGGCTTCTGGAGCGCCGCCCAGACCCTCGGCGTTGGCGGCCGCACCCGCGACCGCGTCCTGAAGACCGTCGCCAACGTCCTCGCAGTGCTGCTCACGGCCGGCTTCATCGCCGTGCCCGTGGGCGTGATGACCGGAGTGGTGAGCTGACATGACCTCCTACGCCGCCTACACGACCGGCGCGCCGGTCGCCGACGCCAAGGCCCCCGCCGGCCCGATCAACGAGCGCTGGGACACGCGCCGTTTCGAGGCCAAGCTCGTCAACCCCGCCAACCGGCGCAAGCAGACGGTCATCGTCGTCGGCACCGGACTGGCCGGCGGCTCCGCGGGCGCCACCCTGGCCGAACAGGGCTACCGCGTCGTCCAGTTCTGCTACCAGGACTCCCCGCGCCGCGCCCACTCCATCGCCGCGCAGGGCGGCATCAACGCCGCCAAGAACTACCGCAACGACGGCGACTCCATCCACCGGCTGTTCTACGACACCGTCAAGGGCGGCGACTTCCGCTCCCGCGAGTCCAACGTGCACCGCCTCGCCCAGATCTCCGTGCAGATCATCGACCAGTGCGTGGCCCAGGGCGTCCCCTTCGCCCGCGAGTACGGCGGCCTGCTCGACACCCGCTCCTTCGGCGGCGTCCAGGTCTCCCGCACCTTCTACGCCCGCGGCCAGACGGGCCAGCAGCTCCTGCTCGGCGCCTACCAGGCGCTGTCGCGGCAGATCGCCGCCGGGAACGTCGAGATGCACTCGCGCACCGAGATGCTCGACCTGATCGTCGTCGACGGCCGGGCCCGCGGCATCGTGGCCCGCGACCTGGTCACCGGAGAGATCGACACGTACATGGCCGACGCCGTCGTGCTCGCCTCCGGCGGCTACGGCAACGTCTTCTACCTGTCGACCAACGCCATGAACTCCAACGCGACCGCCGTCTGGCGGGCGCACCGGCGCGGCGCCTACTTCGCCAACCCCTGCTTCACCCAGATCCATCCCACCTGCATCCCGCGCACCGGCGATCACCAGTCCAAGCTGACCCTGATGAGCGAGTCGCTGCGCAACGACGGCCGCATCTGGGTGCCCAAGGCCAAGGGCGACGACCGTCCGCCGCACCAGATCCCCGAGGACGAGCGCGACTACTACCTGGAGCGCGTCTACCCCTCGTTCGGCAACCTGGTGCCCCGCGACATCGCCTCCCGCGCCGCCAAGAACGTCTGCGACGAGGGCAGGGGAGTGGGCCCCGGCGGTCAGGGCGTCTACCTGGACTTCGCCGACGCGATCCAGCGCATGGGCCGCAAGAAGGTCGAGGAGAGGTACGGCAACCTCTTCGACATGTACGAGCGGATCACCGCGGAGAACCCCTACGAGACGCCGATGCGGATCTACCCCGCCGTGCACTACACGATGGGCGGCCTGTGGGTCGACTACGACCTCCAGACCACCGTCCCCGGCCTGTTCGCCGTCGGCGAGGCCAACTTCTCCGACCACGGCGCCAACCGCCTGGGCGCCTCCGCGCTGATGCAGGGCCTGGCCGACGGCTACTTCGTGCTGCCCGCCACCGTCAACGACTACCTGGCCCGCCACCCGCACCAGGAGCAGGTCACCGGCGACCACCCGGCCGTCCGGGAGGCGGTGGCCGAGACCGAGGACCGGCTGAGCGCGCTCCTCGCCGTCGACGGAGACCGCACCCCGGACTCCTTCCACCGCGAACTGGGCGAACTCATGTGGGAGTTCTGCGGCATGGCGCGCAACGAGGCCGGACTGCGCGAGGCCCTGGAGCGCATCCCGCGCATCCGGGAGGAGTTCTGGCGGCGCGTCAAGGTCCCCGGCGTCGGCGAGGAGTTCAACCAGTCGCTGGAGAAGGCCAACCGCGTCGTCGACTACCTCGAACTCGCCGAGCTGATGTGCCTCGACGCCCTGCACCGCGCCGAGTCCTGCGGCGGCCACTTCCGCGAGGAGTCCCAGACCCCCGACGGCGAGGCCGCCCGCGACGACGACGCGTTCTCCTACGCGGCCGCCTGGGAGTTCACCGGCGCCGGCGAGGCCCCCGCCCTGCACAAGGAAGACCTGGTCTTCGAGTACGTCCACCCCACCCAGCGGAGCTACGCATGAAGCTCACCCTGCGCGTCTGGCGGCAGAAGAACGCCGACGCCGACGGCGCCATGTCTTCCTACGAGGTCGACGGCATCTCGCCCGACATGTCCTTCCTGGAGATGCTGGACGTCCTCAACGAGCGGCTCATCCTCGAAGGCGAGGACCCCGTCGCCTTCGACCACGACTGCCGCGAAGGCATCTGCGGCGCGTGCAGCCTGGTCATCAACGGCGACGCGCACGGCCCCGAGCGCACCACCGCCTGCCAGTTGCACATGCGGTCCTTCCAGGACGGCGACGTCATCGACGTCGAGCCGTGGCGGGCCGCCGCCTTCCCGGTGGTCAAGGACCTCGTGGTGGACCGCTCCGCCTTCGACCGCATCATCCAGGCCGGCGGCTACATCACCGCGCCCACCGGCGCCGCCCCCGAGGCGCACGCCGCGCCCGTGCCCAAGCCGGACGCCGACTTCGCCTTCGAGCACGCCGAGTGCATCGGCTGCGGCGCCTGCGTCGCCGCCTGCCCCAACGGCGCGGCGATGCTCTTCACCTCCGCCAAGGTCAACCACCTGGGCGTCCTCCCGCAGGGCGCGCCCGAACGCGAGACCCGCGTGCTGGACATGGTGGCCCAGATGGACGAGGAGGGCTTCGGCGGCTGCACCCTCGCGGGCGAGTGCGCCACCGCGTGCCCCAAGGGCATCCCGCTGTTCTCGATCACCAGCATGAACCGCGAGTGGCTGCGCGCCGCCCGCAAGGCCGGCAAGCGGTAGCGCGCGGCACACCGAAAGACGTTCGCCAAGGGGGCGGACGGGCGGGGCCGGGAGTGGTGCTCATCCCCGGCCCCGCTTCGCACCCCGGCCATTCAGCAACCGCACACCCCGCCTCCTGGCGCCGGTCACGCGCCGGTCAGCCGGCGCCGGAAGAACGAACGGAGGAGCCGGCGAACCGGCCGCCTCCTCCGTCCTCACAGGGCCCGTGACCAGGAGACAGCCATGACCGGCGCCACCGCACTCGCACGCCCCGCACAGCCCGGGGCGCCCGCCCGCTACACCGTGGCCCTGGCCCGCGACGAGGCGGACGTACGCGCCGCACAGCGGCTGCGGCACGACGTCTTCGCCGGGGAGATGGGCGCGCTGCTGGCCACCGAGCGGCCCGGCCTCGACGCCGACCCCTTCGACGCGCACTGCGACCACCTCCTCGTGCGCGACACCGCCACCGGGACGGTCGTCGGGACCTACCGGCTGCTGCCCCCGGAACGCGCCGCGAGGGCCGGACGCCTCTACTCCGAGGGCGAGTTCGACCTGACGGCCCTGGCCCCGATCCGGCCCGGCCTGGTCGAGGTGGGCCGCTCCTGCGTGCACCCCGACCACCGCGACGGCACGGTGATCGGCCTGATCTGGGCGGGCATAGCCCGCTACATGGTCGACCGCGGCCACGAATGGCTGGCCGGCTGCTGCTCGGTCCCGCTCGCCGACGGCGGCGCGCTCGCCGCCGCCACGTGGAACCGGGTCAGCGCCCGGCACCTGTCGCCGCCGGAGCACCGGGTACGGCCGCTGCTGCCCTGGATCCCCCCGGCCGCCGCGCCGTCCCGCGCCCGCACCGAGCTGCCCGCCCTGCTGCGCGGCTACCTCCGCCTGGGCGCCTGGGTGTGCGGCGAACCCGCCCACGACCCCGACTTCGGCGTCGCCGACCTCTATGTGCTGCTGTCGATGCGCCGCGTCGACCAGCGCTACCTGCGCCACTTCCTCTCGCTGGCCCCGGCCCGGTGAGCGTCTGGCTGCCCCGCGCGCCCTGCATGCGCGGGACGTGCGTGGAGGCGACCGGGTCGGCGGCGGCCGCGCCGCGGGCCGTGCTGCGGCTCACCGCGCTCGCGCTCCTGATCCTCGCCGCGGTGGCGCTCACACCGCTCGCCCGGCGGATCCCCGCCGCCTGGACCCGGCGCTGGTGCCGGGCGGTCGTCCGGGCCGCGGGCGTCCGGGTCCGCGTCACCGGCGCGGCCGCCCCGTCCGGCGGTCTGCTGCTGGTGGCCAACCACGTCTCCTGGCTGGACGTGCCGCTGCTCGCCGCCGTGCGCCCGGCCCGGATGCTCGCCAAGGCCGAGATACGCCGCTGGCCGGTCGCCGGACCGCTGGCCGCCCGCGGCGGCGCCCTGTTCATCGAACGGGACCGGCTGCGGGCGCTGCCCCAGACGGTCGACCGGATCGCCCGAGCGCTGCGGTCGGGCGACGCCGTCGCGGCCTTCCCCGAGGGCAGCACCTGGTGCGGCCGGGCCGAGGGCCGCTTCCACCGGGCCGTCTTCCAGGCCGCACTAGACGCCGGGGCGCCGGTCCAGCCGGTCCGGATCCGCTACCGCACGCCCGGGGGAGGGGCCAGCACCGTCCCGGCGTTCGTCGGCGACGACTCCCTGCTCGCGTCGCTGTGGCGGGTGGCCTCGGCCCGCGCGCTGCTCGCCGAGGTCGAGGTGCGGCCCGTCATCCCGCCCGGCGCGCACCCGGACCGCCGCGCCCTGGCGCGGGCGGCCCGGTCCGCGGCGGCGGCGGGGCCGCACCGGACGCACGCGTGCGCGGCGGACGCGGCGCCGCCCGCGGCGGGCGGCGGCCGCGTCCGGCCGCGCGGCTCAGACGCGGCGCACGGTGTGCAGCGCCTTGGCGTAGGTGCCCGTCCCGTCGAGCAGCGAGGCGCCGCCGAGGTCCCCCATCGTGGGGCCGTCGACGGTCTTGCGGCTGGACAGGAAGCGGCGCTTGCCGGCCGCGTCGAGGCCCAGGTACATCCCGACGTGGTCGACCGTGACGGTGGGGTGGTCGTCGCCTGAGTCGGCGTTGAACAGCACCAGGTCCCCGGCCTGGAGCAGCGCCGCGGCCGGCGGCGACGTGCCGTCGGTGCGGTCGACGACGACGCCGGGCGCGTAGTCGACGATGTCGCGCGACTTGCGCGGGATCCGGGTCCCGGAGGTGTCCGCCCCCGCCGCCAGCGGCACGCCCATGTGGTAGCCGTACACCATGCGGGTGTAGCCGGAGCAGTCCATGTTGCCGACCTGCTTGCTGGACGGCGGGGTGTACGTGCCGTCGGGGAAGGTCCAGCCGACGTTCATGTACTCGTGGAAGTCGGCGCCCTCGTAGCGGTAGCCCTGCGGGTCAAGGTAGCCGTAACCGGACTCGCCCAGCACCTGCCTGCCCTTCGCGGGGCCGTCCCCCGCGGTGACCGCGGGAGCCCCGCCGAGGAACATCGCCGCGTACGCGAGCACGTCCGGCGCGGTGGATCCGGCCCAGGCGCGGACGGTCTGCTCCAGGTCCGCCGTCCACGTGCCGTCGAACGGCTTGGGCAGCACCCGCACCCAGTCGCCGTGGGTGACGCTCGGCGGGGTGTCCCAGTTCGCGGCGTCCACCTCGAAGCGGCTCACCCGCAGCGTGACCGGCAGGTTGGTGCACCCGTCGTTGGCCAGGGCGCGCAGGCCCACCCGCCCCTTGCCGAAGGTCGTGTCGGCGGTGTCCACGGCCCACGCGGCCGGTTCGGCCGCGTCCGCGCGCCACGCCTTGGCGCGGATCCGGGCGCCCTCGCGGCGCACCCGGATCGTCCAGTCCGTGCCCGCCGGGCTGTTGGAGGTCAGGGTGACCGTCGAGCCGAGCTGGGTGACGGCGTCGGCCACCTCCTTCTCGACGCGCAGCTCCACGGCGCCGGTGGTCAGGAAGGACAGCCGGGCCCGGTAGTTGTTGTGCGAGTCCTGGTAGCCGAAGGACAGCGCGTACGAACACGCCTGGCCGGCAGGCGTCTTGTCGAACCGGGCTATGGACCGCGCGTCCACGTCGGTGATCTCGTCGTCGCGCAGGCTCGCGTGACGGCTGGCGTAGTCGGTGGTCAGCTTGATGAGGCCGGCGCCGGGCGTCACGGAGTAGTCCGTGTCCGCGGGACCGAGCGTGGACCAGCTTCCGCCGCCCGGGGAAGTGCCCCAGTACGCGCGCTGGTCCACGGGCAGCGCGGTGTCCGGCAGCGTGCGCCCGAAGTCGTCCACGAAGGGCCGCTTGTTCTCGGCGAACGTTCTTCGCGGGCCTGGCAGCAGGACGGTCCGGGCGCCCTGTGTCAGCAGCGCCACCCGTCTGCCGCCGGAGGTCACCTCGGTGCGGGAGGGCGTGCCGGAGAGCACCGTGGCGGTGAGCGGAGAGGCCAGCGTCAGCGCCGAGAAGTAGGAGGCGTCCAGCGCCGGAAGCGTCACCGAGGACCGGGCCGCGGTGAGGCCCGTGGGCGCGGGCAGCGGGTCCACGACCGTCGGTGCGGCGTCGGCACGGGCCGGGGCGGTGGCCAGGGCGCTGAGCGGAACGGCGGCGGCGGACACGGCGATGGCGGCCAGCAGGCCGCGTCGGGAGGTGAAGTGAGCGTCAGTCATGGGGTCATGATCCAACACGGTGGGAGGCCGCCCGTCCGCCGGGCTGTTCCTGTCCGGACCGGACGTCGCGGCGGGCGGGGCCGGTGCTCCGTGAACCGGCCGCCGAATCAACGGAGTTCAGCGCTCGTCCGTCCTCCGGGCGCCGGCCGCGGGCGCCGTGAAGACGTCCGCGAGCCGCCGGTAGGAGTCCAGCAGGGCCGCGCGGTCGTAGGTGCTCGTGGTCACCAGGACCTCCTGCGCGCCCGTCTCCTTCAGGACCGTCTCCAGTTCCGCCGCGACCTCCTCCGCCGTGCCGGCGATGTGACCGGTCAGGCCGGACTCGTAGAGGTCGCGCTCCTTGCGCGTCATCGGCAGCGACGCGACGCGCTCGGCGGGCGGCAGCGGCGGGAACGTGCCGTGGGTGCGGGCGTGGGCCGCCGACCAGGCCTCGGGGAGCAGCAGCCGCTCGGCCTCCCGCTCGGTGGCGGCCACGGCGACCGTGCCCGAGACGACGACGTACGGTTCGCGCGCCCAGGCCGAGGGCCTGAACGACGCGCGGTAGCGGTCGACGCCGCGCAGCAGCCGCTCGCGGCGGCGCAGGTCTCCGATGACCAGGGGCAGGCCCGCGCGGGCTGCGGTCGCCGCGCCCTCGCCCATGGCCAGGACGAAGGGCGACGGGCGCAGCCCCTCGGCGGGCCGCGCGTGCGCACCGGTCGGCGACGTCCCCTCGAACCAGCCCAGCAGCTCCGCCACCTGCTCCGCGAAGTCCTCCGCGGCGTCCCGGTCGCGCCCCAGCGCCCTGCGCACGCCGTCGGTGAAGCCGACCGAGCGCCCCAGGCCCATGTCGACGCGGCCGGGAAACAGCGCCTCCAGCACGCCGAACTGCTCGGCCACCACGAGCGGCCGGTGGTTGGGGAGCATCACCCCGCCCGTGCCCACCCGGATCGCACGGGTGGCCGCGGCGACGGCGGCGGCCAGCACCGTCGGCGCCGATCCGGCGACGCCGGGCACGCCGTGGTGCTCGGACACCCAGAACCGGTGGTATCCCAGCCGCTCGGCCTCCTGGGCCAGCCGCACGGTGTCGCGCAGGGCCTCGGCGGCGGGTCGGCCCTCGCGGACGCGGGAGCGGTCGAGCACGGAGAAACGGGCGGAGCAGACAAGGGAACTCACACCGGCTCCAACACGCGCACCCGCCCCGGACTTCCCGCGAGCGCCCGCACGGAGTCCCGCCGGGTCAGCCCGCTCCGGGCCACGGGCCGTCCGGCTCCGGGCCCCAGTACTCCGGCCCGCCCCCGCGCCAGTCGATCAGCGGAGACACCGACACCTCGACGGGGTCGACGTCGAGACCGGCGCGGCGCAGGAACTCGGCGACGTCCGCGACGCTGTACGCCAGCCCCAGGATCTCGCCGTTCACGCGGACGCGCCGGCCGCCGGTGGGGGAGGGCGGGTGCACGGTCACGGGCAGTGCTCCGGACATGTTCCCAGCATCGGCCGCGGCGCCCCGGCCCGCATCCGGACCTGCCTCTCCGGGACGCCGCTGCCGGGGCGCCGGTCTCCCGCCCCAGCAGCGACCGCGCTCGGCTCTCTCCGTGCGGTCAGCCCGCGTCCTCGATCCGGAAGCCGACCTTCAGGCCTACCTGGTAGTGCTCGATCTGGCCGTTCTCGATCTGGCCCCTGACCTGGGTCACCTCGAACCAGTCCATGTTGCGCAGGGTCTGCGAGGCGCGGCTGAGGGCGTTGCGGATGGCCGCGTCGACCCCCTCGTGCGAGCTGCCGACGATCTCCGTGACCCGGTAGGTGTGGTCGGTCATGCGGGTGCTCCTCTCGCGGACGCCGGCGACGCACGGCCGTCCGTGCGTCGCGCGTCACTCCACCGTGCCGTATGCGGCGACGGAGCGCGAGAGGTGCGCCCGGCGCCTGGAGGCGCGAGAGGTGCGCGAGGTGACCGAATTACGCCTTGACCGCAGCATTGGTCCATACCAAAATCCCAGCACGCTTGAACAAGCCCCGTACGCGCCACCCAGTCCGGACCTCTCCCCGTCCCTCTCACAGAACAGGACCCGTTCGTGAGACGTCGCCTCCTCGCCCTCACCTGTGCCTCCGTCTGTCTGGCCGGCGGCTGCGGCGTCCTGCCGGGCAGCGGCGGCGGACAGCACACCGTCACCGTGTGGCTGATGCAGGACAGCGCGTCGCCGGACTTCCTGCGCCGCTTCACCGCCGACTTCGAACACGCCCACACCGACCTGCGCCTGAACATCCGCATCCAGCAGTGGACCGGCATCGGGCCCAGGGTGCGCGCGGCCCTCTCCGGCGCCTCCGGCGGCGGCCCCGACGTCATCGAGGTCGGCAACACCCAGGTCGCCCAGTACGTGGACGACGGCCGGCTGACCAACCTGACGCTGGAGTCGATGCGCGACTGGGGCATGCAGGACTGGCTCCCGGGCCTCGCCGAGCCGGGGGAGGACGACTCCGCGCAGTTCGGCGTTCCCTGGTACGCCGCCAACCGCGTCGTGATCTACCGCAAGGACCTGTTCCAGAAGGCGGGCGTCACGGCGCCGCCCCGGACCCGCGACCAGTGGCTGGCCGACACGAAGAGACTCAACTCGGGCGCGGTCCAAGGGATCTACCTCGCCGGACAGGACTGGTACACGCTCGCCGGCTTCGTCTGGGACGAGGGCGGCGAACTGGCCACGCAGAGCGCCAACGTCTGGACGGGCGCCCTGGACTCCCCGGCCGCCCTGCGCGGCATGGACTTCTACCGGCGGTTGCAGGCCCTCGGCGACGGCCCCGTCGGCGCCGACGAGGAACACCCGCCGCAGGCAGGCGTGTTCGCCCAGTCACAGGTGGCGCAGATCGTGGCCGTTCCCGGGCTCGCCCAGGCGATCGTGCGGAAGAATCCCGCTCTCAAGGGGCGCCTGGGCTTCTTCCCCGTGCCCGGCCGGACGGCCGCACGGCCCGGGACCGTCTTCACCGGCGGCTCCGACCTGGTCGTCCCCAGGAACACCGGCGACCGGGACGGCGCCGTCGCCGTGGTGGCGGCCCTGACCGGCGCCAAATGGGACACCGAACTGGCCCGCACCATGAACTACGTCCCCAACAAGACGACGCTCGCCCCGGCTGTCGCCGCGGAACAGGGGGTCGCCGCCATGGCGGCGGGCGCCGCGCACGGCCGGGCGACCCCCAGCACACCCCAGTGGGCGGCCGTGGAGGCCGACAACCCGATCAAGCAGTACATGACCAGGGTGCTCGGCGGCGCCGACCCGCTGACCGAGGCCCGCCGCGCCTCCCAGCGGATCACCCGCGAACTGTCGCCCGACACTGACTAGGCGCCCAAGGCGCCCAAGGCGCTCCAGTCGTCCTAGGCGCCGGGTCAGGGCCCTCCCGGACCGGCCGGGAGGGCCGGGGCGTCACCGCACCCTGCTCAGCGACAGCGCGAACCGGCTCTCGCCGTCCGTCCACCAGTCGGTCAACTCCAGTCCCACGGAGTCCAGTTCCGCTGCCACCTTCTCCTTGCGGAACTTCGACGACACCTCGGTCCGCAGCTCCTCGCCCGCGGCGAAGTCGACGGCGAGGCCCAGGGCGGGCACCTTCACCGTCTGCGCGGTGCGCGAGCGCAGCCGCATCTCGATCCACTCGTGCTCCGGGTCCCAGACGGCCACGTGGTCGAACGCGTCCAGGTCGAAATCGGCCTCCAGCTCACGGTTGACCACGGACAGCACGTTCTTGTCGAAGGCGGCCGTCACCCCGGCCGCGTCGTCGTACGCCCGCACCAGCACGGCCTCGTCCTTGACCAGGTCGGTGCCGAGCAGCAGCCCGTCGCCGGGGGAGAGCAGCGCCCGCGCCCCCGCGAGGAACCGCGCCCGCTCCTCGGGCAGCAGATTGCCGATCGTGCCGCCGAGGAACACCAGCAGCCGGGGGCCGGGCGTGTCGGGGAGTGTGAGCGGGGCGGTGAAGTCGGCGATGAGGCCGTGCACGTTCAGCTCGGGCCGCTCGGCGGCCAGCGCCTGACCGGCCTGCTCCAGCGCGCTCTCGCTGACGTCGACGGGGACGTAGGTGTGCAGCCCGATCAGCGCGTCGAGCAGGTGCCGCGTCTTCTGCGAGGAGCCGGAGCCCAGTTCGACGAGCGTCCGGGCGGGCAGCGCGGCGGCGATCTCCTCCGCGCGGCGGGCGAGGATCTCGCGTTCGGCGCGGAACGGGTAGTACTCGGGCAGTTCGGTGATCCGCTCGAACAGGTCGCTGCCGCGGGCGTCGTAGAACCACTTCGGCGGCAGCGTCTTGGGAGTGGAGGTCAGGCCCTGCTGGACGTCGGCGCGCAGCGCGGCGGCCATGGCGTCCTCGGGCAGCGTGCGGGTGACGTGGAAGGCACTCACGTACGGGGCTCCTCGTTCGGGGCGGGCGCCAGGTCCTCGGCGAGGTCCTTGAGCGGGGTCAGCAGAACGTCCTCGCGGCTCGCCGAGACCAGGGTGCGGTCGGGGACCGTCAGCCAGCGCGGGTCGTCGTCGTACGGCTCGGAGGCCACGACCGCGCGGCGCCCGGGTTCGGCGAGATACCACAGGGTGTCGCCCCAGGCGGTGGCGGTGATCGTCTCGCCGTCGGTGAGCAGCAGGTTGAGCCGGGAGCCGGGAGCGGCCGAGGCGACGTCCAGCACCGTGTCGCCGAGCGCCTGGCCGGGGTCGTCGCCGGCCCGCAGCCGGGCCAGCGCCAGCGCCCACACCAGCGCGGAGTCGTTGCGGGCCTCCAGGGCCAGCAGGTCCCGCGGCGGCAGGGCGCGGGACACCTCGGCGAGGGCGTCCGGCCAGCCGGCCACGGCGCCGTTGTGGCTGAACAGCCAGCGGCCGGAGGCGAAGGGCGCCGCGGCGGCCTCCGCGTCCGCGCCGGCCAGCGTCGCGTCGCGCACCGCGGCGAGCAGCGCCCGGGTGCGCACCACCCGGGCGAGGTCGGCGAAGGACAGGTCCGCCCAGATCGGCCCGGCCCGCCGGTAGCGGGCCGGGGCC
The DNA here is from genome assembly GCF_040644415.1 of Streptomyces sp. NPDC046985. NCBI lineage: Bacteria > Bacillati > Actinomycetota > Actinomycetes > Kitasatosporales > Streptomycetaceae > Streptomyces > Streptomyces sp. NPDC046985. Next base: position 20,233 of record NZ_JBEYWK010000015.1, read on the forward strand.
GGATCGCCCGGGGCGTACCAGCCGACCCCGAAGCCGTCCGCGTTGACCGTCCCGTACCGCTGACGGCGCGGCGCCCAGGACTGCCGGTACAGGCCGTGCGGCGGCTCGACCAGGAGCCGGCCGATCGACTCCTCGTCGCCCAGATAGGCGAAGTGACGGCACATCAGCCCTCACCCGGATCGGCTGAGCGGGCCGTGCGGAAGCCGGAGAAGATCTGCCGCCGCACGGGATAGTCCCAGTTGCGGAACGTGCCCCGGCAGACCACCTGGTCGACCGCGAACGACCCGCCGCGCAGCACCTTGCACTCGGGGCCGAAGAACACCTGCGAGTACTCCTTGTACGGGAAGACGGCGAACCCCGGGTAGGGCAGGAAGTCGCTCGACGTCCACTCCCACACGTCCCCGATCAACTGCCGTACCCCGAGCGGCGACTCGCCCGCCGGGTAGCTGCCCGCCGGGGCCGGGCGCAGGTGCCGCTGGCCGAGGTTGGCGTGCTCGTGGGTCGGGTCGGCGTCGCCCCACGGGTAGCGCGTCGAGCGGCCGGTCGCGGGGTCGTGGCGCGCGGCCTTCTCCCACTCCGCCTCGGTGGGCAGCCGGCGCCCGGCCCAGCGGGCGTAGGCGTCCGCCTCGTACCAGGACACGTGCAGCACCGGCTCGTCGGCCGGCACCGGCTCGGTGACGCCGAAGCGCCGCCGCAGCCACTGCCGGCCCTCCCGCCGCCAGTACAGCGGCGCGTAGAGGCCCTGCCGCCGCAGGTGGTCCCAGCCCTCCGGCGTCCACCAGCGCGGGTCGTCGTACCCGCCGTCCTCGACGAACGCCGTGTAGGCGCCGTTGGTCACCGGGGCGGTGTCGATCCAGAACGCCGGCGTCTCGCGCACGTGCGCGGGGCGTTCGTTGTCCAGCGCCCACGGCTCGGTCGACGTGCCCATCGTGAACGGGCCGCCGGGCACCAGGACTTCGGGGGGTCCGGTGAACGGCGGAGCCGGGTCGGGGTCCGGCGCGGTCAGGGCCTGGGGGCCCTGTCGAAGCTGATGGGTGATCAGCATCGTCTCGTCGTGCTGCTGTTCGTGCTGGGCGATCATCCCGAAGACGAAACCGGCCTCGGTCAGCGCCGTCCCGTGGAACGCGGTGGACTCCAGTACGTCCATCACCCGGCCGCGCACCTCGGCCGCGTAGCGGCGGGCCTCCTCGGGGGCCAGCAGCGGCAGCGAGGGACGCGCCGAGCGAGGGTGCTCGAAGGCGTCGTAGAGGCTGTCTATCTCGGGGCGCATCGCCTCGCGCCCGGCCACCGCGCGCAGCAGCCACAGCTCCTCCTGGTTGCCGATGTGGGCGAGGTCCCACACCAGCGGGGACATCAACGGGGAGTGCTGGGCGGTGAGGTCGGGCCCCTCCACGCAGGTGGTCAGGAGCGTGGTGCGCTCCCGCGCCGCGACGAGCGAGCCGAGCGCGCGCTCGCGCAGCGCCTCGGCGCCGGGCGCGTCGTGGGGTGCGGCGGGGTCGGTCATGAGCGGATCTCCTTCCCGGGGATGCGGCGGTCCGGGTCGCGCAGCCGGTCGAGCACGTCGTCCGCGGGACAGCGGCCCCTGCTGACGTAGCGGTCCAGGTACGCCCGGACGGCGCCCGTGACCTCCTCGTCGGCGCCGAGCCGGGGCAGGGCGTCCAGGGCCGCGGTGAAGCAGACGACCGCCGCCTCGTGCAGCTCCGGGTCGGCGAGCCCGGAGCGGGCCGCGTCCACCCACAGCGGGTTGTGCGGCGCGGACCTGCCGTGCGTCCGCTCGGCCAGCGGCTTCACCGCCCGGTAGGCGGTCTCCGCGGCCTGCGGGTCGTCGAACAGGGCCGCCGTCACCGCGAGCGGCACGATCCATCCGTCGTCGCCGGGCTGCGCGTCGATCATGCGCAGCTCCAGGTGGCCCCGCGGTCTGACCGGCGGGAACAGCGTGGTGAGGTGGTAGTCGAGGTCCTCCTTGGTCGGCGGCCTGGGCAGGCCGGAGCGGACCCAGTCCCGGAAGGAAAGACGCTCGGGAACCTCCCAGGGGCCGTCCTCGGACCGTACGCACATCACGGGCGCGTCCAGCACGTGCCGGGCCCAGGCGACGGACGGGTTCCCGGACAGCGGGGGCGCGCCGGCGCGGTCGGGGCCGATGTCCGTCCACAGCCGCTGCCGGGTGGAGAGCCAGCCGGTCGGCCTGCCGTCGAGCAGGGGGGAGTTGGCGAACGCGGCGACGAGCACCGGGCCCACCCGGTGCGCCATCCACCACCGCCGTACGTGGCCCAGCGGCCCGGGTTCCTCGTGACCGGCGTCCAGGCACACCTGCACCGAGGCCGAGGCGCGCATCATGTGCCGCCCGGCCGGGCCGCCGCGGTCCAGGGAGGCTTCCAGCGCGTCGTAGCGCCGCTCGCGCAGGAACCGGTCGGGCGTGTGCCACGGTTCCGTGCCGAGGCCCACGAGACGCAGGCCCTTCTCCGCCAGAACCGCGCGCACGGCGCCGAGATCGGCGGAGACGGCGCCGACGCACTCCGTCAAGGAGGCGGCGGGCGACGAACTCAGCTCAAGCTGACCGCCGGGTTCGACGGTGAGCGCCGAGTCCAGGGGCGCCGACCGCAGGGCGGCATAGGCCGCTCGCAGGCGTTCGGGCGCCACGGGGAGCGCCGGCCCGTCCAGCTCGTGGACGAGCCATTCCACTTCGACGCCGAGGGCGCGCGGCGGGCCGGTCTTGAAGCAGATGCCGCTGACCAGGGCCTCGACCTCGGCTTCGGTGAGGGCGGTACGGGGGTCCGTACAGCCGCCTGCCGAATCTGACATGTCGGGATCCTCCTGAGATTCCACCATGCCACCGGCCCGGGATCGATGGGCCGGGACGCGGACACACCGTCCCACCCAAGACCCTCGAACCGATTCGCACAAGGATGCGGAACGGATCTATCGTGCCCTGTCTCCTCCGTTTCCGCGATGTCTGCCGGCGCTCGATGATCTCGTCACCGCGCCCGGCGGGGCTCCCAAGGGTGTTCCCCGAACGGGATGATCCATGGCACGTGAAGTCTCCGATCGCGCGCGACGCGGGCGTGAGCGCGACGGGCGAGCCCGCGCGACGGGCGGTTCCGGCGCGCGGGGGCCCCGAACCGGCGGCCCATCCCGATCCGTGCTGTTCCGAACGGGTGATGTACGTCACCTGACGTGCCGGTCTTCCGCGACGACCGGGGCGCCCCGGCGACACGGCCTCCCGTACGTCCTCGCTCCCGTACGTCTTCGCCGCCGCCGTGCGCCGACGGCGGTTCAGGGGCGTCAGCTCCAGCCGTACCGCTCCCGCAGCCGGTGCACGACCGAGTTGAAGCGCATCCGGTCCAGAGCGCACGCCTCGCGCCGCATGCCGTCCTCGTGCAGCCGCAGCACCCGGTCCACGGCCACCCATGAGTCGCGTCCCGACCGGTCCCAGGGACCGCTGCCGATCGGCACCCATTCCCGGTCGCCGTCGTGTTCCTTGCTGGAGAGCGGGACGGCGAGCAGGGTGCCCGCGGCCTCCCGGGCCACCACAAGCACCGGGCGGTCCTTGCCCCGCCCGTCGTTCTCCTCGAAGGGCACCCAGGTCCAGACGATCTCGCCGGGGTCGGGGTCGCCGTCGTGCGCGGGCGCGTAGGCGGTGCGCACCTGACCGACCCCGCGGGGGTCGGCTTCGGCGGTGGCGGAAGGGCCGTGCCGGCCGGGCACGTCGTCATCGGTGAAGGCAGTCACGGGTGCACCCTAGAACGCGACGTCGCGGCCACGGTCCTCGGGTGACCGTTCCTGATGTCAGCCCGACGTACTGTCAGTTGGCAGCGGACTCTCTCAACTCCCCTGGACCGCCAGCAGCCTGCGCAGCCATGCCCCGCGGGCCGCCTGTGCGGCCTGGGACAGCGCGGCCTGCGGTGCGAAGCCGTCGGAGCCGTGGAACCCGCCCGGCCAGACGTGCAGTTCGGCGACCCCGCCGACCTGCCAGATGCCGGAGGCGTAGGCGACGACCTCGTCGCGGAAGGTCTCCGCCGACCCCACGTCGAGCAGCGCCGGGGGCAGTCCGGAGAGATCGTCGGCGCGGGCCGGAGCGGCGTACGGCGACACCCGCGAGCCGCCGCACCGCTCGCCGAGCAGCGCGGTCCACGCGGTCTCGTTCGCCGTGCGGTCCCAGGTGCCGACGCCCTCCATCTGGAGCGCGGAGGGGGTGTCGTTGCGGTCGTCGAGCATGGGGGACATCAGCATCTGGCCCAGCGGACGCGGACCGCCGCGGTCCCGCAGCAGCAGGGCCGCCGCCGCGGCGAGGCCGCCGCCCGCGCTCGCCCCGACGAGCACGATCCGCGCGGGGTCGCCGCCGAACTCCGCCGCGTGCTCCGCCGTCCACCGCAGGCCCGCGCAGACGTCCTCCACCGGCGCGGGGTGCGGATGCTCCGGCGCCAGCCGGTACTCCACGGACACCACGGCCGCCCCCACGTCCCGCGCCCACTCCAGGGCCATGTTCACGCCGAGTCTGTTGTCGCCCATGACCGTGCCCCCGCCGTGCACGTGGTAGAGCACCGGCCGGGCGGCGGCGGCCGGCGCCGTGGGGCGGCAGATCAGCAACGGGACGCCGGGAGCGCCCTCGGGTCCGGGCGCGGTCCGGTCCTCCGTCGTGAAGGCGCCGTCCAGGGTCAGGTCCAGCGCGGCCGCCAGCTCCATGGCCGGGCTCCGCCGGGCGGCGGCGAGGTCCGCCCGGGTCAGACCGGGCCGCAGCATGTCCCCGGCCTCCTCCAGAACGGCGGCGAGTTCAGGGTCGAACGGCGGCGGGACCGGCGTCATGGCGTCTCCTCACGCGGGGCCGCGATGCGCGGCGGACTGGGGCGGACTGGGTCGGGCTGGGGCGGACGGGCTGGGCGGAACGGCGATACGGCGAACGTGCCTCCGAGCGCGTACCCGCCCGCGCGCCCGACCCCGCCCCGCCGCGCGGATTTCCGCCGACCGGCCGGTGGCGGCGGGGCGACGCGCGGGACACGGCCGCGCGCCTTGACGGTGGGGGGCGCTCGAAGACCTAGGGCGTGTGGCGAAAGTCCCGTCCGCCCGGCGTGCGGACGACGCTGCTTTCGAAACACGCCCTAGCGTCGGGAGACGTCGGCCACAGTCCGGCGACGCAGGAGAACTCGGGCATACTCATCCCGTCCTCCCCGCAGGAACTGCGGCACAAGCTGGACGTGCTGCGCGGGCACTGCGAGGCCGTGGGGCGGGACTACGACGACATCCGCAAGACGTTCGTCTACACCGGCGAGGCGGCGACCGACGAGGACCACGACGCCCTGCTGCGGGATCTGGAGGGCTACGCCGGGCTCGGCGTCGCCACGGTGATCCTGGGCCCGCGCGTCGGCGACCCGGCGGGCTGGATCGACCGTTTCGCCTCCCGGGCCGTCCGCAGCCTCGCCGAACTGGCCTGACGCGCCGGGCGGGCGAAGAGAGGCGGCGTCGTACGGGGACGGCGCGAAGGCTCTGCGGGGGCAGTGCGAAGAGGGGCCGGAGCCTTCTCGGCTCCGGCCCCTCTCGCGATCCGGCTGACCCGGCTGATCAGACTGACCCGACCGGTTCAGCGGGTTCGGGTGGCTCAGGCGGCGTTCTCGCCGGCGTGGCCGTGCAGGAGGGCGACGACCTCGGTGAGCTGGCCGGCGACCTCGGCGTCGTCGATCGGGTGGGTCTCGGCGAAGCGGGTCAGGGAGCCGGGGATGGACAGCTTGATGTCCTCGATCACGCGGCCGCCGGCGACGCCCACGGACTTGCGGGTGTCGTCCTGCGCCCACACGCCGCCGTACTGGCCGAAGGCGGTGCCCACGACCGCGACGGGCTTGCCGCCGAAGGCGCCGGCGCCGTAGGGGCGGGACAGCCAGTCGATGGCGTTCTTCAGGACGGCCGGGATGGTGCCGTTGTACTCGGGGGAGAACAGGAGGAACGCGTCGGCGCCGCGGGCGGCCTCGCGCAGCGCGGCGGCGGTGGCCGGCACGCTGCCCTCGACGTCCACGTCCTCGTTGTAGAAGGGCAGCTCGCCCAGGCCCTCGAAGATCTGCACCTCCGCACCTTCCGGAGCGAGCTTGACGGCCGCTTCTGCGAGCTGGCGGTTGTGCGAACCGGCGCGAAGGCTGCCGACGAGCGCGAGGATGCGAACAGACATGGGGGACTCCAAGAGGGGTGAAACACTGCCGTAACGATCCGGACCGAGGTCCGTTTAATTTTCTACCAGAGCAACCGGACCGCGGTCCAGTTTTGTTCCCGATGCTTTACGCTGAGATCATGTCCAGCGCCCTGCCGCCGTTTCCCCAGCCCCAGGAGCCAGTGAAGAAGCCGGCTCCAGTCCTGCTCGACTTCGGCGCGGGCGTCGAGGAACCCGGCCTGCGCGCCGACGCCGCGCGCAATCGCGCCCGGCTGCTCGACGCGGCGGCGCGACTGGTGGCGGAGCACGGCGCGGCCGGCGTGACGATGGAGGCCGTGGCGGCCGCCGCCCAGGTGGGCAAGGGCACCGTCTTCCGCCGCTTCGGCGACCGTAACGGTCTGCTGACGGCGCTGCTCGACCACTCCGAGAAGAAGTTCCAGGCCGCCTTCCTCGCCGGTCCCGCACCGCTGGGCCCCGGCGCGCCGCCGGTGGAGCGGTTGCGGGCGTACGGCTGCGCGGCGCTGCGCCGGGCCGCCGACGATCTGGAACTCCAGATGGCGGCCGAACCGTGCCCGGACCGCCGCTTCCTCGTGCCGCCCCGCCAAGTCCGGTACGGCCACGTCCTGATGCTGCTGCGTCAGGCGGTCCCGGGCGCCGACGCCGAACTCCTCGGGCAGACGCTGATGGGCTATCTCGAACCCGCCCTCATCCACCATCTGACCCGGCAGTGCCACATGCCCATGGCCCGCCTCCAGGCCGGATGGCACGACCTCGTCCAGCGCCTGACCGGAACCGCGGACGCCGACTGACGGTCCAGCCTGGGCGGTCTGCGGTCTGCGGTCTGCGGTCTGCGGTCTGATGCCTGCCGTCTGCGGCCGTGACGTCTGATCCCCGCCGTCGCGGCCTGCCGCGTGCCGGACCCGGCGCCGACGACCTCATGCTCGGGCGGCTGCCGCGTCCGCGGTCGAGCACGGTGCGCCTCGACCTGCCCTCGGGCCGTCACCTCGCCGACCTGGTCGACCGGGCCGTAAGCCGCCCGGACGCGGCGCCCGAGCGGCACACGGTCCTGGGCGCGACGGTCGTCCACCGCGCGTCCACCTGACGCGCCGGGCCGTCCGTGGGCGACCGCAGCGACGGTCGCCCCGATCCGCGACCGTCACCCCGATCCGCGACCCCCGCTCTTGCGCCCTGCCGCCGGTCGCCCCGATCGCCGCGCTTACTGGGCGCCGTGTTCCGGCTGCCCCGGCTGCCCGTCGTCCTGCTGCTCGGCGACGGCCTTGCGCACCTCGTCCATGTCCAGGTCGCGGGCCTGTCCGATGACGTCGGCGAGGGCTGTCTCGGGCAGCGCGCCGGGCTGCGCGAACACCGCCACCTGGTCCCGGACGATCATGAGGGTCGGGATGGACTGGATGCCGAAGGCGGCCGCCAGCTCCGGCTGCGCCTCGGTGTCCACCTTGCCGAACACCATGTCGGGATTGTTCTCGGCCGCCTTCTCGTACACCGGTGCGAAGGAGCGGCACGGTCCGCACCAGGACGCCCAGAAGTCGATGAGGACGAACTCGTGCTCGGTGACCGTCTTGTCGAAGTTCTCCTTGGTCAGCTCCACGGTGCTGCTCATGCCGCACTCCCTCTTCCCGGTGCCTGCCGGCGCTCGCCGGTCCTTGCTGTCGCCTGCCGATGCACTGCCGCCCGCCGACGCGGAGAACGACGTCCCGCCGCACGACCGGCCGTCCGGGCCAACGCGGCTCGCACCAGGCGTATTCCAGCGTGCGTACCCGTGTGGCCGCCGCGCACACCACCCACCAGACTGGCCCCATGACGGAAACGGAAACCATCGCGTACGACGTCGTGGTGCTCGGGGCCGGACCCGTAGGCGAGAACGTCGCCGCGCGCACCCGCGCGGCCGGACTGTCCACGGCGGTCGTGGAGAGCGAACTGGCCGGCGGCGAGTGCTCGTACTGGGCCTGCATGCCCAGCAAGGCGCTGCTGCGCCCGGTCATCGCCCAAGCCGACGCGCGCCGCCTGCCCGGCCTGAGCGAGGCGGTGAGCGGGCCGCTGGACGCCGAGGCGGTCTTCGCCCGCCGGGACGAGTTCGCCTCGCACTGGCACGACGACGGCCAGGTGCAGTGGCTGGAAGGCATCGGCGCCGACCTGTATCGCGGGCAGGGCCGCCTCGCCGGCCCCCGCACGGTCACGGTCACCGGCCCGGACGGCGCCGTCAAGACGCTGACCGCCCGGCACGCCGTCGTCCTCAGCACCGGCACCCGGGCCCAGCTCCCCGACCTGCCCGGCCTGGCCGACGTGAAGCCCTGGACCAGCCGCGAGGCCACCAGCGCCCGTGAGGCGCCGCGACGGCTGATCGTGGTGGGCGGCGGCGTGGTCGCCGCCGAGATGGCCACCGTCTACCAGGCCCTCGGCTCCCAGGTGACCGTCCTGGTGCGCGGCAAGGGGCTGCTGCCCCGGATGGAACCCTTCGCCGGGGAACTGGTCGCGCAGGCGCTCACCGAGGCGGGCGTCGACCTGCGCCTCGGCGCCTCGGTGGAGTCGGTGACCCGGGAGAACGGCACGGTGGCGGCGGTCACCGACCGCGGAGACCGCATCGAGGCCGACGAGATCCTCTTCGCCATCGGGCGCGCCCCGCGCACCGACGACGTCGGCCTGGAGACGGTCGGCCGGGAGCCCGGCTCGTGGCTGCCGGCCGACGACACCCTGCGCGTGGAGGGCGCCGACTGGCTCTATGCCGTCGGCGACGTCAACCACCGCGCCCTGCTCACCCACCAAGGCAAGTACCAGGCCCGGATCGCGGGCGACGCCATCGCCGCGCGCGCCGCGGGCGATCCCCTGGACGCCCCCGCGCCCTGGGGCCCGCACGCGGCCACCGCCGACCACGGCGCCGTCCCCCAGGTCGTCTTCACCGACCCGGAGGCCGCCGCCGTCGGCCTGTCGCTGGCGGAGGCCGAACAGGCCGGCCACCGCGTCCGCGCCGTCGACGTGGACCTGTCCTCGGTCGCCGGGGCGTCGCTGTACGGGGACGGCTTCCGCGGCCGCGCCCGGATGGTGGTCGACTTGGACGCGCAGATCCTGCGGGGGGTCACGTTCGTCGGTCCGGGCGTCGGCGAACTGCTGCACTCGGCGACCGTGGCCGTCGCCGGGCAGGTGCCGGTGGACCGGCTCTGGCACGCGGTCCCGTCGTTTCCGACGATCAGCGAGGTGTGGCTGCGGCTGCTGGAGGCGTACCGCGACTGACCGGCGCCGCCGCAGCGGAACCGGGCCCCGGAGGCGGCCGTGCGTCACGGCGGCGATCGGGGCTCCGGCGCCGCCGTAGCGGAACGGGGGCCCGGAGGCGGCTGTGCGTCAGGGCAGCTCGAAACCGAGGTCCCGGGCCGCCTCGCTCGGGGTCGGCTGCGCCCAGCGCGCCGCCAGCGTCTCGTTCGACGAGAACGACCGCAGCTCGGCGCGGTCGAGGTACAGCGTGCCGTCGAGGTGGTCGGTTTCGTGCTGCACGATCCGGGCCGGCCAGCCGGTGAACACCTCGTCCACGGCGCGTCCGCCCTCGTCGCGCGCCGTGAGCCGCACCTGCGCGTGCCGGGCCACCACCGCCTGCCAGCCCGGCACGCTCAGGCAGCCCTCGTAGAACGCGGCCCGCGCGTCGCCCGTGGGCGCGTAGGACGGATTGACCAGCAACCGGAACGGCTGCGGCGTCCGTCCCCGCGCCGCCCGGACCTCCTCGGGCGCCGCCGCCGCATCCTCGATCACCGCGATCCGCAGCGGCACGCCCACCTGGGGCGCGGCCAGCCCCACGCCCGACGCCGCGCGCATCGTGTCGCGCAGCGCTTCGACGAACCGGGCCAGCAGCGGCGGTTCCAACTGCCCGTCGAACGGTTCGGCGCCGTGCCGCAGCACCGGATGACCGGCGGTGACGATGGGCAACGGACCGCCCGCGGCGAGCAGTTCCTCGACCCGCTCGGCCAGCGGCGCGCTCGCGTGGGGGGAAGCCATCGGGCAAGCATGCCACGACGACGCGGCCCCGGGCCCCTCACTCCTGCCCGAAGCCGCCCGCGAGCGCCGAGGCGATGCGCAGGCGCGTCGCCGCCTCCTCGTGCCGGCTCTGCCGCTGAGGCGTGCGGCTCAGCATCAGCCGGGCGTACCGCTCCACCGGGTCTCCTTCCACGATGACGCGCAACTCCGCCTCAGCTCGCTGAAGTTGCGCCGAGCGGCAGTAGGCGCGGGCCAGCAGCAGCCGCGGTCCCGTCTGCTCCGGGACCTCCTCGACCAGCCCGGCGAGCACCCGCGCGGCACCCGCGTAGTCCCGGGCGTCGAAGAACATCCGGGCGCGCTCCCAGCGCTGCGCGGGGGTCCCGTGGTCGTGGTATGAGGCGCCGTGCGTGCTCGGTCACGCGTTGCCGAGGTCTGGCTCCCGCGCCGTGAGCGCCCTGCGCTCGGTCAGCCAGTAGAGCAGGGCCGCCACTGAGAGCAGGCCGCCGAAGAGGCACAGCGCGCTCCACCCGGCGTCTCGGTAGGCCAGCGACCCGACCTGGGATCCGATCGCTCCTCCGGTGAAGAAGATCGCGATGAAGGCGCTGTTGATCCGTGCCCTCGCCTGGGGGTCCAGCTTGTAGATGGTGTGCTGACCTGTGATCAGGCTGGTCTGCACCGCCATGTCCAGCAGGATGGCCCCCAAGGCCAAGAAGATCACCTTGTGTTGACCGAACCCGGCCACCGCGAAGGAGAGTCCGGCCACGGCGAAGGCGCCGCCGGACACGACACGGGTCCGGCCCTGATCCGCCCACGTGCCCGCCAGGGGCGCAATGGCGGCGCCGACCGCGCCGACCAGCGCGAAGACGGCTATGCCGACAGCCGAGTAGTAGTAGCCCGGCCCGGTGAGAACGAACGAGATCGTCGTCCAGAAGGCGCTGAACGCACCGAACATCGCCGCCTGGTACACCCCGCGCCGCAGCAGCGTCGGATGGGTGCGCACGAAGCCGGCGGTCGAGCGCAGCACTTGGCGGTAGGGCAGGTCGGTGGTCGCGGCGTGTCCGGGCAGGGCCCGGGACAGGACGACCGCCAGCACGGCCATGAGCACAGCCGACCCGAGATACACCGCGCGCCATCCGGCGACGTCGGAGACCAGGCTGCTGACCGTCCGGGACAGCAGGATGCCGGTCAGCAGACCGCTCATCACCCGGCCGACGACTCGGCCACGGGACTCATCCGGCGCCAGGCTCGCCGCCATCGGCACCATGATCTGCGCGACGACCGAGGTGGCCCCGCTGAACAAGGAGGCCGCGAGGAGGACCGAGAAGTCGGTGGCGAGGCCGGCGACCACAAGCGCCACGGTGGTGACCGACAGCAGGATCGCGATGAGGCGGCGCTTCTCGATCCGGTCGCCCAGCGGCACCAGGAAGAGCATGCCGATCACATAGCCGATCTGGGTGACCGTGATCAGCGCCCCGGCGGTCGCCTCGCTGATGTGGAACACGGCGCCGAGCTGCGGCAGCAGTGGCTGCGCGTAGTACAGGTTAGCCACGGTGAGGCCCGTCGAGACGGCGAGGAGCAGTACGAGCCATCCCGGCACTCCCGTGCCGCCGCGCCCGACAGGCGGGGGCGCCGCGCGTCCGGCCGCCCCGGAGTTCCGCGAGGTAGGGGTCATAGGGCGCTGTCCTTCAGGTAGGGCGTTCACCGTACGGCCTGTCCGCCGCGTCCTTACTTTCTACAGCGAGCCGGACTTCCCGCAGCGAGCCGAGGACCGTTCCGCTTCCCTGATCGCGGCGGCGATCGACTTCCCTGATCGCGGCGGCCATCGATGAAGAGCGTCATCGGCCAAGGCCATGACACAAGCTGTCGCCGATCGCGTGGAGTCGCGCGGCGCCGGCCGGGCGGGGCGCAGGTCAGCCCGCGAAACGCCGGAGCAGTTCCCGATGCCCTCTCCTCGGCTGACCGACTCGTCGCCCGGCCGGCGCCGGCGTGGCGGAGAGGGCAAGAAGGTCCCGTGCGGTCATCGTGTCCGCGACCCTCATGTGGGGCGCGGCTTCGGAGCGGCGGTGCTGGCGCTCCAGGATTCGTGCGAGAGCGAAGTGGGCGGAGGGGTGGGCGGGCTCGGCGCCGAGGATGTGGCGCAGCTCCGCCTCGGCCAGGGAAAGCTGCGCCGTGTGGTAGTACGAACGAGCGAGGAGCATCCGGAGGTCGAGGTTGCGAGGCACCGCGGCAACCAGATCCTGGAGGATCAGAGAAGCCGCGCGGTAACGCTGGGATTCGAAGAGACGGCAGGCGTATGTCCACCGCTCGTACCAGCTCACTCGTTGTATGCCGACCATCACGCGCTCCGTTCACTGCGAGCAGGGGTTCCGCGGCGCGGGCGGCTGACGCCCACGGCGTTCCACGGCGCGAAGGCCGAGGGGAACTAGTGGAGGAACCTCATTGAAGCTTAAATCATTCCCGTGCGGTCTTCGACCTCGGGAGGCGGTGGAGCTTCCGGGCGCGGCCCCAGCGGCATCTGCCGTCCGCCCATGAGCCGACGACGATGGCAACGTTGTCATCTCTATGCATATGATCACCGCCGCGCCGCCTTCACCTCGAGGGCCGCCGCCCGCCGTGGACGCCGGGCGATGAGGCGCACAGTCACCCCAGCTCGTAGAAGCGCATGTCAGGACAAGGTGAGCACCATGGTCTTCGGAGTGTTCCGCAACCGGAGTTCGAGAAGCGGCCTCGGGACCGACGGGCGGCTCGCGTCGCCTCTTCCCGCTGGAGCCGGCCGTATCGGCTGCGAGGTGATCGATCCCGTGGGTCAGCCGATGGGCGGTGCGGAGGTCAAGGTGACCTCCGTGTCGAACCCCCGTATGTCGGTTCGCGGAGAAGTCGATCCGTACGGGCTGTTCACGGCGGCGCTGCCGGCCGGCGAGTACAGCGTCATGGTGACCGCCGAAGGGCTGTCGCCCGTCCAGCAGACCGTGCAGGTCACTGCCGGACGCGGCACGCCGCCCTTGCGCGTCGCGCTGGAGCCGGCCCGCCAACTGGAACTTCCGCGCCCCGGAACCTGGTTGTTCGACCCGCCGCACACTGCCATCAGGTTCATCGCCAAGCATGTCGGCATGGCTCACGTGCACGGCCGGTTCACCCGGTTCGAAGGCGACATACAGATCGCGGAGAACATGGCCGAGTCCCATGTCTTCGTGCGCATCGACGCGTCGAGCATCGCAACCGGCAACAAGACGCGCGACAGTCATCTCCGCTCCGCCGACTTCCTCGATGTCGAGAACTACCCGTACATCGAGTTCGAGAGCACCCGCTTCGTCCACCGCCACGGCTCCAAGTGGACGTTGCAGGGCACGCTCACCATGCACGGCATGAGCCGCTCGGTCGCGCTGGAGACGACCTACCTCGGTTCGGTGAACGGCGGCTACGAGCGCGAACTCCGCTGCGCCGCGCTCGCCAAGGCGGAACTGCACCGCGAGGACTTCACGCTGAACTGGCGCTCGATGCTGGCCCGCGGGATCGCGGTCGTCGGCCCGACCGTGCAACTGGAGCTTGACATCCAGGCGATGTACCACACGCACGACATCCCGCGGCCGCCGGAATAGGGGTGCGGGGGCCGGGGTCATGTGACGGCGCCGACCGGGATGGCGGCGCATTTGTGACCGCCCGCCAGGTCCGCGAACTCCCCGCGCCCGACTCGCGTCGACCCCGCGCTTCTTCCCCTCCACGGGCGTTCGCGGAGGGGAAGCGGGGGGAGTGGGACGCGATGCGTGCGCGCCCGGGAGACGGTGGAAAAAAATCGGATCTTGTGTGCGTGCGGGGCGAGCGTAAGGGCATGCGGTGGTCAGGAGGTTGATAACAATGGTTCCCCTGCTTCTGGTTCTTCTTCTGGCTCTGGTTCTCTTCGGTGCGGGCTTCGCGCTGAAGGCGCTCTGGTGGGTCGCGGTGATCGTGCTGGTGGTGTGGCTGCTCGGATTCGTCATCCGGCCCGCGGGCAACGGCGGCGGAAAGGGCCGCTGGTACCGCTGGTAGACGTCACACTCGACCAGCCTCAGGCGCACCCGCCTGACGCAGCGTGCGGACTGGGCCCGACCGATGACGGTCGGGCCCAGTCCGCTTGCTGTGCTGCTGTTCGTGCGTCGAGTGCGCCGGGAGGGGATACGGGGCGTATCGGGTGCCCCGGCGGGTAGCCGACAAAGGTCACCGGCCCCCGAGGCGCCAGCAGTGGGAACCCTGCACCTCCCGCCTCCGGGGGCCGATGCACGCCGGGTCGCGGACGCGCCCACGGGCCTGGTCGGCGCCGGCCGCGGCGCCCTGCCCCTCGCGCCTCCGCCTGATGCGTCCCCTCCTTCCGGGCCGTCTTTCCCTCGGGACCGGGTCGCCCGAACACCGGCTTGTCGCAGGGCGAAGCGGACAGGTCGCCGGGCGGTCGCGGGTGCAATGCCGCTGCACGGACTCCAAGATCACCGAAAGGTAACGATCGAGGTAGTTGCAGGTGCCATCGAGGTACGCGGGCATCTGAAGGCCCAGTAGTCCGTACCAGTGAAGGAGGGCCTGTGCACGCCAAGAAGATCCGGCCGGGAATGGCCGCTCTGACGATCGTCGCCGCGGGATGCGTTCTCTTGGCCTGCGGTACGACGGATCATTCCTCCGCGGCGTCGGCGTCGCCGGATAAGGCCGAGGCGTCGAGCGCCTCGTCGCACGCCGCCACACCGGAGACCGGGGGCGGCACGACCGCTGCGGCGACTGACGACGCCGCCTCGGCCACCACCGCCGGCAAGACCGAGTCCGCAGGCGCGGAGACGGAGCACGCGTGTTCCTCGGACGACCTGAAGGTCACCGCCACCGCCGGTGACTCCGGCGGCGGGAACACGGGAGAGCGCCTCGTGTTCATGAACACGGGCAAGGACACGTGCACCCTCAAGGGGTTTCCGGGGGTCTCCTTCGTCAAGAGCCACAACGTCCAGCTCGGCAAGTCGGCCAAGCGGGTGGGGGGAAGTCCGGCAGAGGTGGCCTACCTGATCCCGAACGGCCACGCGTACGCCGACGTTCAGATGATCAACGGGATGGGAGGCTACTCCGCGTCGCAGTGCGACCTCACCAAGGTGCCGACTCTGCGCGTGTACCCGCCCGGCCAGAAGGAGTCCTTCAACATCCCCTTCGGCAAGTCCGAGTGCGTCGGATCCGACGTGCAGAATCTGCGGGTGGGACCGGTCTACCGCGACCGCTGACGCCGTCGGCGAGCTGGAGTCCGGGGCCCTGACTCCAACTCGCCGAACCCCGCTCTTCGTCGACGCCTTGCTCGCCGCCGACGCGGTGCTGGAGCCGCATGCCACCGGGGGCCGCGGCGTCACCGGGTTCGGGGCAGGCGTCCCGGCGCTCGCGATGGTCAGGCGGCGGGGCCACGAGCGACGTCTGCGAGCCGTGAGCCCTTCATTCCCCACTCATCCGCCGTCCACGGAGACAGCCGAAGGTCTGAGGGTGTCCGGTGCACGCACGTGTGCACATCACTGATTCGCCGAGGACACCCGAATGTGCGAGAACGGACACTGCGAGCACGCGGTGAACATCCTTGAGCCCGAAACGGCGCCTGCCCAGGACCAGACCGTCGGCCTCGGACGCCGACGGCTCCTCACCGCCGGGGCGGCGGGCGCCGCCGCCCTCACCCTTCCCTCGGTCTCGTTCGCCCAGGCGGCCGACGCCGCCTCCGGCGGCGTCAAGCCCCCGACGAGCGGCGAGGCGACCCGAACCGTCACCGGGTTCCTGGAAACCGGTGTCGCGGACTTCGTCTATCTCCCGGTCGACGTCCCGCGCGGCGTGCGGAAGATCGCCGTGTCGTACTCCTACGACAAACCGTCCGTGCCCGCGGGCGTCCCGGGCAACTCCTGCGACATCGGCGTGTTCGACGAACACGGCATCGAACTGGGCGGCCGCGGTTTCCGTGGCTGGTCCGGCGGCTCCCGTACGTCGTTCGACATCAGCAACGACGACGCCACCCCGGGCTACCTCGCCGGCCCCGTGAACGCGGGCGTCTGGAACGTCGTGCTCGGCCCCTACCAGGTCGCGCCGCAGGGCATGAACTACAAGGTGCAGGTGACGCTCACGTATGGCGAGCCCGGCCCCGCCCAGGTGAGGAACTACCCGCCGCAGCGCGCCAAGGGCCGCGGCCGCGGCTGGTACCGCGGCGACTGCCACCTGCACACCGTCTACTCCGACGGCAAGCGCCAGCCCTCGGAGGTCGCGGCCGGCGCGCGCGCCGCCGGGCTGGACTTCATGGTCTCCACCGACCACAACACACCGTCCTCGCACGGCGTATGGGGCGAGTACGCCGGTCCTGACCTGTTGATCATCCTGGGCGAGGAGGTCACCACCCGCAACGGCCACTGGCTGGCGCTCGGTCTGCCGGCCGGTGACTGGATCGACTGGCGCTACCGCTCACGCGACGACGCGTTCAGCCGTTTCTCCCGCCAGGTGCGCCGGGCCGGCGGCCTCGTGGTCCCCGCGCACATGTACTGCGCTTATGTCGCCTGCCAGTGGAAGTTCGGCTTCGAGGACGCGGACGCCACCGAGGTGTGGACGGGTCCGTGGACCTACGACGACGAGCACGCCGTCAGCACCTGGGACCAGAAGCTCGGCGAGGCGGTGCGCACCGGAGGCGCGTGGCTGCCGGCCATGGGCAACAGCGACGCCCACAGCGACCCGCAGGTCATCGGCCTGCCGCACAACGTGGTCTACGCGGACGACCTGGCCACCGATTCCCTGATTGAGGCCGTTCGCGCGGGCCGCAACTGGATCGCGGAGTCGGCCGCCGTGAAGCTGGACTTCACCGTCACCGGTCACGGCCGCCAGGCCGGAATCGGCGAGACGCTGAAGGTTCCCGCCGACGCACCGGTGGACGTCCGCATCGACGTCCAGGGCGTGCCGCACGGCACCGTCCGGTTCCTCACCGACGAAGGCCAGATGCACCAGGAGTCGCTGAGCGCGGACGGCTCCGGCACCGTGGTGTGGCGCAGCACCGCCTCGCTCGCGGCGTACGTCCGCGCCGAGGTGCGCCACCCGATGGCGGACGGCGCCTCCGGCCAGGGCAACACCATGGGCGACGCCCTGCTGTTCGGCCCGATGGCCGCGCTGACCAACCCGGTCTTCCTGAAGCCCTCCAAGCACTGACGCCTCTCGGCGCGCTGCGGCGCACTCCGCACCGGCCGCGCCGGCGCCGGACGCCGCCGGGCACGGCCGTGCCCGGCGGCTCACGGGCGGCGCCGCCGGCGGATCGCCGTCACGTCACTTCTTGCCGCGTCCAGGCGGCATCACGCGTTCCGCCGCCTTGACGTGAGTGGTGTAGACCTTTAAGTTCACCGACCATCACCGTCGCACGAGTCGCTCCACCTGGCATGGGCAAGTCCCCTACTCCGCAGCTCTTCCGAAAGGCTGTGATTGTCATGTCCAGATCCTCTGTCACCGACCAGAACGAGACGGTGACCGTCGCGGACTTCCGCACCATCCTGCGCTACGCGCAGCAGAACGGGGACTGCACGCGCGTGTTCACGCAGTACACCGGCTGACCTCCTTCCCCCCATCAGTGCAGGAGCACATCTGTGCCCAGATCACATCGCACGTCCTCACTCATCCGGTCGCTGGGAGCGCTGAGCGCCGTCGTGGCCCTGCTCGCGACCGGCGCGTCCGGCGCGGCCGCCGTCGCACCCGGCCGGGCGGCCGCGCGGGCCGACGGGCTGCCCACCACCGCGGCCACCGTCGTCAACGCGGGCAGCGGCAAGTGCGTCGACGCGCGGGCCGCCGGAACGGCTGACGGCACCGCGGTCCAGCAGTACGCCTGCAACGGCACCGCGGCGCAGCAGTGGCGGTTCGCGTCCACGTCCGACGGCTACGTCCAGGTCGCCGACCCCGCCGCCGGCGGCAAGGTGTGGGACGTCACCGACGTCTCGGCGGCGGACAGCGCCCCCATCCAGCTCTGGACCTACGGCGCCGGCGCCAACCAGCAGTGGCAGGCCGTGGCCGAGGCGTCCGGGGCCTACCACTTCGTGAACCGCAACAGCGGCAAGTGCCTCGACGTGCCGGCGGCCTCGACGGCGGACAGCGTGCAGTTGCAGCAGTACGCTTGCAACGGCACGCCGGCCCAGTCCTTCCGCGTCGACCCGGTCGACACGACGCCCCCGCCCGGGACCCCCGACTTCGGGCCCAACGTCACCGTCTTCGACCCCTCGACGCCGCCCGCCACCGTGCAGGGCACCCTCGACGCGGCCTTCGCACAGCAGGAGACCAACCAGTTCGGCGCCGCGCGCAGGGCTTTCCTCTTCAAGCCGGGCAGTTACGACGCCGACGCCAACGTCGGTTTCTACACGCAGGTCGCCGGACTCGGCCTGTCCCCGGACGACGTGACCATCCGCGGCGCGGTGCACGCGGAAGCCGACTGGTTCCAGGGCAACGCCACACAGAACTTCTGGCGTTCGGCGGAGAACCTGTCGGTCACCCCGACCAACGGGACCGATCGCTGGGCGGTGTCCCAGGCCGCCCCCTACCGGCGGATGCACCTGCGCGGCAACCTCGCCCTCGACGACGGCGGATGGTCCAGCGGCGGCTACCTGGCGGACTCGAAGATCGACGGACAGGTCGACTCGGGCTCCCAGCAGCAGTGGCTGTCACGGAACACGGAGTGGTCGAGCTGGAAGGGGTCCAACTGGAACATGGTCTTCGTCGGGGCGCGCAACGCCCCCGCGAACAGCTTCCCCAACCCGCCCTACACCACGGTCGCCAAGACGCCCCTCTCCCGGGAGAAGCCCTTCCTCTACGTCGACGGGGCGGGCGCCTGGAAGGTCTTCGTCCCGGCGGTGCGGACCGACTCCACGGGGACCACCTGGAGCGGGGGCACGCCCGCGGGCGCCTCCCTGCCGCTCTCCGACTTCTTCGTCGTCAAGCCGGGCGCGACGGCGGCGCAGATGAACGACGCGCTCGGGCAGGGCAAGAACCTGCTGGTGACACCGGGCGTCTACCACCTGGACCAGACGCTGAAGGTCACCCGGGCGGACACGGTCGTGCTGGGCCTCGGGCTGGCCACGCTCGTCCCGGACGGCGGCATCACCGCCATGACCGTCGCCGACGTCAGCGGCGTCCAGCTCGCCGGACTGCTGATCGACGCGGGGACGACCAACTCCGCGCAACTCCTCCAGATGGGACCGGCGGGCTCGTCGGCCGACCACAGCGCCGACCCCAGCTCCCTCCACGACGTGTTCTTCCGCGTCGGCGGCGCGGGCGTCGGCCGGGCGACCACCAGCCTGACGATCAACAGCGACGACGTCATCGGCGACCACCTGTGGCTGTGGCGCGCCGACCACGGCAGCGGTGTGGGCTGGACCAGCAACACCGCGGACACCGGTCTCGTCGTCAACGGCGACGACGTCACGATGTACGGCCTGTTCGTCGAGCACTACCAGAAGCACCAGACGGTGTGGAACGGCAACGGGGGCCGCACGTACTTCTACCAGAACGAGATGCCCTACGATCCGCCCAACCAGGCGGCGTGGATGAACGGTTCCACCCAGGGCTACGCGGCGTACAAGGTCGCGGACTCGGTGACGAGTCATCAGGTGTACGGCTTCGGCAGCTACTGCTACTTCAGCGCTGACCCGGGCGTCACCGCCGAACACGCCATCGAGGCGCCCCAGGCCGCCGGCGTCCGCTTCAAGGACATGGTGACGGTCTCCCTGGGCGGCACGGGCACCATCCGGCACATCGTCAACGACCGAGGCGGCCCCTCCGACTCCGCCCACAACGTCGCCGATCTCGTCGACTATCCCTGACCTCTGTCCCTGACCTCGTCCAGAGGGGAGGAGCTGGCCGGGCGGCCAGAACCGACAGCGGCAGCCGGTGCGAGAGGAGGACCGGACTGCCGCTTCGCCGCCCGGCACAGCCGATCCCGTCAGTCCTCTCAAGCTGTCCGTCGGCCATCGCGCTCCGCTAGCCTCGCTCCGCGCGCGTGACCACGACGTCGCGGACCCATCGAGTCCGTTGAGGGCCCGCCCCGGCGCAGCCAGCGCCGGGGGAGGCCCTTTTCTCCGGACGGCCGGTCGCCCTGACCCATGAGGAGACCTTCTTGACTGCGAGCTCTCACCTCCACCGTCTCGACGCCGCGGGCGGCTGTCCCCATGCCCGCAACGCCGCCCTCCTCTCTCAAGGGGCCGTGGCGCCCGTCGAGTTGCCGGGCGGCGTGCAAGGCGCGGCCGTCCTCGGCCACCACGCCCTGAAGACCTTCCTCAGCCACCCCGACGTCGCCAAGGACCCCCGCCACTTCACCGCCCTGCGCGAAGGACGCGTCCCCGACGGCTGGCCGCTGACCACGTTCGCCACCGTGCCCGGCATGACCACCGCCGACGGCGCCGACCACCGCCGTCTGCGCACGCTCGTCGGTGAGGCGTTCAGCCGCCGTCGCATCGCAGCCCTGCACCCCTTCGTCTCCACGACCGTCGACCGTCTGCTCGGCGACTTGGAGCAGGCCGCCCTGGCCGCTGACGGAGTCGCGGACCTGCGCCGGCACTTCGCGATGCCGCTGCCCATGAGCGTGGTGTGCCGCCTGCTCGGCATCGACGACGCCCACACCACGCGGCTCCACCGTCTGTCGAACGAGGTGGTGGCCACCGACCTGACTCCCGCGCAGGTCCACTCCGCGAACGTCGAGATGGCCGCGCTGCTGGCCGACCTCGTCGCGGCCCGCGCCGCCCAGCCGGGGGACGACCTCACTTCCGCGCTGCTCGCCGTGCGGGACGAGGACGGCCATCGCCTCAGCCCCGAAGAACTCATCGGAACCATGCTGCTGCTCATCGTCGCCGGGCACGAGACGACGCTGAACCTGATCACCAACGCCGTACGGGCGCTGTGCGCCCATCGCGACCAACTCGCCCTCGTGCAGGCGCGAAAAGCCACCTGGTCCGACGTCGTCGAGGAGACGCTGCGCTGGGACAGCCCGGTCAGCTACTTCCCCTTCCGTTACACCACCCGCGACGTCGCCCTCGGAGGCGCCGTCATCCCCGCCGGCGTCCCGGTGCTCGCCGGGTACTCCGCCGCCGGGCGCGACCGCGCCGCCCACGGACCGGACGCGGACCGTTTCGACGTGCTCCGCAAGGACAGGCGCCACCTGTCGTTCGGACACGGCGCCCACTTCTGCATCGGCGCCCCGCTGGCTCGCATGGAGGCCGCTCTCGCACTCGCCGGGCTGTTCGAGCGCTTCCCCGAGACGGACCTCGCGGTCCCCGAGGAGGACCTCGCGCCAAACTCCGGGTTCGTCGGCAACAGCGTCCTCCGACTGCCCGTCCGCGTCCGGCGACCGTGAGCTACGTCGTCGGGCCTGCCTGACGGCGGGGCGGAGAACGCTGTCATGGACCACCGACGCGGTCCGTCACCTGGTCAGGCGATTCTCCAGACGGCCGTCTCTGAGCTGGGAGCGGAGGAGGTCTTTGCGGATCTTGCCGATGGCGTTGCGGGGCAGTTCCGTCACCAGTTCGAGCCGACGGGGTTGGTACCACTCGGTCATGCCCCGGGCCGTGAGGGACTCCCGCAAGCCGGCGAGCGTGGGTGCGGCTGCGCCGGGCACGACGACCGCGCAGGCGAGTTCGTCGCCAAGGTCGTCCAGGTAGCCCACGAGGGCGACATCGCGTACATCGGGGTGGGCGAGCAGCTCCGTCTCGACGTCATTGATCGGGATCATGAACGAACCGCCGATGCGATCGGCGACGCGGCCGAGAATGCGCAGGCCCCCGCGGCCGTCCGGGACGGCCAGGTCACCGGTGTCGTACCAGCCGTCGTCGGCCTCCGCCGTCGTTCTCAGGCGGCCGCTGTCCCGGCCGAAGGTCGCCAGACACACGCCGCCGCCGCGGACGAGGAGCCGGGCTGGCTGCTCGGCCGTGGGCGGTGCGTCGGTGTCGGAGCGGAAGGCGATCTCCAGTCCGGCTCCCGGTCTGCCGTCGCTGTGGGAACCCCACAGCGGCGGGTCGTCACGACGAGTCCACGTGTGGCCGGGCACCTCGGTCATGCCCCAGAGAGTGCGCAGGGGCACGCCCCACGTCTGCGGGACACCGGCCACCAGTTGACCTGGCACCGTGGTGGCGCCGCTGAGCACCATGCGCAGCGGGGGCGCCGGCCGGGTCCCTGCCTGTGCCGCGGCGGTCAGCGCGGCGACGAACGGGGGCGCACCTGCCAAGACCGTGGTCTCGCTCTCGGCGAGGATGCCGAGCGTGTACTCGGGATCCCAGGCGTCGAAGAGCACCGAGGCGCCGCCGATCAACAGGGGGATCATGATGTTGTACATCAACCCGAAGATGTGAGTCAGCGCCTGGGTGGTGAAGAACCGGTCGTCGGGGCCGAGTTCCTCCTCGTGGGCGACCGCCGAGGCTCCGGCGTACAGCGTGTTGAAGGTGTGCAGCACGCCTTTGGGCTCGCCGGAGGTACCGGAGGTGAAAAGGACCACGGCCACCCGGTCGGGGTCCTCGGGCGGCGCCTTCGCGAAGGTCTCAGGCCGTCGTTCCCAAGGCGTCTCCTCGAAGTGGCGGCCGAAGTCCACCGCATCGTCGGGGACCTCGCTCTCGGTCATCACCACAAGATGGCGCAGACTCGGCAGCCGGGGCGTCATCGCGGCCACCTCATCGGCGTACCGCACGTCGGCCAGTCGGTCGACCGTGACGCACACGCTGGCGTCCAGTCGGGCCAGGACGCGTTCCAGTTCGCGGGGACCGATGCTCATCATCACAGGTGCGACGACTGCTCCGACGCGTGCGCAGGCCAGGAGCAGCGCGCTCACCTGCCACCAGTTGGGCAGTTGCATCACGACGACCTGCCCCGGCCCGACTCCCAGCTCCCTCAGCGCACCGGCGAAGCGCTCGACGTAGGCGCTGAGTTCCCGGAAGGTGAGCCGACGCATGCCCGTGTCGGCCCGGTAGGCGATGACCGCGGCGGCATCCGGCGTTTCCTCCGTCCACCTCCGCAGGTCCGCCAGCGGCCCTTCGTCCCGCCAGACGCCCGCAGCGCGGCATGCGCGCATCTGCTCCTGGAGAGGCCGTAGTTGCGTCAGCGGCAACCGAGCCTGCCCGTCTCGTGGCGACGTCCGGGTCTCACTTGGTTGCTCATTCAAGTATCTCACTCGGGGAGGATACGACAGCGCAGTCGCGGGTCCTCGGTCGGCTGAACCGACTGGTACCTGGAACTCCAGGAGATCACCGCCGGCTCGCTGGAGAGTGCTTACGTGGGCGTCTTCAGTCGATCAGCCGCAGGTGATCAAACCGGCTTGCCGCTTCGCGGCGAGGACGCGGCGAACGCTCTGCTCGACCTGCGAGCGGAAGGCGGGGCTCTGCGCCATCCGGGTCTCCACGGCTTTGGTCATGGCCGGGATGAGGTCGGGCTCGACGGTCAGAGCGAGGTCGCCGCCGGCGGCGAGGAAGTTCACGGCGCGGTCTCCCGGCGGCACGGCCTTGACGGCCACGGCCTTGCCGAGGTCGTCGGAGATCACCACTCCCTTGAAGCCCATGCTCTTGCGCAGCAGTTGCTGGATCACGGTGGGGGAGAAGACGGCCTGGCGCCTGGCGTCGATCTTGGTGTAGGTGGCCAGCGAGATCATGACGAACGGCGCCCCCGCCTTGATCCCCGAACTGAACGGACCGAGGCTCGAACTCCTCGTCGTCGTCACCGAGTCCACGACGCCGGCCGTGGTGTCGGTGTTGCCGCGCACAGCGCCCAGCCCGGGGAAGTGCTTGAGCGTGGCGAGAACCCTGGCCTGGGCGAATCCCGCTGCGAAGGCGTCGCTGTGAGGCGCCACCGCGGCGGCCGTATGCCCGTACTCGCGGTCGTAGCGACCGATCGGCCCGTTGGCACGGCCCAGACTCGCGGGGACGACGTCGGCGACAGGCGCGAGATTGAGGTTCAGTCCCGCCGACTTGAGCTGCCCGGCCCACTTGGCGGCCTGGCCGCGCAGCTCGGCGGGCGACCAGGCCCCCTGCTGCACGGCGCTCGGCATGGCGGAGAATCCGGGACCGGAGAGCACCTGCACCTGGCCGCCCTCCTGATCGGTGGAGACCAGCAGACCCACACGGCGCCCTGACACACTGTCGGCCTTCGCCTGAAGCCCGTCGACCAGGCTCTTGGTGCGGTTCACACCCGCCGTGCTGCGCCCCGCCAGGAAGACCGACCCGACGTGGTAATCGCGCAGGATCTGGATGCGCCTCTGGTCCGGCGTGGAGGCGTTGACGGCGCCCATGAACAGTTGGCCGACGCGCTGCGGATCCGACATCGCCCGGTAGACCCTTTCCGCACAGGTCGTCGCTGTGTGCGGCGTTCCCGGCGCCGACGCGCCCGCCGCGGGAGCGCCGTGCACGGCGTGCACGGCGTGCGCGGCGCTCGCACCTTGCAGACTCGCGGCCGCCAGCGCGAGCGCCAGCACTGGCGCGGACCAATGGGCCCGCTTCGTTCTAGCGGCATGGGAGCGCGCCTGCTGCGATGTCATGAAAAGCCCCTTCGGTCGCCCGTGCGGCGCCTGACCCGGTCCAGCGGCGTAGACGCCTGCCGGCGCCGGCTTCACGGCCGGTACGACTCAACGTACATCCGTTCGGCCCAATTCTCTCGTGCGCTCCGTGAGACCGGCCACCTGGCCGGCGAGTGGGCCGACCGCGGCCTGACCCGCCCGGTGCCCGGGGGCGCCTCCTGCGGTGGCGGACGTCACGGGTGCCTCACGCCCGCGTCGAGGCGTCGCGGCTTAATGTAATGTAAGTTGTTACATCAAGCGCGCTGGTGCGACGCCGCCCGCCCCGAGGGCACGGCGACCTGGCACGCGCGCACAAGGAAGGCAGGCCGCGGCGCGGGCGCGCTTGCGGTGAACATGGAGGATCTCCGGTGGGAAAGCTCGAAGGAAAGACCGCCGTCGTCACCGGCGGCAACAGTGGGATCGGCCTGGCCACGGCCAAGCGGTTCGTCGAGGAAGGCGCGCACGTCTTCGTCACGGGCCGCCGCCAGGAGGCGCTCGACGCGGCGGTGGCGGAGATCGGCCGCAACGTCACCGCGGTCCAGGGGGACATCGCGGTTCCGGGCGACATCGACCGCCTGTATGAGGCGGTGACGGCGAGCGGCCGTCGCATCGACGTGCTCTTCGCCAACGCCGGCGGCGGCGAGTTCGCCACCCTGGAAGGACTGACCGAGGAGCACTTCGACGCTACCTTCGGCACCAACGTCAGGGGCACGGTCTTCACGGTCCAGAAGGCGCTCCCGCTGCTGAACGACGGCGCCTCGGTGATCCTCTCCGGGACCACGGCACGAGGTGAGGAGGCGTTCGGCGTCTACGCCGCCTCCAAGGCCGCCATTCGCTCGTTCTCGCGCACGTGGGCGAACGAGCTGAGCGGTCGCGCGATCCGCGTCAACACGCTGGCGCCGGGCCCCATCGACACACCCGGCAACGCGGGCCTCGCGCCCACCGCGGAGGCGGCCGCCGAGATGCAGGAGGGTTTCGCGAGCGGGGTCCCGCTGGGCCGCATGGGGCGTCCGGAGGAGGTCGCGGACGCCGCGCTGTTCCTCGCCAGCGATCAGAGCACATTCGTCACCGGCGTCGAACTGTTCGTCGACGGCGGTCAGCGACAGGTGTGACGACGGTCGGTCAGGCCGCCGGTCGGCGAGACGGACGGCAGGCCAGTCGGCGAGACGGTCAGTCGGGGCACGCGTCGTGGGGCGCGGGGCGGTGCGGCGCGAACAGGCTGCCGCCGCCCACTACCGCGGCGTAGACGTCCCGCAGCGTGGTGGACTCGGGTCCCCGGGCCAGGGTCCACCCGGCGCCCGCGCCCCGCTTGGCGTGGACGAGACCGGCCTCCATCAGCCATGAGCACGGTGACCAAGCCCGACGGCACCGAGATCTTCCACGTGGGCTGGGGCCCTCGTGACGCCCAGGGCGGCTCAGAGGAGGCGGTGCATGCGGGACGCCGCCCCCTCTGGCCGTTGTCCTTACTGCAAGAGAACGGTGCACCAGATCTCGTTGCCGTCGCCGATCCCGCAGTCGGCGATCTCCTCGTCGCGGACCTTCGTCCACACGCCCTTCTGGCGCCAGTGCCAGGTGCCGACGCGCGAGAA
Organism: Streptomyces sp. NPDC046985; assembly: GCF_040644415.1. NCBI lineage: Bacteria > Bacillati > Actinomycetota > Actinomycetes > Kitasatosporales > Streptomycetaceae > Streptomyces > Streptomyces sp. NPDC046985. Next base: position 46,445 of record NZ_JBEYWK010000015.1, read on the forward strand.
GCGCTCGTGGTAGCCGTAGCCGGCGAAGGTGAAGGCGTCGACGTCCACGCCCGTGCCGTTGCCGCCCTTCGTCCCGTTGCCGAAGGTCTGCTGATCGCACCGCGCGTGCTTGAAGCTCTCCGAGGTGCCGCCGCCCCAGTTCCAGACGTCGCAGTAGCCGCCGCCGGCACCCAGGTTCAGCGTGAGGCTCATCGTGCGGCCGCTGCGGTTCTTCGCCGCACCGCACAGGTAGTCGCTGGGACCTCCGCAGGTCGATGCGGAGGCGGTCGGCGTACCCGCGACCAGTGCTCCGGCTGCCAGGGCCAGGACGGCGGCCGCGCTTGCCGCTCCGCGGCTCACATGTCTTCGTCTCATGCTTCCTCTTCTCGGTCTCATCCGGTTGGTGTCGTCAGTCAGCGCGTCTCCCGGACGCAGTAAGCGTCTGTCCGGGCGCGTTGCGGAAGGTGAAGAAGATCTGCGGTGTTCGAGCGGTCCGGTTCGGACTTCGCGTAGGAAGACGTCTCACACGCCTCTTGGTTCAGTCAAGAACAAGCCAAGTTCCCTTGGCGCAAACGGGATTGCGCTCAGGCAGTCGGTGCCCTATAGCGGTCGGTCGTCCCTCACGACGCCGTCGACTACCGGCTCGCATCCGAGCATCCGTTCCCCGTCCCCCTGGAGGACTGCTACGCCGGTCTGGCGTGGGTCGCCGCCCCCGCCCCCGCCCGCGCCACGGACCTACGGGGCCTGCCACCGGCGTACGTCACCGCCGTGCAGTTCGACTCTTGCGGGACGAGGGATCGCCTACGCGCTCGCCCTCCAGGCCGCCGGGCCGGTGTCAGCGTGGAGCCGCACCTCTTCCCCGGCGCCTTCCACGGGTCGGTCGGCGTCGCGGCCGCCGGAGTCTCCCGACGCGAACTCGCCGAAGAGGCGGCGGTCCTGCGCCGCGCGTCGCACAGGGTGGGCCGCCGGGCGCCCGCAGAGCCGACACGCAGCCGGGGCGCAATCTGAACCGGCGGACGGGGGCGTGGCGGTGATGCGCCCACCGCGCCGCCGTCAGGAGAACGGTGCGGGCCGGGCGGTGGTCCGCCCGGCCCGGCTCGCCCGGGGCTCGTGTTCCGTCGGGTCAGCAGTACAGGTTGCCGCCGGCGCTCACGCCCAGGATGGACGTGAAGCGCTGGTAGGCGTCCACCCGGCTCTGCACCTGGCCGGGGTTGCGGCCGTCGCACTCCAGGGAACCGTTGATGGTGCGGATCGTCTGCCCGAAGCCGGCCTGGTTCACCATCGCGTCGTGCGAGGTCATGCTGCCGGCCCCGGTCGAGGTGTTCCAGAACCACAGGCCGGTCCGCCAGGCAACGGCCGCGTCGTTCTGCACCAGCCAGGGGTTGTCGAGCAGGTCGATGCCGAGGGCGTCACCGGCCGCCTTGTAGTTGAAGTTCCAGCTCAACTGGAGGGGCCCACGACCGTAGTAGGCGGACTGACCCGCCGGGCAGCCGTAGGGCTGCCCCCAGTCACAGTAGTGGGAGTAGTTGGCCGTGTTCTGCTCGACGACGTAGACCAGCCCGCCCGTCTCGTGGCTGACGTTGGCGAGGAAGGCCGCCGCCTCCTGCCGCTTGACGGTGTCACTGCCGGTGTTGGCGAAGCCGGGGTACGAACTCAGCGCCTGCACCAGCCCGCTGTACGTGTAGAAACCGTTGCGGTTGGGGAACATCTGGTTGAACTGCGCCTCGGAGACGACGAATCCGGAGGGGTTGCCGCCGCCCCCGCCTCCTGCCGCGGGCGCGTTCCACTTCTGGTTGCCGCCGCCGGTGCACGTCCAGATCTGGAGCCGGGTGGCGTTGGCCGAGTTGTTGTCCCGGACGTCGAGGCACTTGTTAGCGGCGGGGTTCACGATGTCGTGCGCTCCGGTCACCACCCACTGCTGGTTGGGGCCGCCCGTGCAGTCCCAGAGCTGGACGGCGGCGCCGTCGGCGGTGCTCCGGTCCACCACGTCGAGGCACTTTCCGAGGGCGCGCAGCGTGCCGTCGCCGGGGTTGGACCAGCGCTGGGCGTTCGTGCCGTTGCAGTCGTAGAGCTGTACGGGGGTGCCGCTGGCGCTGTTCGCGCCTGCCACGTCGACGCATTTGCCGGCCAGGCCGCTGATCTGGCCGTCGGCCGCGTGCGCCGGAGCGACGGTGAAGAACGCGGCGAGGAGGGCGGCCACCAGGGCCCCGACCGTCACTCGCCCGATGCGGATCCGCCTGTGCGGCGCTCTGAGCGGCAGTCGTCTGGACGGCAGCAGCCGTCCGATGCTCGTTCTGTCCATGGGTGCTCCTCGTCGTGGGGGTGGCGGCTCGGGGCGGGGTGCGGGGCTGCGGGGCGCCTGCGGGCGGGGCGCGGTGTGGTGCTGGCTGGGCGGGTCCTGCCGCATGCCCCAAAGTGACGGGGACGGCCAGAAGGGACTGATGAGCCGTCAGGTGAGCCTTCAGCGCAATCTAAAGGTCTAAACCAAGGGCGTCAAGGCACCGGTGACGTGCTCGCTCACCCCGGGTTCGGGGCCGCCGCCGCGCAGACTCCGTCGGTCTCCGAGCGGCTGAGAAGCAGCGCCCGGCCGCTTGACGGCCCTATGCGGAATGGCTAACTTACGCGGGTGATTCGTCGCGTCACGAACTGACCGCGCTCACGCCTCAAGAGTTCAGGCCGCACCCTTTTACGCAGAGCACTGTTCGGTGTGCTCGCTGGTGATGTGACAACGATGTCAAGGAAATCGCTGATCAGGAGGGTGCAGTGAACGGTCTTCTGCGCGTGCCCCCGTTCCGTCGTGCGAAAGTCCAAAGGGCCCTGCGGAGACGGGACTTCCTGTCGCGGCGGTCTCGCTCACTGTCCATGGCGGGCATCGCGGCGGTGACTGCGGCTCTTCTCGTCGGTTTACCGGCCAATACGGCGTCCGCGGCCTCGGGAAGACCGACCGTGAGCTTTTCCAACGCCTCGACGCAATCGCGGATCGGTGATCCGTACGCGATGGCGCTGAAGAATCTGCTGGACGTCAATTCCGTCCGATTCGACCCTTCGGTGTACAACAAGTCGGGCCTGATGACGACCGACCCTCAGACCTTCGTCAAGGCGGGCGGCGGGTACGACCAGCCGTGGACGCGGGACGCCTCCGTCAACACCTGGAACGCCGCGAGTGCGCTGGATCCCCAAGTCGCCGCCAACACCCTGTGGTCGGTGGTGACGCGACAGGCCGACGGACAACTCGTGCTGGTGCAGGACAACCAGTGGTGGGACCAGGTCGTCTGGATGACCTCCGCGTGGAACCACTACCTCGTCACGGGCGACAAGACCTTTCTCGCCAACGCCTACCAGACCGCCGCGAACACCCTGGATCTCAGGCAGAGCAAGAACTTCAACTCGGCCTACGGCCTGTTCCAAGGGCCGGCCTTCTTCAACGACGGCATCGCCGGATACCCCGCCCCGCCGGCCGACAGCACGGAGAGCAAGGGCTCCTTCGTCGGCAGCTACAGCGCCACCGACACCATGATGACCCTCAGCACCAACAGCCTCTACTACGAGGCGTATCGCAGCAGTGCGCTGATGGCCCAGGCGTTGGGCCGTCCCGCCGCGGAGGCCGCCGGGCTGAACTCCAAGGCCGACGCGCTCAAGCAGCAGATCAACCAGCGTTTCTGGATTGCGGCGAAGGGCACGTACGGCTACTTCCTGCACAACGGCGACGGCCAGGCGGCGGGGTCGCTCGACCAGTCCGAGGAAGGCGCCGGACTCTCCTTCGCCGTGCTCTTCGGGATCGCGTCGCCCTTGCAGGCTCAGTCCGTCCTGCGCACCGCGCATGTGCAGCCCCATGGAATCACCGACGTCTACCCGAACTTCAGCCGCTACAGCGATGCGCGGCCGGGCCGGCACAACGTCATCGTCTGGCCCATGGTGCAGGGCTTCTGGACCGACGCCGCCGGCAGCATCGGCGACACCGGCCGCCTCACGTCCGAGATCGAGAATCTCGCCGCCCTGGCCACGTCCTGGGGACAGTTCGCCGAGATCTACAACGCGCTCACGGGCGCGGTCGACGGCGGGTGGCAGACCGGCGGACACTGGAGTGCGGCACCGGACCAGACCTGGTCCGCCAGCGCCTACCTCCACATGATCGACCATGACGTCTTCGGCATGACCTTCACCTCCGACGGCCTGGAGTTCAGGCCGACGCTGCCCTCCGGGTGGGGAGACGCCACCTTGTCGAACGTCGCCTACCGAGGCGCCACCCTCACCGTCAGACTGCACGGCGCGGGGAACACGATCAGCTCCTTCGCCGTTGACGGAACGGCTTCGGTCGACTACGGCGTCTCGCCGCGACTGACGGGCAGCCACACCGTGGACATCACCCTGTCGAACAGCGGTTCCGGCCCGGTCCTCGGCTCCGGGTGGCAGTGCATGGACGTGCGCGACGCCTCCAGCGCCGACGGCGCCGCCGTCCAGCTATGGAAGTGCAACGGCACTCCGGCGCAGCAGTGGAAAGTCGACGCCACGGGCCAGACCGTGCGGGCGCTGGGGAAGTGCCTGGACGCGGCGTCGGGCGGCACCGCCGACGGCACCGCGATCCAGTTGTGGACCTGCAACGGCACCGGAGCGCAGGTCTGGCAGCCGCAGAGCAACGGGGCGCTGCGGAATCCGCAGTCAGGCAAGTGCCTGGACGTCCCGAACTCGTCCGCCGACTGGGGCACGCGGCTCCAGCTCTTCGACTGCAACGGCACCGCCGCGCAGCAGTGGGCGTTGCCTTCCTGAGAAGTCGTCCGGCCGCAGGACCGCGCTCCGGCAGACGCCGGGGCGCGGTCCGGACGCTCCCGGCCCTCCACCGGCGTCAGGCGTACACCAGCAGGAAGTCGCATGTGCTCGTGCCGTTGTGGAGCGAGGGGTCGCTGTTGAGGACGTAGAACCGCCCGGCGAATCCGGCGCTGGTCATCTTCGGGACCACGATCAGCGTCTGGTCGGCCATGGCGAGCCCGGCCGGTCTCACCACGTTCTGATACAGCAGCGTGAAGAGGTTCTGCCTGAGATCCCGCAGCTTGAGGATCCGGTACGTGCGCGTGCGCTCCGCCGAACCCGAGCGGCCCGTGATGGCCGCCTGGTTGGCCGGTTTGGCCCAGTCGGCTGGCTGGGTGGCCATACGGCCCATGGAGTCGAGTTCCTGGAGCCGCCGTTGCGTGCTCGGCCGGACACCGGCCATGTGAATGTGCAACTGGTCGAGGCGCCGGGCGCCCTGCGAGTTGATCCCCAGTCCGATGTTGTCGTAGTGCACGGGGACGCTTCCCCCGCTCCTCGCGTTGTCCCACGCGTCGTCCCAGTAGTTCTCCACACCGGGGGTCTCGAGAAACGGGCATTCGATGCCCGTGATCCGGCAACTGGGGGACAAGAGGTAATTGTGCGTGTTCTCGGGCTTGCCGTGCAGCACGACGTAATTCGCGGTCGTCTTCAGGCACTCGGGCTTGCCCTGGGGCGGCGGCGGGACCACGCCCGTGGTGCAGTACCGCACGTCGTTCCACAGCGGATCGTTGTCGGCGGGGCTGCCGCAGAGGGACTGGAGATGAGCCGGGGGACAGGGGCTGTGACCTGGTCTGGGAGGGAGGGGACACAGCTCGGGCAGGCGCTCCCCGGACTCCGGGCGGACCGCCGCGACCGCCGTCCCCGCCGCCGCCGTCCCGGCCAGGAGCGCGGACGCCCCCACCACCCCGGAGAGCGCGACGAATTGACGCCGAGGGACCTCGTGCGCATTCCTGTGGTCATTCATGCGTGCTCTCCGATGGTGGCGACCGCTGCGTATCCGTGTATCCGTCGTATCCGTCTTTCGCGGATCCGCTCACAGATTAGGCGGCGAGGAGGGCACTGCCCAGGAACCGAATGGGTGAGCGTGATGCGTGACGCCGTGAGAAGAGTCAGTCGACGGGCCGTCGGGATGAGCCGTCGTACGTCATCCGTACGGTGAACGTACGCTGTCTGTACGGCTCGGGAGATAGGGTGCGGGCCAGGAGGTGCCCATGTCCGAGTTGTTCGACGCGGTCGACGCGCTGGTCGCGTCTCGGGCCGCGCTGCCGTCCGCGGAGGAGCGCAAGCGGCTGCGTACGGCAAGGAGGCGAAGCTCGGTCAGCCGAAGCTGTCCGGGCCGGGCAAGGACGCCGATCCGCTGCTCGTGCTGACCGAGGCCGCCTTGGAGCGCTACGGCCTCCCGGCGACGCTCTCGGAGGAGGAGAAGCTCGCCGGACGCCTGCCGGAGGGCCACAAAGTCATCAAGCAACTGGTCCGCGCGGAGTGGAAGCTGACCAAGCGCGGCTTCGGGCCGTGGGCGCGGATCTACCGCCCGGCCACCGGCTCGGAGCGAGCCTGTGTGCAACTGTGCGTCCCCTCGTGGCACGCGCTGGACGCCCGGCACTGGGGCGAGACCGGTCAGCTCCCCCCGGCGGCCCTCGCCCGCGTCCTCGGGGTGTACGCGTCCCGGGTGATGACACCGCGCGGCTCCACCGCCGTGACCGGCCTGGAGCTGATGACCGCGCTGCACCCGGCGACCCGCGTCTCGGAGCCCGACGCCCACGGCAAGCGGCACTCCGAGCACAACCCCGGCTCCCTCGGCAAGGACCCGGTGGACTGCGCGCCGTGCGAGGCCCCCGACGGGCACCCGCTGCTCAAGGAGTTGCCGCGCTTCCACGTGCGCGGCCCGGGGGAGAAGCTGTTCGAGGAGGCGTACGACTGGGCGCGGCCGCTCACCGACGACGAATGCAGACGCCGTCACCTGGTCGTCCCTGAGTACGCGCGCCTATGAAGCTGAGTACCCGCGCGGCTACGCGGCGCGGAGGGGGCCCGGTTGGATGGACGCATGAACGCATCGACTTCCCCGGCCACGGTCCCGACGCCAGCGACGCGGAACCGGGACCGAACCCGGTTGCGGTCCACCCTCGCGGCTCTCCTGTTCGTGCCCGCGGCACTGGCCTCTGGTGTGCTCATCCTGGCCACTGAGCGAGGCTCGGAGTGCCTGATGTACGGGGAGCAGTGCGTCCACGGTCTCCCGGCGTGGCTTTTCGAGTGGAGTCTCGGCATCGGATCACTGGCATTCGTCGTCGCGTTGGCCGCGCCTGCTGTGCGGGCGCGACAGGCGGCGCTCGTCGCCCAGGGGCTTGCCGAGTGCATGGCACTCCTGGTGATCCTCAGTCACGTGTGACCGCGCGGCGCCTCTTGCGAGCCTGCCTGCACCTCGGAGTGCGCCGACCCGCTCGCCAGCACGGGCGACGACGACACGGTGAGCCTTCGGGCCCTCCCCGCCAGCCGCAGCGCCCCCGAGAGTAACAGTGCTTATATAAGCACTGTTACGATGTACCGTATGGCAGAACCCCACGCGCTCGACCCCACCCAGCAGGGCCTCTGGCGGCCGCTGCGTCTGCTTCAGGCGTCCATGGACGCCGACATCGCCCGGATCTACTCCGAGCGGCAGATCGACGGGCTCAAGCCCAGCTTCGTCATGGAGTTGCTCCGGCTGCACGCCCGCGGACCCATGACCATCGCGGAGCTGGCCGAGTCGGTCCAGCGCACGCATTCGGCGCTCAGTCAGAAGGTCGCCGCGATGCGCACGGCCGGCTGGGTCCAGACCGTCGTGGGCGACGACGCGCGCACCAGGAAGGTGACGCTCACCGACAAGGCCCGCCGCGTCATGGATCGCCTGGCGGCGGAATGGCGGGCCACCGAGGCCGCCGCCGCCGAACTCGAAGACGAGATCCCGTACCCGCTCTCCCGGGTCGTCACGGACATCGAGCGGGCTCTGGAGCGCAAGAGCTTCCATGACCGGATCGCCGAGAAGCTGGCGGAGGATCCCGCATGGGGCTGAGGCGCACGCTGATCGACGTGACTCCGTTGCGGTCGGCGCCACCGTTCCGGCGGTTGTGGATCGGGCAGACGCTGTCTGCGTTCGGCAGCCAGATGACGCTCGTCGCCGTCATGTTCCAGGTCTGGCAGACGACGAGGAGCCCCACGTGGGCAGGCGGCGTCGGGCTGGCCCAGGCTGTCCCGCTCATCGCGCTCGGACTCTTCGCCGGATCCCTCGTCGACCGGGTGGACCGCCGGGCGTTCTACCTGCTCATGACCAGCGGACAAGCCGTATGTGCGCTCCTCCTCGCGCTCCAGGGCTTCCTCGGGCACGTCTGCGCCGCCGGCGTGCTGGGGCTCGTCGCCCTTCAGGCATGCTTCGTCGCGGGCGGCGGCCCGGCCTCGCGCACCTTCCTTCCGTCCCTTCTCCCCCAGCGTCAACTGGCCGCGGGACTGGCGCTGGGACGCATCGCCTTCCAGGGCGCCATGCTGCTCGGTCCCGCGCTCGGCGGACTGCTCGTGGGCGGCCTGGGAGTGGGCGCCTGCTACCTGATCGACGCTTTGACGTTCGTCGCCGCGTTCTACGGCGCCTTCGGCCTGCCGCGGATGAACCCCGGAGACGAGCCTGTACGGCCGGGCCTGCGAGGAGTGCTGGACGGCCTGGCCTTTCTGGGCCGCACTCCCGTCATTCGCGGGGCCCTGCTCACCGACCTCGCCGCCACCGTGTTGTCGATGCCCGTCAGCCTGTTTCCCCTGATCAACGCCGAACGGTTCAGCGGCGACCCCCGCACCCTCGGACTGTTCCTCACGGCCCTCGCCGTCGGCGGCGTCACAGCGTCGCTCTTCTCCGGAGCCTTCACGCGGTTCCCCCGCCCCGGTCTGGCGATGCTCGGCGGTTCCGCTGTCTGGGGCACGGCGCTGACGCTGTTCGGCATGGCACCCGGCCGATGGGCCGGCCTGGCCTTCCTCGTCATCGCCGGCGCCGCCGACACCGTCTCCGTCGTCTCCCGGAGCACCGTCGTCCAGATGCGGACGCCGCACGAGCTGCTCGGCCGGGTCAGCGCCGCTGAACAGATCGTCGGGCAAGCCGGGCCCGACCTGGGCAACATGCGCGGCGGCCTCGTGGCGGACGCCTCCTCGGGGGCGGCGGCTCTCGTCAGCGGTGGCTTGCTCTGCCTCGGGGCCGTGGCTGTGGTGGCCGCCACGACGGCAGACCTGCGCGGTTCCTTCGCGCCCAACTCCCCCCGTACGGCATCCGCCAGCCCCTGAGCGTGGTCCGGTGCGGCAAGGGCAGAACAGGGCGCCGCCCACGCTGACCGAGCCGCCGACGGAGGGGAGCCGACGGTGAGTCGCCTCTCGTGCCCGACTCCCGTAGTGGTGGGCACGTGGACGACGATGTCGGCTGCCGCCTCGGTGAGGAGGCCGCGGGGGCTGCCGTGAGTCGTTTGCGTGGGAGTCTTCTCTAGGGGACATGATCGCCACGGCAGGGTCCGCCGGTCTGCCGGCGCCCGGAAGCTCCGATTGCGGCATCCTCCTGAAGACCCTCCTCAATGTCTCCTTCTACGAATGCGAGTCCTCATGACCGACAAGACCGTCCTGATCACGGGAACGTCCAGCGGCATCGGCCTGGAGACGGCGCTCGGGGCCGCGCGCGCCGGGTGGCGCGTCGTCGCCACCATGCGTGACGTCGGCAAGGCCGGCGCGCTGAACGAGGCGGCGGCCGCGGCGGGAGTGGCGGAACGGATCGAGGTCCGGCGCCTGGACGTGACGGAGCCCGCCTCCGCGCAGGAGTGCGTGTCCGCCGTCGTCGCCGACCACGGCGCCCTGCACGCGGTGATCAACAACGCCGGGTCCGGCCATGTCGGCACGCTCGAAGCGGACGGGGTGGAGGTCGCCCGGCGGGTCATGGAAGTCAACTTCTTCGGCGTGCTGAACACCACCGCGGCCGCTCTGCCGCACCTGCGCGCCGCCGGAGGCCGGGTGATCGCCGTCTCCAGTGTGGGCGGCGTGGTCGGACAGCCGTTCAACGAGGCTTACTGCGCGGCGAAGTTCGCCGTCGAGGGCTACTTCGAGGCGCTGGCGCCCGTCGCCGCCACGGTCGGGGTGGGCGTCACGCTCGTCGAACCGGGCGCGGTGGCCAGCGAGTTCGTCGCCAATGTGGGAATCCCCGACGACCGGGCCGCGATGGCGGAGCGCCTGGGCGCCTACGCGCCCGCGATGGACGCCTACCTGACGCGCACCGCGGGCGCCTTCGCCGCCGCCCAGTCCGCCCAGGACGCCGCCGCCGCCGTCGTCGCGGCGCTCACCGCCGAGCGTCCGGCGCTGCGCGTCCAGACCTCGGAGGGGGCCCGCGCCTTCGTCGGCCCCAAGCTCGCCGACCCGGACGGGTCGAAGGTGCTCGGCATGACCAGCGCCTGGGTCTCCTGAGCACGCTCGCGCTCAGAGGGCGGGCGAGGAGCCCGTGGAAGCGTCTTCAGGCCGACGACGAGCCTGAAGACGGGGCCGTGGCCTCGGCGACGATGGCTTGCAGGGCCGCGATGTGACCGTTGAAGGCGTCGCGGCCGGTGTCGGTGAGCCGGGCGCGCACCTTGCGGCGGCCGCCGCTGAGACGGCGCTCCGTGGCGACGTACCCGGCTTCTTCGAGCGTCGTGAGCTGCTTGGACAGCGCCGAGTCGGACAGGCCCAGCCGCTCCTTGAGGAAGGCGAACTCCGCCCAGTCGACCGCTGCCAGCGTCGCCGCCAGCGACAGGCGGGTGCTGGGGTGGATCAGCTCGTCGAACTGCGCCTTCGTCATGCCCGCACCATACGACGCAGCACCCGCAGGATCTCCGGTCCGCCGAACCCGACGACGGCCGCGACCAGCGCCGCCGCCCAGACGCTGGGATGGCCGGCGCCGTCGGCGTCGAGCGCGAGACCCGCGAGGACGGTGACGGCGACGAGCCCGAGCAGCATGCCGACCACGACGAACGGGACGCGGTGGCCGGCGACGGTCGAGCTGACCCGCAGCCGGTCCGTGCGTCGGCGTCCGTCGAGCAGACGCGACGCGAGCACCGAGTGGCCCACGCCGAATCCGGCGGTCGCGACCCCGGCCAGCCACGCCGGCGCGACCCCGTTCAGCCCGCCCAGCACCAGCCAGCCGGCCGCCATGGCCCACCAGTAGCCGCGGGGCAGGCCGATTTCCTCGGCCACCTGACGCCGGGCGTGAGCGGCCGCGTCCAGGGCGGTGCGGGCCTCGTCCGGAGCGATGTCATCCATGCCGACACCTCACTTTCCTATCGGGAAACAGAGCGTCCCACTTTCCTGTCAGGAAAGTCAAGGGGCGGGAAGACCGCCGTCCGACCTCCGGGCGGCAGACGTCACGGGGCGCGTCGTCGCCCGTCACGGCGGTCGGCTCACCCGTGGGGAGCAGGGTGCGTATGGGTCTCGTCAAGGCCGGACGGGGCGCCGTAAGGGAGCCGTCAACGACGGCCGGAGCCGGGCGCGGAGGCTGTTTCCTCGAAGTGTCCGACTCGACCGCACCTCACTCCAGGAGTTCGCGATGGCCGATCTGGCCTTCGTCGTCACCGTGCTCGCGGGTTTCGCGCTGGTGGCTCTCGTCGCCAAGGGGGTGACGAAGCTGTGACCGCCGAGAACGTCGTCGGCCTGGTCGTGGCCGTCGCCCTGCTGGGATATCTCGTCCTCGCCCTGATCTTCCCGGAGAGGTTCTGAGACACGTGAGTCCCGTAAGCGCAGGCTTCCTGCAACTGCTGGCGCTGGCAGGCGCGCTGGCGCTCGTCTACGTCCCCTTCGGCGACTACATGGCCCGGGTGTACTCCTCGAAGAGGCATCTGCGGGCGGAGAAGTGGCTGTACCGGGCCATCGGCGCCGACCCGGACGCGGAGATGACGTGGTTCGCGTATCTGCGCGCTGTGCTGGCCTTCTCCGCGGTCGGCGTCCTGTTCCTCTACCTGCTCCAGCGGCTCCAGGGCGTCCTGCCCGGCTCGCTGGGCTTCTCCTCGGTGGACCCGGCGCAGTCGTTCGACACGGCCGTCTCGTTCGTGACCAACACCGACTGGCAGTCGTACTACGGCGAGCAGACCATGGGGCACGTGGTGCAGACCGCCGGTCTGGCGGTGCAGAACTTCGTGTCCGCGGCCGTGGGCATGGCCGTCGCGGTCGCCCTCGTCCGCGGGTTCGCCCGTTCGCGCTCGGGGGAGCTGGGCAACTTCTGGTCCGACCTGGTGCGCGGCACGCTGCGCGTCCTGGTGCCGGTCGCCGCCGTCGCCGCGGTGATCCTGGTCGCCTGCGGGGTGATCCAGAACTTCTCCGGCGTCCATGAGGTCGGTCAGTTCATGGGCGGCTCGCAAGCGTGGAACGGCGGCGCGGTGGCCTCCCAGGAGGCCGTCAAGGAACTGGGCACCAACGGCGGCGGCTACTTCAACGCCAACAGCGCCCACCCCTTCGAGAACCCCACCCCCTTCACCGACCTGTTCGAGGTCTTCCTGATCCTGGTGATCCCGTTCTCCCTGACCCGCACCTTCGGCGTGCTGGTGGGAAGCGTCAGGCAGGGGTACGCGATCCTCGCCGCCATGGGCGCGATCTGGCTCGGGTTCACCGCGCTGATGATGGGGACCGAGTTCGCCCACCACGGGCCGGCGCTCCAGGCCGCGGGCGGCGCGATGGAGGGCAAGGAGGTCCGTTTCGGCGTCGGCGGCTCCTCGATCTTCGCGGTGGCCACGACGCTGACCTCGACCGGTGCGGTGAACTCCTTCCACTCGTCCTTCACCGGGCTGGGCGGCGGCGTCGCGATGCTCGGCATGATGCTGGGGGAGATCGCGCCCGGCGGCGCCGGATCCGGCCTGTACGGCATTCTGATCATGGCGGTGATCGCCGTGTTCCTCGCCGGTCTGATGGTGGGGCGCACGCCCGAGTACCTGGGCAAGAAGATCGGCGCGCGGGAGATGAAGCTCGCCGCGGCCTACATCCTGGTCACCCCCGCACTGGTCCTGGTGTTCACGGCCGCCTCCATGGCCCTGCCGACGCCGCCGCACTCGATGCTCGACTCCGGCGCGCACGGGTTCTCGGAGGTGCTGTACGCCTTCACCTCGGCCGCGAACAACAACGGCTCCGCCTTCGCCGGGCTGAACGCCGACACCGACTGGTTCAACACCATGACCGGGCTCGCGATGCTGCTGGGCCGCTTCCTGCCGATGGTGTTCGTGCTGGCTTTGGCCGGCTCGCTCGCCGGACAGAGTCCGACGCCGGTCACGGCGGGCACCCTGCGCACCGAGAAGCCGCTGTTCACCGGCCTGCTGGTCAGCGCGATCCTCGTCATCACCGGTCTCACGTACTTCCCGGCCCTGGCGCTGGGACCGCTCGCGGAAGGGCTGGCGTGATGACCGCCCGCACAGAGAAGTCAGAGGACTCCATGTCCACAGCCACACCCGTCAGGGCGCCGCGCGGCGGCGCCGACACCGCGCACAGGCCGGCGGACGGCCGAGTCGGCGGTGGTCTGTTCGACCCCAGGCAACTCGTCACGTCCGTGCCGGAGGCGCTGCGCAAGCTCGACCCGCGGGTGATGGTCGCCTCCCCCGTGATGTTCGTGGTGTGGGTCGGCTCGGTGCTGACCACCGTGTTCTCCTTCAAGGATCCGGGCGACTGGTTCGGCTGGACGATCAGCGCCTGGCTGTGGCTGACGGTGATCTTCGCCAACCTGGCGGAGGCCATGGCCGAGGGCCGCGGCAAAGCCCAGGCCGACACCCTGCGCAAGGCCAAGACCGACACCGTCGCCCGGCGACTGGTGGACGGCGCCGAGGAGAGGACGCCGGGAACGGCGCTGACGATCGGCGACCTGGTGGTCTGCGAGGCGGGCGACGTCATCCCCGGCGACGGCGACGTCGTCGAGGGCGTGGCCTCGGTGGACGAGTCCGCCATCACCGGCGAGTCCGCCCCCGTCATCCGCGAGTCCGGCGGCGACCGGTCCGCCGTGACCGGCGGCACGAAGGTGCTCTCCGACCGGATCGTCGTCAAGATCACGACGAGGCCGGGGGAGACGTTCATCGACCGGATGATCAGCCTGGTCGAGGGCGCCGCGCGGCAGAAGACGCCGAACGAGATCGCGCTGAACATCCTGCTGGCCTCGCTGACGATCGTGTTCCTGCTGGCCTGCGCCACGCTGCCGCCGTTCGCCGCCTACGCGGGCGCCCATCTGACCATGGTGGTGCTGGTGGCCCTGCTGGTCTGCCTGATCCCGACCACGATCGGCGCGCTGCTGTCCGCGATCGGCATCGCGGGCATGGACCGCCTGGTGCAGCGCAACGTGCTGGCGATGTCGGGCCGGGCGGTGGAGGCCGCAGGCGACGTCTCCACCCTGCTGCTGGACAAGACCGGGACCATCACTCTCGGCAACCGCCAGGCGGCGGAGTTCGTGCCGGTCGACGGAGTCCGCGAGACCGAACTCGCGGACGCCGCCCAGCTCTCCTCGCTGGCCGACGAGACGCCCGAGGGCCGTTCCGTCGTCGTGCTGGCGAAGGAGAGGCACGGGCTGCGCGAACGGGCCCAGGGCGAACTGGCGCACGCCGAGTGGATCCCCTTCACCGCCCAGACCCGCATGTCCGGCGTCGACGTGGACGGCAGGAAGGTCCGCAAGGGCGCGGCCGGTTCGGTCGCCGCCTGGGTGCGCGAGCGGGGCGGTGAAGTCGCCCGGGACGCGCAGGAACTGACCGACCGCATCGCCGAGGCGGGCGGCACCCCGCTGCTGGTGGCGGTGCAGGACGCCGAAGGCGCCCGCGTCCTGGGCGTCGTCCACCTGAAGGACGTGGTCAAGCAGGGCATGCGGGAGCGGTTCGAGGAGCTGCGCCGCATGGGCATCAAGACGGTCATGATCACCGGTGACAACCCGTTGACCGCGAAGGCCATCGCCGAGGAGGCGGGCGTCGACGACTTCCTCGCCGAGGCCACGCCCGAGGACAAGATGGCCCTCATCAAACGGGAGCAGGCGGGCGGCAAGCTGGTCGCGATGACCGGCGACGGCACCAACGACGCGCCCGCCCTCGCGCAGGCGGACGTCGGCGTGGCGATGAACACCGGCACGTCGGCCGCCAAGGAGGCCGGCAACATGGTCGACCTCGACTCCGACCCGACCAAGCTGATCGAGGTCGTCGAGATCGGCAAGCAGCTCCTCATCACCCGGGGCGCGCTCACGACGTTCTCCCTCGCCAACGACGTGGCGAAGTACTTCGCGATCATCCCGGCGCTGTTCGCGGCGGTCTACCCGGGCCTGGACAAGCTGAACATCATGCACCTGTCCTCGCCCGACTCCGCGATCCTCTCCGCGGTCGTCTTCAACGCGCTGGTCATCGTCGCGCTGGTGCCGCTTTCCCTGAGAGGCGTGCGGTACCGGCCGGTCAGCGCGGACAGGATGCTGCGGCGCAACCTCGCGATCTACGGCCTCGGCGGCCTGATCGCCCCGTTCGCCGGCATCAAGGCCATCGACCTGCTCGTCTCTCTCATCCCCGGGATCGGCTGACCCTCATGAACACCTCTCTCGCGAACACGGTGCGGTTGCTGGGCGCGGGCCTGCGGGCGCTGCTCGTGCTGACCCTGGTCACCGGCGTCGTCTATCCGCTGCTCGTCACCGGCATCGCCCAAGGGCTGTTCCACCGCCAGGCGAACGGCTCCGAGATCACGGCAGGCGGCAAGGTCGTCGGCTCCTCCCTGATCGGGCAGCCCTACGACCTGCCGCCGAAGAAGGGGCAGCAGAGCCCGGACCCGGACCTCACGTGGTTCCAGGGCCGCCCCGCCGACGGCCTGGGCCGCAACAGCGTCAACACGCGGTACAAGCTGCTCCTCTCCGGCGCCACCAACCTGGCCGCCGACAGCGGCGCGGTGCACGGCAGATGTCCGGCCCAGCCCGAGGACGGCACGCTGTGCGCCCAGGTGCTCGCCGCGCAGGCCGCCGTGGTCAAGGAGAACACCGTCCCCGGGTACACCGTCAGGCCGTCCGACGTCCCCGCCGACGCCGTCACCTCCTCCGGCTCCGGGCTGGACCCGGCCGTCTCCCCGGCCTACGCCCGACTCCAGGTCCACCGGATCGCCGCGAGGAACGGCCTGCCCGTCGCGCAGGTCGAGAAACTGGTCGAGGAGCACACGAGCGGACGCACCCTCGGCTTCATCGGCGAGCCCCGCGTCAACGTCCTGGAGCTGAACATCGCGCTCAAGGATCTCGTCGCGCGGCGGTGACGGGAGGACACGGCCCCCGCACGGGCGCCGGCGGCCGGGGCATGCCCCAGTCCCGCCGACGCCCGCCCCTCCGCGGGCGCCCGCGCCCCCTGCGCCGCGAGGGGCGCCCGCGCCCCCTGCGCCGCGAGCGACGTGCCGAAGTCCGCGCGGATCTCCGCCACTTGGGTCGTAGCCCCCTGGGAAACCCTCATGCGGAGGGGATCGCGCCGTGCCAGGATGGCGCGGGGAAGCGAGGTCTCGTGGACGAGGTGGGGCGATTCCGTCGGGCGCTGGTCGCCTGGGCGGCGGACGGCGCCGAGGCGGTAGAGGCCGCCACGGCGGCACGGGAACTGGCCGACGGCGTGCGGACGGTCGTACTCGTCGAGGGGACCAGTGACCAGGTCGCGCTGGAAGCGCTGGCCACCCGCTCCGGCCGCGACCTCGGCGCGGAGCGCGTCGCGGTGGTGCCGCTCGCAGGCGCGACGAACATCGGGCGTTTCCTGGACCTGTGCGGTCCTCCGGGACTCGACCTTCCGCTGGCCGGTCTCTGCGACGTCGGCGAGGAGCGGCACTTCCGGCGACATCTGGAACGGGTCGGACTCGGCGCCGCTCCCACCCCCGCCGAACTGGAGGCGCTCGGCTTCCACGTGTGCGTCGCCGATTTGGAGGACGAGCTGATCCGCGCCGTCGGGAGCGACGGCGTTCAGGAAGTGATCGACGCGCAGGGCGAGATGCGCCCCTTCCGGACCTTCCAGGGCCAGCCGGCCCAGCGAGAACGGCCCGTGGAGCACCAACTGCGGCGCTTCATGGGCACGCACAGCGGCCGCAAGGCGCTCTACGCGAAAGCGCTGGTCTCCCACCTGCGCCTCGAACGCGTACCCCGGCCGCTGCATCGCCTCCTCGCGCACGTCTGACACGGCCCCGTTCCGGCCCGACACGACCCTGTTCCGGCCGACCCGGCCCCGGTCCGGCCGAGCGGCGGGCCGACGCGGTCTCAGGACGCGCCGAAGTCCACGTCCTCCGTCTTCACGGTCCCCGCAGTCCGTCCGGGCGCCGCCTGGTGGCTCCAGTACAGGTTGGTGTGGGCGATGACCTGGTCCGGGGGCGGCGCTCCCCACGCCGTACGGTCACCCGCCGTGTGGGCGTCGCTGACGAGAATCGTGTCGTAGCCCCGGACGAGCGCCCCGTGCAGGGTCGAGCGGATGCACGCGTCCGTCTCCGCACCGGCCACGACCAGCCGTCCGACGCCCAGCTCCGACAGCACGCCCTCCAGGTCGGTGTCCTCGAAGGAGTCGCCGTAGTTCTTGTGGACCAGCGGCTCGGACGCACGCGGCGCCAGCTCCGGGACGATCCGCCACCCGTTGCTCCCGGACGCCAGCCCGTCGTCCGAGTGCTGGACCCAGACGACGGGCGTCTCGCCCTGGCGCGCCCGGTCGACCAGGGCGGCCACGTGCGCGACGACCGCGTCGCGCTCATGCGCCTCTGCCATGACGTCCGTCTGCACGTCCACGACGAGAAGCGCCGTCGACGGCCGGTTCCGCAGTGTGGTCATGTCGTGCCCTTCGCGGTAGCGGATCTCCGTTCTCCCGAACCGTAGAGCACCCCACTGACACCGGCGGCCGCCGCTCGCCGACGGTCACGCCCGCGCCGCGCCGCGCAGCCCGTGGTGATCTTCCGCGGTGTCGCGATCTCCATGTCCCTCGCTCCCTCGGTGCTATCCGGTCGTCGATCCGCGGCCACGACAGCCGCGCCGTACGTGAACTGACGGCGCGACTCGGCGCTCCGGGGCCTGCCGCTCGGCGCCGCCCCGTCAACGCTGCCGGTGGGTAAAGTCTCCGGATGCCGGACGACAGCGAACATCTCGTGCAGGCGGCCGTCGAAGGGGAGTTGCGGCTCCTCGACCCGGACGTGCGTGCCTGCGCGGACCGTGTCCTGGAACTCCTCGATCCGGAGTTCCACGAGATCGGCGCCTCCGGACGGCGCTGGGACGCCGAGTCGATCCTCGCGGTGACCGGCGACGGCTCGGTGACCCCGGAGTCCGCCGTGGAGGTCAGCGAGATGTCCGGCGCCGTGCTCGCTCCCGGCGTGGTGCATCTGACCTACCGCTCCGACCACCAGGGCCGCCGGGCGAGGCGGAGTTCGGTGTGGCGTCTGACGGAGACGGGCTGGCGGCTGTACTTCCACCAGGGCACGTTGATCGACTGAGCCAGGGGGAGCGGCCGTACGCGGCGGGACGCCGTGACGCCCGCGGGCCGCACCGGGCCGGGGCCGACAGCCGCTCCCGCAGGCCCGCGTCACGCCCCCTCGGCCGCCTCATCGGGCGAGGTCGTGTACCGGTGGCGTACCCAGAGCGGCAGGCCGACCCAGCACGCCAGGTACCAGGCCACCACCGTTCCCACCAGCCAGGGCACGAAGGCGTCGTGGGTGGCGACGCGCAGGATCAGGAAGAGCGCGGACGTCAGGGTCGCGATCAGCAGGAACAGACCGAGAAAGGTGAGCCGCGCCGCCCAGCGGACGGCCTGCGCCTTGATGCTGCGGCCCGACACGAGCCGGTGGAAGGGCACGGGGGCGATCAGCGCGCCCGTCGCCGTCGCGCCGAGCACGACCGTGGTGATGTAGATCACCCGGTCCGGGGCGGACAGGTTCCCGAAGGCCGGTGTGAAGGCCACGCTCAGCAGGAAGCCGAAGAGGATCTGCACGCCGGTCTGCGCGACGCGCACCTCCTGCATCAACTCGTTCCACTGGCGGTCGGCACGCTCCTCCTCGGACTCGGTCCGCCCCTCTTCGGACTCGGTCCGCCCCTCCTCGGGCTCCGCACGACCCTTCTCAGACTCCGCAGGCCCCTTCCCGGACTCCGTACGCCCCTTCCCGGACTCAGTCCGCCCCTCCGCCGCAGACCCGTCGCCGTTCTCAACGGCTCTCCCGATGACCGATCTGACGGCCGTCATCTCGTCGTTCACCACGAATCCTCCCCGCGTTCACATCCTGTCCGCTTCCTCGTACCCGCGTTCAGGCGCGCCGCGCACGAGGCGCCAGACGCTTTCCCGGCGCCCGCTCCGAAGCGGTCGGCAGCCGCCGAGCCGCGCTGACCTCGTGGGCCTGAGACCGCACTGCCGTCCACTGCCGGGCCGCTGTCCGCCGTCTGCCAGTCGCCGGCCGCCGGACCGTTTCGCGCGGCCGCCCGCACCGCGCCCCTGCGATCTTGCCCAGACTTGACGACACGGCCGGACATGAGGAGCCCGCGCCTGGGCAGCGGGGGAGCGTGATGCGCTTCTTCCTGGTGTTCCTCCTGCTGGCAACGGCCGCCGTGGCGACGGCCGCCTCGATCGGCGAATCCCCATGGTGGTGGTTCGCCGCCGCACCGCTCGCCGCCTGCGCCCTGCTGGGCCTGTGGGACCTGCTGCAACGCCGGCACTCGGTGCTGCGTAACTATCCCGTGCTCGGGCACGCCCGCTTCCTCCTGGAGCGGATCCGGCCCGAACTCCAGCAGTACTTCGTCGAGCGGAACTTCGACGGGCGGCCCTTCGACCGCGATGTGCGCAGCATCGTCTACGAGCGGGCCAAGGGCACCGACGCCGAGCAGCCCTTCGGCACCGAACGGGACGTCTACGAGGTCGGCTACGAGTACCTGGTCCCGTCCATGGCGCCGCGCCAGGCGCCCGAGACGCCGCCGCGGGTGCGGATCGGCGGCCCGGACTGCACCCGCCCCTACGACATGGCCCTGCTCAACGTGTCGGCGATGAGCTTCGGCTCGCTGTCCGCGAACGCCGTCCTCGCCCTCAACGGAGGCGCCGCCGCCGGCGGGTTCGCCCATGACACCGGTGAGGGCGGACTGTCGGAGTACCACCTGCGTCCGGGCGGCGACCTCGTCTGGGAGCTGGGCACCGGATACTTCGGCTGCCGCACCGACGACGGCGACTTCGACCCCAAGGAGTTCGCCGACAAGGCCGCCCACGACCAGGTCAAGTGCGTGTCGCTCAAGCTCTCCCAGGGCGCCAAGCCCGGCATCGGCGGAGTGCTGCCCGGACCCAAGGTCAACGCCGAGATAGCCCGGGTGCGCGACGTGCCCCAGGGCCAGACCGTCATCTCGCCCCCGTATCACCGGGTGTTCACCACGCCCCGCGAACTCGTCCGCTTCATCGCCCGGATGCGCGAGCTGTCCGGCGGCAAGCCGGCCGGCTTCAAGCTCTGCGTCGGCTCGCGCCGCCAGTTCCTCGCCGTGTGCAAGGCGATGGTCGAGGAGGGCACCGCCCCCGACTTCATCATCGTGGACGGCGCGGAGGGCGGCACCGGCGCGGCGCCCCTGGAGTTCGCCGACCACGTCGGCGCCCCGCTCACCGAGGGCCTGCTCACCGTGCACAACGCCCTGGTGGGCGCCGGGCTGCGCGACCGCGTCCGGATCGGCGCCAGCGGCAAGATCGCCACCGGGAGCGACCTCGTCAAGCGCATGATCCAGGGCGCCGACTACGGCAACGCCGCCCGCGCCATGATGTTCGCCGTCGGCTGCATCCAGGCCCAGCGGTGCCACACCAACACCTGCCCCACCGGCATCACCACCCAGGACTCCCGGCGGGCCCGCGCCCTCGACGTCGGGGACAAGACGCAGCGGGTACGCCGACTTCAGGAGGCCACCGTCGCCAGCGCGCTGGAGCTGATGGCGTCCATGGGAGTGACCGACCCCGCGCAACTGCGCCCGCACATGCTGCGTCGGCGTACGGACCTGTATACCGAGCAGTCGTACCAGGAACTGTACGAATGGCTGGAGCCGGGAGAGCTGCTGGCCGACGCGCCCGCGTCCTGGGCGGCGGACTGGAAGTCCGCCGACCCCGATGCCTTCGCCATATGATCTGGAGGATCCCGTGTCCCGAACCGTCGCACGCGTCATCGTCGACGCGCTCAGTCAGCTCGGCGTGCGGCAGGTGTTCGGCGTCGTGGGCGACGCGCTGAACCCGTTGACCGACGCCATCCGCACCACCGACGACGTGGAATGGGTGGGCTGCCGGCACGAGGAGGCGGCCGCCTTCGCCGCGAGCGCCCAGTCGCAGCTCGGCGACGCCCTCGGCGTCTGCATGGGCACCGTCGGCCCCGGCTCCGTGCACCTGCTCAACGGCCTGTACGACGCGGCCAAGAGCCACACCCCGGTGCTGGCCGTCGCCGGTCAGGTGCCGCTGCCCGAACTCGGCACCGACTACTTCCAAGAGGTCGACAACGACGCCCTCTTCGCCGACGTGGCGGTCTTCCGGGCCACCGTCACCTCTCCGGAGCAGCTTCCGCAGCTCCTGGAGACGGCGGTGCGCAACGCGATCGGCCGCAAGGGCGTGGCCGTGCTGACCGTGCCCGGCGACATCGGTGACCGGGAGGTGCCTGAGGACCGCCCGCTGCGCCTGTCGCTGACCTCCGCGCAGAGCAGGCCCGAGGAGTCCGCGGTGCGGCGCGCGGCGGAACTGCTGGACGGCTCGGAGCGCGTCACCCTGCTCGTCGGCCGCGGGGCCCGCGCCGCACGCAAGGACGTGCTGGCCCTGGCCGACCGGCTGGCCGCCCCGATGGTGCTCACCCTGAAGGCCAAGGAGGGCTTCGAGGGCGACGACAACCCGTACCAGGTGGGCCAGACCGGGCTCATCGGCAACCCCGCCGCCGCCTCGGCGCTGCACGACGCGGACACCCTCCTGCTGCTCGGCACCGACTTCCCCTACCGGGACTGGTATCCGCAGGGCAGCACCGTCATCCAGGTCGACGTCGAGGCCGCCCACATCGGCCGGCGGGTCCCCGTCGAGGTCGGGCTCGTCGGGGACACCGGGGCCACCGTCCGCGACCTGCTCACCCACCTCGGGGCCGGGCCGGGCGACGACGGACGCGACCGCGCGCACCTGGACCAAGCGCGCGCCCGCTTCGAGCGGTGGCGCGCGGGGCAGGCCCGGCTCGCCGACCCGGCGCACGACAAGGGCCTGGTGGGCCGCATCCGCTCGGCGCTGGACAACCACTCCCACGACATCCGGCCCGAGGCGCTGGCCGCGACCGTGGACCGGCTCGCCGCCGACGACGCCGTCTTCACCTCCGACACGGGCATGGCCACGGTGTGGCTGTCCCGGTTCGTCGAGATGCGCGGCGGCCGGCAGCTCATCGGCTCCTACAACCTCGGTTCGATGGCCAACGCGATGCCGCAGGCACTGGGCGCGCAGAGCATGGACCGCGACCGCCAGGTCGTGGCCTTCTGCGGCGACGGGGGCCTGAGCATGCTCCTGGGCGATCTCATCACCCTCAAGACGCACCGGCTCCCGGTCAAGCTCGTGGTCTTCGACAACCGGCGGCTCGGCATGGTCAAGCTGGAGCAGGAGCAGGCGGGACTTCCGGAGTTCGGCACCGTCCTGGACAACCCCGACTTCGCCGCCGTGGCCCAGGCCATGGGCATCACCGGCATCCGGGTGACGGACCCGGCCGAGCTGGAGGACGCCGTGCGCCGCGCGTTCGACACGCCCGGTCCCGTCCTGCTCGACGTGCTCACCAACCCGGACGAGATCGCCGTCCCGGCCAAGCCGACCGTCGAACAGGGCTGGGGCTTCGCGGTGGCCAAGATGAAGGAGATCGTGCGCAGCGAGGGCGACGAGGGGACGGACTGACGCCTCCTGCGACCGCACACCCCGGGGCGGCGCCGCCGCCCCGGGGTGTGCGCGGTGACCGGCCGAGGGGCGTGCGCGGTCACGGGGGCGGGAGGCTCACGGGTGCGGGAGGCCGGTGACCGGCGGGAGGCTGCTGACCAGGGACGGCCGATTGAGGCGCCCGTGCCGGGGAACCAGCACCTGGCGGCGGTGGATGCCCCGGCAGGCCGCCGCGCCGGGGGACGGACGACAGGAAGGCGGAGTGGGGACATGACCGACGGAACGACCCGGGCGCGTGAGGACCGCGCGGAGCCGGAGGGCCGTGACCGCGTGCCCACCCCGCCGCTGCGTCCGGGCGAGTACGATCCGGCCGACTACGCCGCGTGCGTCGCCCGCGGCTCCGCGGCGGCGGACGTCTCGCCGCTGCTGGTGATGGCGGTGCTGCACAACGAGGCGTACAAGCCGCACCACCCGTTGCTCGAACGGCTGTGGCACTGGTGGAAGCCCGGCGCGTCGTTCGGCGTCGCCAACATGCATCAGGCCACGTTCGAGCGCGTGCGCGAGGCCCACGACCTCGCGGGCCGCTGGGAGGATCTGCGCGACGACCCCGAGTTCGCGATCCACGCGGCCGCCCTGCACCTCAAGGACCTCGACCGGCGCCTGCCGGAACGGTTCTCGCGCCGCTACCGCCGGGACGAACTCCTCGCGCTGGGCTACAACGCCGGCGAGCGCAACATGCGCGCCTTCGCCCGCGGCGTCCCGCCAGGCCCGATGGCGCGCTCCTACCTCCGCCGCTTCCGCGCCTGCCAGCCCCAGGCGAGCCGTGCGCTGACCGGCGTGGCCGGGGCGCACGACCCGGTAGGGGAGTGAGCGCCTACCCGCCAGCGCGGTAGGAGAGTGAGCGCCTACCCGCCAGCGTGGTAGGAGAGTGAGCGTCGACCGTCACCGCGGCGGGCCGGTCGCGTCACATTCCCACACCCCCCGCTCAAAGGGCGACGCGGACCTTCAGCGCCGATCGCTCGTCCATCGCGCGGTAGCCGTCCGGCACGCCGTCCAGGCCCACCGTGCGGTCGAAGACGGCGCCCGGGTCGATGGCGCCGTCCAGCACGTCGGGGAGCAGTTCGGGAATGTAGGCGCGGGCCGGGGCCACGCCGCCGGCCAAGGTGATGTTGCGGCTGAACATCTGGCCGATGTCCACGCCCGCGCTGCCGCCGTGCGGCACTCCGACGTAGCCGACGGCGCCGCCGTCGCGGGCGAGGGAGATCGCGGTGCGCATCGACTCCTCCGTGCCCACGGCCTCCAGGACGCAGTGCGCGCCCTGGCCGCCGGTCAGTTCCCGGACGGCCTCGATCGCTGCGTCGCCGCGCTCGGCGACGACGTCGGCGGCGCCGAACGCGCGCGCGATGTCCGTCCGGGCCTGGTGGCGGCCCAGTGCGATGATCCGGTCGGCGCCGAGCCGGTGCGCCGCGAGCACGCCGCACAGTCCGACCGCGCCGTCTCCGACCACGGCGACGACCGACCCGGGCCGGACCCGGGCGCTCACGGCGGCGTGGTGTCCGGTGCTCATCACGTCGGACAGCGCCAGCAGGCTCGGCAGCAGCCGCTCCTCGGCGACGGCCTCCGCGGGCAGCCGGACCAGCGTGCCGTCGGCGTACGGCACGCGCACGGCCTCGCCCTGACCGCCGTCGGAGCCGACCTCTCCCCAGAATCCGCCGTGCGGGCAGGAGGTCTGCAAGCCCTCACGGCAGTAGTCGCACGTGCCGTCGGACCAGACGAAGGGGGCGAGCACGAAGTCGCCGGGCGCGAAGCCGGACACCGCGGCGCCGGTCTCCTCGACGACGCCGAGGAACTCGTGCCCGATCCGCTGCCCGGGGACGCGGGCGGCCACGCCCCGGTAGGCCCACAGGTCGCTGCCGCAGATGCAGGCGTTGACCACACGCACCACCGCGTCTCCGGGATGCTGGACCCGGGGGTCGGGGACGTCCTCGATCCGGATGTCGTTGGGACCGTGGATCACGGCGGCACGCACGATGGAACTCCTGACACTGCTGCTGACGGGGGTCGACGGAAGTCGAGACGGATCAGCCAGCGTCGCCTCCGACCCCCGCCGCTGTCCAGCTACATCACCTACACCCCTGCTTTAAGTAGCCCTAACGGACGCTGCCCCCGTCCGGTGGCCCGGTCCTGCTCAGCCCGGGGGGCTGGGACCTTAAGATGAGCTGATGCTCGACGTCCGACGGCTCGTCCTCCTGCGCGACCTGGCTGCGCACGGCACCGTGACCGCGGTCGCCGACCTGCACGGCGTCACGCCCTCCGCCGTCTCCCAGCAACTGCGCCTCCTGGAGGAGGAGACCCGCACTCGCCTGCTGGAACGCACGGGCCGTTCCGTGCACCTCACCGCCGCCGGGCGCCGCCTGACCGAGGACACCGAGCGGGTGCTCGCGGCGCTCGAACAGGCGCAGAGCCGCCTGCACACCGGCGCGGAACACTCCGGCGGCCCCCTGCACCTCGCCTGCTTCCCCAGCGCCCTGATTCCGCTGGCCGCGCCCCTCGGCGACGTGCTGGAGCATGCGCGTCTGCGCCTGCACATCACCGAGGCCGAGCCCGAGCCCGCCGTACGCCTGCTGCTCCAGCGCCGGGTCGACCTGGCCCTCGTCTACCGCTACCGCAACCTGGCCACACCCGAGCCCGCGGGCGTCGAGACCCGCGTCCTGCGGACCGACCCCATGGTCGCCGTCCTGCGCCGCGACCACCCCGAGGCGCACTCCGCCTCAACGCCTCTCGACCTGGGGCGGCTGGCCGACACGCAGTGGATCACCGCCCCCGCCCACACGGCGTGCGGCGACGCCGTGCTCCAGGCGTGCCGGTCGGCTGGGTTCACCCCCCGGGTCCGGCACACCTGCACCGACTTCGCGGCCATGACCGCCCTCGCCGCCGGCAGCGGCCTCCCCGTGCTCATCCCGCGGATGGCCGCGGCCGGCCTGCCGCCCGCACTGATCACACGGCCGGTGACGGACACCGCCCTCGCCCGCACCATCGAGATCGCCGTCCGCCGCGGCACGGCGGGCGACCCGAAGACCGTCGCCTGCGTCGAAGCGCTGCGAGCCGTCGCCCCGGACGACGCCGCATCGGGTCCACTCCCGGCGCTCCAATGACCTGACGACTCGTCATGTCTCTTTCCGGCCTTCCCGGGACGGCACGACGACCGCGCGCTGAGCCGGGTGACTGGCCGACCGCCTCTCCCTCGCCTTCCAGCTCCCGTAGCTCCCGAAGCTCCCGGGGGACAGCTCGGGAAGCGTCCGCTTGCGGGACGTGAAGGCGCGGCACGACGGCGGATCTCTCAACTCCCTTGCTGCTTTGGGGTGTTCTGAGGTCATGACGGCTGAAGTGGCGCAGCGGACGGACTGGTTCAGGTCGCTGCCGACTACTTGACCTGTCGATTGGTTCAGTCCAACAGTGGTACCGCACGTCCCCACCTGTTCACGACCCCCACGTCCCACCCCAGGAGTCCGTCGTGCTCTCCCGTCGTGCCCTCCTCGCCGCCGCGGCGGCCTCCGCTGCCGCGCTCCCCCTGACGTCCTCGGCCGCCGTCGCCGCCGCCCGCTCCGCGGTGCGCGCCCAGGCCGCCGCCGCACTGCCCGTCGTCCTCGCCAACAACTCCGGCGCCTCGACCCCGGTCTACGCCTACATCTCCGGTGCGGACAGCTCCGGTTGGCCCGGGTTCGTCACCGGCGACGGCGTCTTCCACCGGTTGCCCGACCCGTCCTCCACGATGACGCCCGCCCCGGACTACTCCATCCCGCTCGGCGGCTCGGGCTCCGCGCCCGTCCGTCTGACGTTCGGCGACTACGTGATCGGCGGCCGGGTCTGGTTCTCCAGCGGCCGGAAGATCCAGTTCTTCGTCAACCCCTCGTCCGCCAACGGCGGCCGCCCCGGCCTGGTGCAGCCCGGCTTCACCAGTTCCGACCCCAACTGGAACACGAGCTGGACGTTCTGCGAGTTCACGTACAACGCCGCCAACCTGTACGCCAACATCAGCTACGTCGACATGGTCGCCCTGCCGGTCTCGATGGCCACCACCGGCGCCGCCGGGTCCCAGTCGGTGCCGGCGCTGCCCTCGGGCGCCCTGGGCTCCATCGCCTCCGGTCTGCGCGCCCAGCACGCGGCGGACGGCGCGCCCTGGGACCAACTGGTGGCGGCCGACTCCTCGGGCACGGTGCTGCGCGTGCTGGCGCCCTCGCACGCGCCGACCAGCTTCGGCGGGTACTGGCAGCCGTACCTGGACCGCGTCTGGGACTACTACCGCTCCCACACCCTCACCGTGGACGGCCAGGGCTCCATCGGCGCCTACTCGGGCACCGTCAGCGGCGACGTCCTGGTCTTCGCCGGTCTCAACACCAACGGCGTGCCGTTCACCAAGCCGGCCGCGGCGGACATCTTCGGCTGCGCGAGCGGTCCCCTGTACAACTCCGGCGCCGACGCCCGTTCCGCCGTCGCGGCCCGCCTCGCCGCCGCCCTCAACCGCTCCAGCCTGCTGGTGTCCGGAGGATCCTCCCAGCCCAACGGGGTCACGCCCTCCCAGTACTACACCGAGTCGATCACCAACCACTACGCGCGGCTGGTGCACAAGTACGCGACCATCGGCTACGCCTTCCCCTACGACGACGTCGGCCCGACCGGCTCCGCGCCGGTGGACGGCCACCTCCAGGACCCCGCCCCCACCTCCTGGACCGTCACCCTCGGCCCCGGCTCCGGCTCGACGAACCCGCCGGGCGGCGGCGGCAAGAGCGCGTACTCCACCATCCAGGCGGAGGACTACACCGCCCAGAACGGCAGCCAGACCGAGAGCTGCTCCGACACCGGCGGCGGCCGCGACGTGGGCTACCTCTCGGCCGGGGACTGGCTGAAGTACGCCTCGGTGGACTTCGGCTCCTCCTCCCCGGCGCAGTTCCAGGCCCGGGTCGCCTCCGGTGTGGGCGGCGGGGTCAGCGGCGCGGTGCGGGTCCGGGTGGACAGCCCCACCGGTCCGCAGATCGCCGAGATCGACCTCGGCTCCACCGGCGGCTGGCAGACCTGGCGCACGGTGCCGGCCAACGTCACGCGCGGCGTCACCGGGGTGCACGACGTGTACCTGAGCTTCGAGGAGAGCACGACCGAGTTCGTCAACGTCAACTGGTTCACCTTCACCCACTGAAACCCCGGACCGCGCCCGCGCGCCGGGCGCCCTGTCACCGTGGAAGGAGCACGAGACTCCCACGCCGTCTCTCCGGCGCCGCCGCCTTCGTCGTCTGCGCCGTCCTCGCCGCCGTCCTGTCCCGGTGGACCACCGGGTCCGCCCGCGCGGGCGCGGACCAGACCAGCCTGCGGGGCGCCGACCCGAGCGTCCTGCGGGTGGGCGGTACTTACATCGGCGTGCAGTCGACCGGCGGCGCCGTCGTCGTGCGGCAGGCGTCGTCGACGGCCGGGCTGGCCTCCGCGCCCGCCCGGCAGGTCTGGTCGGACACGCGCGGTCTCGGCGAGGTCTGGGCGCCGGAGATCGTGCGGGACGGCGGCCGCTACTGGATCTCCTTTTCGGCCGGCCGCGGCACGGCCCACCGCATGTACGTGATCGGCTCGGCCGCCCCCGACAGCGGGTACGGCAGCGAGACGAAGCCGGCCCTGCCGGACGATAAATGGGCGATCGACGGGACCCTGTTCACGTTCAACGGGCAGCGCTGTACGTCGACGGCCCCGGCCACCACACCTTCGTCCTGCTCGACGGCGACATCAGCACGAGCGCTCCCGCCGGACCGAAGTTCCCCCCGATGTTCCACGCGGTCCCCAAGGGCACCCCGTACTCCTGGGACAACCGCTACTGGTACACCGGCTCGTTCTGATGGGTCCCCTGTGGAAATGGGACCGCATCGGCTTCAGGGCCTGGCCGTCGTGAGTGTCGGCGGCGGAGACTCCGACGCGTAGGGGCAGTCCGTCCGCGTCGGACAGGACATGCATCCCGGAACCGGGCCTGCCCCGGTCCACGGGGCTCGGACCTGTGAGTTCGCCCCCTTTTTTTAGCGCGGACGTGCCCGGAGTCCAGGACCGCCCGGGACAGATCGATCAAGTCCCGCTCGTCCAGGAGCTGGAGAACCTTCTGATGCAGCCGCCCCCAGACCCCGGCTCTCGACCAGATGACGAACCGGCGATGGACCCTCGACTTCGACGCCCCGAAGCACGGCGGCAACGCCCGCCAGGCGCAACCGCTGACCAGCACATAGACGATCGCGGCGAAAACCGCCTCATCATCGATGTTCGCGACCCCGCCACCTTGCGGGCGCACCCGGGCCGGCGGCAACAGCGGCCTCGCGATCTCCCACAAGCCGTCCGGAACAATCCATCCCCACCGTCCACTCCCCATGCCCAGGACAACTGCCAACTGACCGTGTAGGAAACGGTCTTAGTGATCCGGCCGTGCTCCATCACGATGATGTGATCGGCGATCCTGGTGTTCTCCAGGCGGTGGGTTCCCCGCTGACCAGGCACTTCGCGGCGTTTGGCAATCGCTGGTGCGCCACCTTAGCCGGGTGGCTCAGCAGTCTTGGCCTGGATTTGGGCGGCGGCGCATTGCAACTCGTCAAGGACTGTTCGGACGGCCATTCGGGCGGAGCGCTCGGGCCGGTGGAGGACGTCGATGGCGCGGCGAGCGTGCACTCCGCTGAGCGGCCTGAGCACGACATCGGGGTGTGGCCGGGCGGTCCAACGGGGCATCAGCGCGAGGCCGCCGCCGGCGGCGACCTTCCCCGCAGTCCCGGCCCAGCGCAAAGCCCGCCGAGAGTACGAGAACCGTGTCAGCGCACTCACCCCTGACCATGATCGTTCTCAGCGCCAACCGCTGTACTGATGCCCCCCGAGGCCGTTGGCGTGCTCGGCGAGCGCCCGGTAGATGCTGGCGACGGAGGGGTTCTGTCCCTTGCGCTGGCCGGTGGGGATGATCGGGTCGGGCTGGATCTGCTCGACAGACTCGCCGCCCGCGCGGCGCCGAGCCGCCCGCAAAGGGCCTGTGGGCGGTGCGTCAGCCCGAGGCTCCGCTGCGCCGGGCATAGGCACGGGCGGCGCGGACGCGGTCGCCGCAGCGGGTGGAGCACCAGTGACGCCGGCCGTGCGTGCGCAGGAGGAACCGGTCACAGGGGGCGGAGCCGCAGGCGGCGAGGATGCCGGCGTCGGGACCGGTGAGCAGGGCGGCGGCGTCGGCGGCGAGGGTCGCCAGCGCGTGGTTGACGGCCCGGTCGGTGGGGTGTGCCTGGATGCGGTGCAGCCCTTGAGCCCCGTCCCAGGCGAGCAGAGGTGCGGTGGGTACGGCCGTGAGTGCCTCGTTCACCGCGCGCAGGGATTCCTTGGGCGGGGCGGTGGCGTCGACGCGGGAGGCGAACAGGGCGCGTACGTGTGCGCGCAGCGTGCGCATCCGCTGTGCGCACACCTCGTACACCTGCACGTCCGGGGTGGCCAGGCCGTGGGCGTGGAGCCAGTGCATGGCGGATGCGGGGGCGGCGAGCAGGTCGTAGCTCTGGCCGGCGGGCAGGGTCGCGGCGGTGTCGGCGAAGTCCAGGGAACGGTACCGGTCGGCACCCGGAGCTGGGGGAAGAGCGGTCTTTGCTGTGTCGGTGGCCAGGGCGTCGTCCATGCCTCTCATGGTAGCGCTTGCATTTTTCCGTGATGTCTGCCTAACTTGGCATCACGGAAAAAGCAGATTTTTTTCGTGAGACACGAAGGAGACGTGATGTCCCAGCTCAACGCCGATCAGTTCCCGGTCCGCACGTTCGGCGGCCCGACCACCCTCTTCGAGTACGGCGGCCTGCGCTTCCTGACCGACCCGACCTTCGACGGCCCCGGCGACTACCCCTCGTCCGGCCCGATCCTGACCAAGACCGCCCCTTCCACCATCACCCCCACCGAGCTCGGCCCCATCGACGTGGTCCTGCTCTCCCACGACGAGCACGCCGACAACCTCGACACCTCCGGCCGCGCCCTGCTCGCCGACGTCCCTCTCACTCTGACCACTCCCGGCGGCGGCGAGCGCCTCGGGGACAAGGCCAAAGGCCTGGCCGACTGGGAGACGGTCGAGCTGGAGCGGCCGGGCGGCGGCACCATCACCGTCACCGGTGTCCCTGCCATCCACGGCCCCGGCCCGCGCAAGGAGGTCGAGTCCCTCTCCGGTCAGGTCGTCGGCTTCGTCCTGACCGGAGAGGGCCTGCCGACGGTCTACGTCAGCGGCGACAACGCCTCTCTCGACGCCGTCAAGGAAATCGCCGAGCGCTTCGCCCCGGTGGACACCGCCGTCCTCTTCGCCGGCGCACCCCGCTTCCCCATGCTCTACGACGGTGGACTGATCGTCCTGGACAGCGCCCAGGCCGCCGAGGCCGCCCGGATCCTTGACGCCCAGCGTGTCGTCCCGGCCCACCACGACAGTTGGACCCACTTCACCGAGGGCCGCGACGAGTTGGAGGCCGCCTTCACCGCCGCCGGCCTGGCCGACCGTCTGGACCAGGACTGGATCCGGCACGCCTGAGCCTGAACCGCCGCCAAGAACCGATCGCCGGTCGGGGCCCGCGACGCGCGGGCCCCGACCCTCGACAGCAACCCCCTTCGCGGCGTCCCCCGGGCGCCGTACCAGGCCCTGGACTCCTAGGGCGTGTTGCGAAAGTCCCTTCTGCCCGGCGGCGTCTGGCATGCACGCTCGCCGCGTTGTCGGAGTCGCCCCGACACGCCCGGTATCGGGGCGACCCTCCGCCTTGCGATCGCACGCACCAGACACCGCCGGGGCCCGCCCTGCGGGCGGACGACGCTACTTTCGAAACACGACCTAGCTCAGACACCAGCCGCAAACTAGCCGGATGATCACGTGCTCGCCGCTGTGGCGGCCTGCTCGTCGTGCTCGCGCAGCATCCGCATGACGGTCGCGGGCGACGGGTGCTCCCCTTTCTTCGTCCCCTTGGAGATGACTAGCTGGGCGGCGATGTCGCGCAGATGGAGGGCCATCGAGAGCATGTGGTTGTCGACGACGCCCGCTCCACCGATGGTCTTGCCGCGTTTGCGGGCGGACTCGTGTCCTTCGAGGGTGCGGTCGCGGATGTACTCGCGCTCCATTCCGGACAGTGCGGCCAGCACGGTGAACACGACGCCGGACGAGTCGTGCGAGCCTTGGAGTTCGCCGGTGACGAACTCCAGGCCGATATCGCCTGCCTTCAGTTCCTCGGCGAGCGCCGCCAGTTCGATGCCGCGGCCGAGCCGCTTGTGCTCGTGGACGATCGTCTCGGCCCGTTGCGGCCGGTTGTTCCGGGACGGCTGCTGGCTCCCCGCGCAGTCCGGGAGCCAGCAGGAGGGTGACCGCGACCGACGCCGCGGCCATGACGGCCATCGCGGTGTCCGGCGCGACGTACTGGGCGACCGCCCCGGCGAGGGTGGCACCGACGCCCTGCATGGTGAGCATGCCGGCGGAGTGCAGGCCAAGCGCCTGCCCGTGGATGTCCTTGGGGGTGAGGGCCATGAGATGCTCCTGCAGAAGCAAGGTGGCGGAGTAGCCGATCGATGCCAGGGTGACGGCGGCCAAGGCCAGTTCGAGTGCCGGGTGGGCCGCGAAGGCCAGGTACGGCGCGGCGAGCAGAAGGCGCAGTGGAGCGTCCAGTCGCCGTCTCCAAGTCGGCGGGACGAACCGGCCGGTCACCGCGTCTCCGATGAGCATCCCTCCGGCGGCGAAGGCGAACAGCAGACCTGCATGCCGGGGCGCGTAGGGAACGAACAGCGACTCGCAGCCGACGATCAGGCCGTTGGGGACCCACAGGGCGAGGTAGACATACCGCCGAGGTCGTGATGACCAGAGCAGCGCATTGGTGCGCCAGGTGGCGGTGATGGACGGCCGCCCCATCGTGCGCGCCGGGCGGCGGCTGAGGCCGAACCGGGCGACGACGGCCGTCACGAGGTAGAGGGCAGCGCCAGTCACCAGTGTTCCGCGCGGGGAGAGGGCCGTCACCAGGCCGGCGCCCACGGCGAACCCGCAGATCTGCATCGTGCCGGCTGACATGTTCAACACCGACCGGCCGAGCAGATGACCCTCGGCGGGGAGGATCTCGCTGAGCAGCCCGTACCGTACCTCGCCGCCCACCGAACCGATCAGCCCCAGGAGCAGGATCACCACGAAGACGGCCCACAGGGGCAGACCGGGGACGGCCAGTACGGCGGTGCCCAACCCCAAGGCGACCGCCAGAGTCGTCATCGCCGCACGCGGTGGCAGCCGATCGGCTGCCGACAGGAGCGTCGTCGCCCCGACCACCTGGGCCAGGGACGGGCCGAACATGCTCAGCGCGGACAACAGCGACGAGCCGGTGGCCGCGTAGACGAACGTGCCCAGGGCCAGGCCACTGACCGTCATCGCGGCCACCTGTGTCGAGGCGGTCACGAACGGCGGAGTGAACTCAGGTGTACGAAACAGTCCTCGATAGGTGATGGGCATGAGTCGAAGTCTCACGGTCGGAACGGTGAGTCCGTTTAAACGCCCGCGGGTTCAGCGGCTGCCGGATCGCGGCGTAGTGCACGGCGCGGGTGGCCTCGAAGTCGCCGGGCAGGTCGTCCTCCGGGTTGCGCCAGCGCGCGGCGCCCTCGACGTAGATCTCCCGGCGCCGCACTGCGTCTCGCAGCGCGACCAGGACGCACAGCTCATACGGGATGCGTTCGACCTCACCCTTGTCGTCGACGACCGCCTCGCGCCAGTCCTTACGAACCACGCCGTCCATCGGCACCTCGTCGCCAGCGTCGTAGAAGCGGGTCTTGCCATCGACGCCGGCGTACTTTTTCAGCAGCTTCATCGCGTCCATCACCGGCCGATACGCGGTGTTGGTGCACTTGAAGCCCAGGGTGTTCAGCACCGGCAGCGGCATCTGCCGGGCCGCGAGCAGGGTGATCCGTACGTCCTCCGCCGTGTCACGGAAGTCCGAGGGGTACATCTTGATCGCCCGTGCCCGCCAGGCGGCCACCAGCTTCTCCGAGCAGTCCGTGAACAGCCCGTCAGGCAGCCCGAGCCTGCGCACGTCGTTGAGCTTGGTGATCTCCGTGAGCAGGGAGTCCAGGCCGACCGCGCCCGGGTCCCGCTTGAGCGCGGCCAGCAGGGCGGTACCCGCCTCGTTGTCCTCGGCCACCATGGACAGCGGCCGGGCCGTACTCGCCTCGCCCAGGCGGCCGATCGTGCGGGCGCAGAACGTCCTCTCCCACTTGCCGCGCGCCGCGACGAGTACCTTCTCGACCCGGGTCCGGCCCGGCGGCTCGATCTTCCGGGCCCGGCACTCGACCAGCAGGACCTCGCGCTGCCGGTCCTCCACCAGCTCGACCGGACAGACCTCCACGGCCAGCCACTCGGCCAGTGCCTTCTCGTCCGCGACCGTCGAAGGCCGGAATCCCAGGGCCTCACGGATCTGCTTGCGGTGGTACTCGGCAGTCCGGCCGACCAGCATGTACTTCGCGAAGTCGGTGGCCGGAACCTTCACCAGATCGGCGGCGTACTCCACCGCGGCCGACGGGACCTCTTCCAGCACATCGGGGAACCGGCATTCCAGCTCGAAGAACTTCCACAAGAGGGCTGAAGCCGAGCCGCGTCGTCCCGCTCTTGTTCGCCACCAGGTCCCAGTCGCCGTCTACCAGCGTCCAGTTCGCCAACAGCTCCTCTGGCGACCACTCTTGCCGCACGGCCGCCTCTTTGGCCTCGATCACTCGATCAGACCAACGACGACGTCCAGGACGGGGAAACGGGCTCGTCCGGCTACCCGCGACCTACTTTGCGGCTGGTGTCTGAGGTAGGACTCCAGGGCCATGTCGGCCGGTGTCGCGCGCCACGGGCGGGGGGTGAAGGCGGCATGGGCGAGCCGGGCGAGTGCGTCGAGATGCAGGCCGACCGCGGCCGGCGGTATCAGGCGCAGGGAGCGGGGTGGGCCGGGAAGCTGAGCTTCCCGGCCCACCGGTGAGGGTGCGCTCACCGGGTGTCAGACACCGGTGGCCGCGCTGTAGCGGGCGGCGACGTCCTCCCAGTTGACCAGGTCCCAGAGCTTGGTGACGTAGTCGGGGCGGACGTTCTTGTACTGCAGGTAGTAGGCGTGTTCCCAGGCGTCGAAGACCAGGAGCGGGACGCTGCCCTGGCCGACGTTGCCGTGGTGGTCGTAAACCTGCTCAACGATCAGGCGGCGTCCCAGCGGCTCCCAGGCCAGCACTCCCCAGCCGGAGCCCTGGACGCTGGTGGTGGCCACGGTGAGCTGCTTCTTGAACGCCTCGAAGCCGCCGAGGTGCTCGTCGACGGCGGTGGCCAGGGCGCCGTCGGGGCGGTCTGCGCCGTCCGGGGAGAGGTTCTGCCAGAAGATCGAGTGCAGGACGTGGCCGGAGAGGTTGAAGGCGAAGGTCTTCTCCAGCCCGACCAGGCCGGTCGGGGTGATCTGGTCCTTGTCGCGGACCTCGGCGATCTGCTCCAGGGTGTCGTTGGCGCCCTTGACGTAGGCGGCGTGATGCTTGGCGTGGTGCAGCTCCAGGATCTCCGGCGTGATGGCCGGAGCGAGCGCGGAGTAGTCGTACGGCAGGTCCGGAAGCGCGTAGGCGCCCATGTGGTTCAGCCCCTTCCCAGGCGGTGATCGTCGGAAGCAAGCATGACCCTTATTGCGAGTGAGTTGCAACAACAAGCTTCATGCATCAGCATGGAGGGGCGGGGCTGGCCAGTCAGCTTTCGGCAGTGCGGCACCGTGAACGGTGCGTTCCTTCCCGAGAGGTGATCGTCTTCTCACCCGGCGCCCGCCGGTATCGGCCGGCCCCGCCTTCGTGCCGCGGGCTCGCGCTCACTCCTCCTCGGCCGTGTCCCGGGCACGCAGGGGCCGCAGCCCGTCGGGCAGGTCGGGGAGCTGGAAGGAATACCGGCCCAGCATGTTGATGTGGCGCCGGACGAACGGGGAGAGGCGGGCCACGTCCTCGTCACGGACCTCGTGCGCATTAGCGCTGTCCCCGCCGTGCACTGAAGGCTCCTCGCCCGCTGCCAGCCGCTCGACGGCGGTCAGGGCCCCTCCGCGGTCCCGGCCCAGCGCAAAGCCCGCCGTGAGTACGAGAACAGGGTCAGCGCCCTCACACCCTGAACAAGATCGTTCTCATCGATAACCGCTGTACCGATGTTCCCCGAGGCCCTCCTCCACGGCGATCCGGTCGAGCAGCGCGGCCGCGCTCGGCGGTCTTTACATCCGTGTCAGATCGTGCGCTAAGCCTTCGGCAGCCGTCGTTCTGCCAGGCTGTCGACCATGGTCTACCGCTATGAGCACACGCCGTCGGAGCCGCTGACCGTCGGCCGTCTCCTACTCCTCCTCGCCGGGCTGGACGACTCGACGCCGATCGAGGTCGTGGTGCCCACCGGCCCGAGCGCGGAGTGCGGGATCGGCGACGGGCCGCCGCTGATCCTCACCGGCGCCTCCGGGGACTGGACAGTCGATTCGGAGACGGGTCGACCGCACCTCACCTTGGACGCGGACTACCCGGCCGGGCATTACATGCGGCTGGACGACGGGCGCCACGTCCCGGACTACAGCCGGTAGGGCTGGTCCTGCTGGATCTCTGTGTTCGGGTGGGGCTGGGCCTGAAGCATCTGATGGTGCCCGTAGGCGGCTGAAAACCGGGCGGGTTCGTGCAGAGAAGTCCCCTTCAGCCGGGTCGGCAACTACTAGGGTGCGTGGAGTGGACACCGTTTCTGGACTTCCCGACGCTCTCCGCCTGATCGTCACGGGGGGAGGCACCGGCGGTCATACCTATCCCGCGCTGACCGCGATCCGGGCGCTGCGAACTCGATTGGCCGGCGAGGGCCGCACGCTCGATGTGCTGTGGATCGGCACCGCTCAGGGCCTGGAGGCGCAGGTCGCCGGCGCGGAGGGCATTCCCTTCACGACGGTCGCCACAGGCAAGATCCGGCGGTCCTCGAACCCGTTGAAGATGGCGTCGCCCGCCAATGTCCGTGACATGGCGCGCGTTCCGCTGGGCGTCGCGCAGGCGCGCAAGGCGGTCGCGGGATTCGGTCCGCACGTCGTGCTCGCGACGGGCGGATACGTGGCCGTGCCGACCGGGCTGGCCGCCCGCATGTGCAAGGTCCCGCTGGTCCTGCACGAGCAGACTGTGAGGCTCGGTCTGGCCAATAGGAGGCTGGCCGGGTCCGCCGCCCGGATCGCGGTGTCCTCGGAGTCGAGCCTGTCGCTCCTCCCGGACGGCGTGCGTGCGGCGGCGGTGGTCACGGGCAATCCGGTGCGGCCCGAGGTCCTGACCGGGCGCCCGGACAAGGCCGTCACCGCGCTGGGCCTCCGGTTCGATCGGCGCCTGCCCACGGTGTACGTCACCGGCGGGGCGCAGGGCTCGCAGCAGATCAACGACGTGGTCGGCGGCGAGCTGCCGTGGCTGCTGGAGCGCGCCAACGTGGTGCACCAGTGCGGCCTGGCCCACCACGAGGCGCTGTCCGCCGGTGCGGCGGGGCTTCCGGCCCATCTCGCCGCCCGCTACCACCTCACGCCGTTCGTCGGGCCGGAGCTGCCGGACGTGCTGGCCTTGGCGGACGTGGTGATCTCGCGCAGCGGCGCGGGCACGCTGGCCGAACTGACGGCTCTGGGCAAGCCCGCGGTCTTCATCCCGCTCGCCTCGGCGGCCGGCGACGAGCAGGCGCACAACGCCGCGCACCTGTCGGAGTCGGGCGCGGCGGTCGCGCTCCTGGGCGAGGTCACGGGCGACCGCCTGCGCGGGGCTGTGGGCCCGCTCTTGGAGGATCGCGAGCGCCGGGAGGCGATGGCGGCCGCGGCGAGGTCGCATGGACGTCCCGATGCCGCGGACAGGCTCGTAGACGTGCTGCTGTCCGCGGCGTCCCGCCCGGTGACCGGGCACCGGGCGCGGGGCTAGGTGACGCGCCGGCCGTCGTGCAGGGCGGTGCCGGCCTCGATCAGCACGGCGCACTCCTGGAACGCGGCGTCGTCGTGGCCCATCGGGTCGGGGACGTCGCGGTCGCCGAGGTAGAGGCGCAGTTTGCTCTCGTGCTCCGGGCCGAAGACGGATCTCAGCGCGGTGAGGACTGCGGCGTCCATGGCCAGGACGGTGTCCGCCCAGCCCATCATCTCCAGCGTGATGTGCTGGCTGCGGTGGGCGGTGAGGTCGTAGCCCAGCCGCCGGGCGCGCCGATCATCGCTGTATTGGCGGGTTGGTCCTGCCACTTGCTGATCAGGCCGGCCGAGCGGACCGCCATGCGCGATCCGCCCCGGCGGGCCAGGGCGAGCTGCGCGAATGGGCTGCGGCAGTGGTTGCCCAGGCACACGGCGAGTACCTTGGCGGGCGTCACGCGCCGCCCCCGGCGTGCCGGAGGGCGTCTCGGAGGGCGCTCACGACGCGGCGGACGTCGGCGTCGGTGAGGTGCTGGTGGAAAGGCAGGCTCAGGATCTCCTCGCCCACCCTCTCGGTGACCGGCAGGGGGCGGCGCCAGGGCGCGAAGGCGGGCTGGAGGTGGTTGGGCGGGTAGTGCACGCCGACCCCGATGCGCGCCGCCCGCAGATGCGCGAAGACCTCGTCCCGGCGCTGCACGCGGACCTGGCACAGGTGCGGCACGGCGTGATCGGGGTCGACGTCGATGAGCGTCGCGCCGTCCAGGTCGGCGAGGGCGCCCCGGTAGGTCCGCCAGAGACGACGGCGGGCGGCTGCGGCGGCGTCGAAGCCGTCGAGCTGCGCCAGGCCGATGGCCGCGTTGATCGCCGAGAGCTGGTAGCGCAGGCCGAAGCCCTGCACCTGGTAAGCGGTCCTCTCGGCGCGCTCGCTCTGGGACTGCACGACTCCCAGGAGGCGGATCCGGCGCAGGGTCGCGGCCTCCTCGGGCGTGCGGGGGACCACGGCGCCGCCCTGGCCGCACGTCAGGTTCTTGATCGGCCCGAAGGAGAAGCACGTCAGCGCCGTGCCGTCGCCGCCGACGAGGTCGGCGCCGCTACGGGAGCCGAAGGCGTGCGCGGCGTCCTCGATGACGGCGACGCCCCGCTCGGCCAGATCCCCGCTGATGGGGGAGAGGTCGACGGCTCGGCCGCCGAAGAGGACCGGGAGGACGGCGACCGTGGCGTCGGTGACCGCCTCCGCGATGAGCTGCGGGGTGACGCACAGAGTGGCGGCGTCGACGTCGACGAAGCGCGGAGTCGCTCCGACGGCGAGGATTGCCTGCACGGTGGCGCAGAACGTCAGGGAGGGCACGATCACCTCGTCGGCGGCGCCGACGCCGGCGGCGAGCAGAGCACTGTGGAGGGCGGCGGTGCAGGAGGCCACGGACACCACGTCGGGCACGCCGAGGTAGTCGCCGAGGCGCTGCTCGAACCGCTCGGTCACCGAGGTGTGCCCGTAGTGGCCGGTCTCCAGGACGCGGGCGACGGCGTCCGCCTCCGCTCCGGTGAGGAAGGGGCTGGCGTTGCGCCGGAAGTCGGGACGGGGCTGGGTCATGCGGAGGCCTCCTTGCTGGTGATGCGCTTCAGGTCGCAGACGTCGCCGACCGCCAGCGTCTCGACGCAGTTGGTCAGGAACACCCCGGGCCGGTAGGCGAGGGCGTCGTGGTCGACCGGCAGGCCGAACAGCCCGCGCACCATCTGGCCGACGAGGTCGGCTCCGGCGGCCTCCGCCAGCGGGAAGCCGCCGGCCACCCGCACGTTCAGCTCGGTGATGGTGATCGCGCCGCTGTCCTGGACGAAGCCCTGCACGCAGGACAGCCCCTCGGTGCGGACGGCGCGCAGCGCGGCCAGGACGACGTCGAGGACGGCCGGGGAGCGGAAGGTGGTGGAGACCGCGGCGAGCCCGGCCTTGACGAGGTCTCGGCGGCGCAGGATCGCCGAGGTCCGGCCGGAGCGGTCTACGAGGCAGTCCGCCGTGAACTCGGCGCCGCGCACGCGCTCTTGCACCAGCGCCTCGGGCACCAGCTCGTCCAGCAGCAGGGCGTGGCGCCGACTGCCGACGAAGTGGACGTGCTGGGCGCCGTGGCCGCGCCGGGGCTTGACCACCAGCGCGGCGCCGTCGGGGACCTGATCGAGGGTGTCCCCCCACCAGGAGCGGGGGGTGGGCACGCCGTGCTCGGTGAGCACTTGGTGGAAGGCGGCCTTGTCGATGCACGCGTGCACCGACGCGGGCTCGGGCAGCCACAGGCGCACACCAGCCTCCCGCAGACGCCCTGCCATGCACAACAGCGAGGGGAGGTCGTTTTCGATGGCCGGCACGATGGCGTCGACTCCGAGGTCCCGGCACAGCTCGTCCATGCGGGCGCAGTAGCCGGGATCGTCGGCCAGCGGGATGAGCTGGGGGGTGACGCCGGGGAGGAGGAACCCGGGGGCCAGCGCGTCGGCGTCGGCGGCGACGACGCGGTGCCCCAGGCGCAGAAGGCTGCGGGCGAGCCCGAATCCGGGGTTGGCGCCGACGCCGGTGACGAGAATCCGGCGCGGCTCGATCTGGTCAGTGTCCACGGGGCAGCTCCAGCGGGACGCGGGCGGGGCGGGCGGCGGGAACGACGGTGCGCGAGTCGGTCATGAGGGGAGCCCAGCGGTCGACGTTGCGGCGGTACCACTCGGCGGTCTCCGCGAGCCCGTCGTCGAGGCGGTGCTGCGGCCGGTAGCCGAGCTGATCGCGAGCCTTGGTCCAGTCGATCGCGTACCGCGCGTCGTTGGCCGGCCGGTCCGGGATGTAGCCGACCGCGTCCCACGTGGCGCCGCATAGGGCCAGCAGGTAGCCGGTCAGCTCCTTGCAGGACAGGTCCGCGCCGCCGCCGAGGTTGTAGACCTCCCCGGGCTCGCCTTTGCGCAGCACCGCCTCGATCCCGGCGCAGTTGTCCTCGACGTGCAGCCAGTTGCGCACGTGCTGGCCGCGATCGTGGAGAGTGACGGTCATGCCCCGCAGAAGCCGGGTGACGAAGAAGGGGATGATCTTCTCCGGATACTGGTTGGGCCCGTAGTTGTTGCTGCTGCGCGTCACGCACAGCGGGAGCCCGAGCGTCGAGTGCGCGCCCAGGGCCACCAGATCGCCGGCCGCCTTGGACACCGCGTAGGGGACGGTGGGACGCAGCGGCGCCTCCTCGGTCGCCTCGCCTCGAAGGAGGGGGCCGTAGACCTCGTCGGTCGAGACGTGGACGAACTTCTCGACGCCGTGGCGGTGCGCGGCCCTCACGAGGACCTGCGTCCCGAGCACGTTCGTGGACAGGAAGCCGTCGGCCGCGCCGTAGGAGCGGTCTACGTGGGACTCGGCCGCGAAGTGCACCACCGCGGTGGGGCCGGACGACATCAACTCGTCGACTGCGGCGGCGTCTTGGACGTCGCCCTGGACGAAGCGCAGCTTGTCGGACAGGAACGCCGTGCCCAGGTTCTCGATGCGACCGGCGTAGGTGAGGGCGTCGAGGACGGTCACGCGGACGACGTCCTCGGCCTTGATGATCCTCTTCACGAAGTGCGAGCCGATGAAGCCGGCGCCGCCGGTGACGAGCACATGTCTCATGGGGTGCCTCCAGGGGAGGGTGACGGCTCTGGTTGGCGGCGCGCGGGGTCAGAGAACGCAACACCCGAGCGCCAGAGGGGAGGGCATCGGGCGTCTCGGGGAGAGACGGGTCAGGAAGGCGGAAGGTCCTGCAGCCGGTCGAGACGCTCGTACAGGATGCGAACGACCCGGGCCCGGTTCTGCGCGGAGGCAAGGGTGGCGCGCGGCTCGACCGACAGACGCCGGCGGGCTTCGCCGAGCACGGTTTCGGTGAGCGGGCGCAGCGGGCTCAGGCGCGGCAGTTGGGCACACAGCGCCCGTACTTCGTCAGCGACGGGGCGCGCGTGCCCGGCCATCAGCCGGGCGATCTGCTCGCAGTCCCCCGGCGGGAGCGTGTTCCCGGTCGTGGGCAGTGCGATCACGGCGAGGGCCAGCAGCATGACCGGTTCCCGGTCGAGGGGGAGATCCCGGGCGAGCGAGCCGTCCGAGTCGCACAGCACCATGGCGGAGGTCTGCACCGGAGTGTCGTTCACGACGCCATCGCCTCTTCGTACGAGGGCGCCAGTTCCTGCAGGCGCGCGGCGAGCGGGTCGGGGTCGACGAGCACTGGGGTGTCAAGGGCGCTGGGGACGCCGACCCAGTCGGCCACCGCGCCGCTGTCCTGCAGGGTGCGAGGCATGAGCAGATGGTGGCCACGGCCGAGGACCCGCACACCCGGGATGCCGGCGAACGCCGCGCCGTTGCCGGTCGGCACCATCACGTACAGCACGCCGCTCAGGTGGTCCGCGACGATCAGGTAGCCGCGGCGAGTGCCGATACGCATCGCGGCGAGCGCGTCCAAGCCCAGATGCAGGGGCTTCACGGACACTGCCTGCCACCTCTCGCCGCAGGCCACGAACTCGGTGTGATTCCGGCCCCGGATCCAGTGGGCTCGCTTGCTGTCCGTCTCG
The DNA here is from genome assembly GCF_040644415.1 of Streptomyces sp. NPDC046985. Classification (NCBI taxonomy): domain Bacteria; kingdom Bacillati; phylum Actinomycetota; class Actinomycetes; order Kitasatosporales; family Streptomycetaceae; genus Streptomyces; species Streptomyces sp. NPDC046985. Next base: position 88,491 of record NZ_JBEYWK010000015.1, read on the forward strand.
GCAGCCAGCTCATGCCACGTGGGGGTGGTGCGCTTCCTGGCTCCCTTGGCCGTTCCGCCGGCGGAGGACTTCGCCACGGCCGCCTCCCTGATTGGTCGTCACGTCACGTTCCACGTAAGCAGCAACGGCCGAGCGAGAGCGACGCCTGGCCGATGCAAGAACGATGTAAGTCGGTCCAGGAGGGGTGAACCCTCGACAAGGCCGGGCATGGAACGGGAGGGGAGCGGTACGGTCGCCGCACCCTTCCAACTTCGCGGACTCCGGAGCCCCGGCATGGCCGACCGCAGCAGCGCCATCCCCAACCCCGTGCTGCGCCAGGTGCGCGTGGGCGAGTTCCAGATGAGCCGCATGGAGTTCGCCGCCGAGGTACGCAGAGCTGGCAAGGAGATGGGCGAGCCCGTCGGGTGCCGGGCCCGGTTAGTGGCGGCATGGGAGGACGGGGAGGTGGGTTGTCCCCGTGGCGTGTACCGGCGGATCCTGACCCGGATGACCGGCCGCAGCATGGCCCAACTGGGATTCCGCACCGGCCCGGCAGCCACCGCGCTGACGGTGGCGAGCGCGTCATACGGGCCGTCAGAGGAGAGTGATTCGGTGGAACGGCGCCACTTCCTGCTCGACGGGGCAGGCGTCGTCCTGGGGCTCCCGATCGGCACCGACGCGAAGGCCCCGGGGAAGATCGGCGCGTCCCAAGTGCGAGCCGTCGCCAAGGCCGTGGCCACGCTGTACGAGAAGGACCACGACCACGGCTCGGCGACCGTGCGCCAGGCCGCCTCGCGGGCACTGCACACCGCCTACCAGTGGCTGCAGAACGGCACGTACAGCACGAAGACCGAGACCAAGCTGCGCTCAGCGGTCGGCGCGCTATCGATCGCGGCCGGGTGGTTGTCGTACGACTCCGGCCGCGCGGGAGATACCCACTCGTTGTACGGCGAGGCCCTCGCCGCCGCGCGGATCGCGGACGACCCGGAGCTGGAAGCGCACGCGTTCGGTTGCCTGAGTCTGCTGGCCAAGGCCCAGGGTCGGCCGCGTGAGGCAATCGCCGCCGCCCAGGGCGCGCAGAGCGTGGCCCGCAGTCTCGGTTCCCCGCGCCTGCTGAGCCTGTTCCACATGCGCGAGGCCGGCGGCTGGGCACTGGCGGGTGACGCCAGCGCGACCGACCGGGCCATCGTGAAGGCCCACCACCTCTACTCCCAAGGCCCCGCCGACGCCGATCCGTCGTGGCTCGGCTTCTACGCGCCCGGCGAACTGGCCGGGCTGGAGTCCCTGGCCCGTGCGGATCTCGGCCAGCACGAACGTGCCGCCGCGGGCGCCGAGCAGGCCGTCTTGCTGCATGGCGGGGCGTTCGCCAGGAATTCCGCTCTGTACACGGCGGACATCGCCATCCAACATGCCGTGAGGGACCGGCCCGAGCCGGAGGCCGCCGCCGAAGCCGCGGCCAAGGTCCTGGCGTTCCTCCCCGAGGTGCGCTCCGACCGGCTGCTGCAGTCGCTGCACGACGTCGCGGGCGCACTCCAACGGCACAACCGCGTCCCTGTGGTTGCCCACTGGATCGAGGAGTACCGCACGACCATCGCCACCGGAGGAGAACGGGCGTGACCACCCCCAGCACCCGCGCAGACGTCGTGATCCGCACCTACGGACCCGGCCAGGTCGCGCCGTTGGTCGACACGATCGCCGACATCTGGGCGGACGCTCACCCGGAGATCGTGGACACCCCAGGCGCCGCCACCGACGGTCTGTCCGTGCCCGCCCTGCGCCGCCAGGTCCTCGGACACGTCGAACGCCACCGGGAGGGCTTCACCGTGGTCGCCGCCTACGCGCACGGCTCGATGATCGGCTTCGGGTACGCCTTCCCCTGCACGCCCGAATACTGGTACGGCCCGGAACTGCTGCCGCAGATCCCCGACCACGTCCGCGCCGGCCGCCTCATGGGACTGTGCGAACTCGCCGTCACCCCGGCCTGGCAGAGCCAGGGCATCGGCACCCGCCTGCACGCCGCGCTGCTCAAAGCCATCACCCCTGAGTGGGCGTCCCTGCTGGTCCGCCCTGACAACAGCACGGGGCGCGCGCTCTACGACCGTCTCGGCTACCGGTACGCGGGCCCGTACCGCAACGAACCCGGCGGGCCCGTCTACGATCTGCTGCTCCTGAAGGTCGACAGCGCGCACGTCCCGCAGCCCAGCGGAGACCGCTGACCGCCGTCGACACCAAGCACTCGGCTGCTCGGGGCGCCCTGCACATGAGAGCCGCGGTCATCGCCGGGCGCGCGGGCGACGCCCCCGCCGCGCAGGTGCATCTCGCCGAGGCCGAGGCCGAGGCCGGGGCCTTGGCCGACGCCGTACCGGAGGGCGTGTACCTGGGGACCGCTTTCGGGCCGGACTCAGTGCGCGCTCACGAGGTGTCCGTCGCCGTCAGCCTGGGTGCGGACCACCTCGCGGCAGCCCTCGAAGTCGCGCACGCGTGGAAGCCGCCGACCAGCTTGCCCGCCGAGCGCCGCAGCGGCTTCTACATCGAGCTGGCCCGCGCCCAGCTCTGGGCCGGGCAAGCCGACGACGCCTTCGAGTCCCTTAAGGTCGCCCGCCGGATCGCCCCCCAGCACACCCGCGAGCACCCCTGGGTGCGCGAGGACGCGGCAGTACTCCGCCGGCTGAAGCGCGCGGACGTCGAGTCGCTGAGCAACTTCGCCGAGTGGTGCGCCGCTTCGTGACCGAAGTCAAGTACCCCTAGGTACCCCTAGCTGGGGTACTTGTGGGCTTCCCCGGGCCCCGCCATCTGTTGCAGCGCAGGACGCGGCAGAGGGAATCGGGACATGCGGGGAGCACGCAGCACGCAGACACCGATGGTCGTAGACCGTCGACTGAGCGTTGCACGCCTTCACGGCGAAGCGTGCTTCGACTGCGGCGCCGTATCCGGTCCTCTGCGTGATGCGGACGAGGTCGTCGTCCAAGTGGCACCCGCGTCTGGCCGGTTCGTCGCTGCGGCTGCCGACCTCGCACGACGGGTCCCCGCCCGCACTCAGTATGTGCCACCCAAGCCCCGGCGACCGCGCGAACGGCTCCGGGAGTGGACCACGCTCGAACATCCCAGGGAGCGCAGACATGACGAACGATGGCGCCCAGGATCGTCAGCGCCCACCCGGCGCCAAGATGACGATTCACATTCATAAGATCCGCCCGAACGGCCCTCGTTCCTGGACCAGACCACGCTGCCGCGCCACGGCACAGTGAAAGCGTTCGAGGGCCATTTTCGCAGAGCGCTCGGAGAGTTGGCCGCGCGCGTCGGGGAACTGGTCACGGCCCTGCAGGAGGGCGATGCGTCCGCGGCTTATGCACAAGCCGGTCATGCGGTTACGTGTGGGGAGAAGTAATTTCCGCTCTATGCATTCTCTAGGCTGGTACTCGATATCCGCCCGGCGATACTCGGTACCGTCAGCGGGGGAGTGGCCCTCGGGGGCTGGGACAGGGGATAATGGGGCGGTCATGAGCAAGACACCCGCGCGGATCCGGCTCGCGGACGCCGCCTTCGCTCTGTTCGACGAACGCGGCTACGAGCACACCACGGTCGACGACATCGCCGAGCGGGCGGGGCTGGGGCGTACGACGTTCTTCCGGCACTATGGGTCCAAGGAAGCGGTCGTCTTCCCCGACCACGACCGGCTGCTCGACCTCATCCGGGACCGGCTGGCCACCTCCAGCCACAGCACGGCGCTGGCCGCCGTCTCCGACGCGGTCCGGCTGGTGCTGCTGCACTACCTGGAGGAGGGCGGCCTCGCGCGCCGGAGGTACGCCCTCACCAGCAAGGTCAGCGCCCTGCGCGACCGTGAGATCGCCAGCGTGGCGCGCTACCAGCGGCTGTTCCGCGAGTTCATCGCCGGGTGGATGGGCGACCCCACGGAGTCGGCGTCGCTGCGGGCCGAGCTGATGGCGGCGGCGGTGGTCGCCGCCCACAACCACGTGCTGCGCCGGTGGCTGCGGGGCGAGTCAGCCGACCCCGCGGCGGAGCTGGACGAGGCGATGGGCGAGGTGCTCGCGCTGTTCCCCGCGCCCTCCGCCCAGGACGGCGCCCAGGGCACCGTCGTCGTCGCCTTCCGCAGCGGGCAGGACCTCGACGCGCTGCTGCCCTCGTTGCGGCGCCTGGTGGAGGGCGGCGCCGGGCGCTGACGCGCGGTGACCTCCTCCTCCAGGCGCCTCGGCGACGTACCGGCCGCCTCGGCGACGTACCGGCCGCCCCGGCGACATACCGGTCGGAGTTCCTTCCGTGCTCCCGGCGCCGCGCGGACCGGCCGGGCGCACGCGGCGCCCGGTGACCGACGGGCGGCACGACGGGGCCGCGGCGGGGTCGAGTTGCGGCGCCCGAGCGGCGAGCGCAACCTGATCGCACCCGTGGACGGACCTCAGAGCGGCTGCCGCGGGACCCCGGCGCCGCCGACGCCTCGGCACGCGGCTCGGCACGCGTCCGCCGCGCCCGCGCCGCCGTGCCCGCCGCCGGCCCCGGCACGCTCGCCGCCGTCACCGCGCCGACCGCGCCCTGCGGTCGCACCCCGGCGACCACCCCACGAGGAGCCCTGGATGACCGCAGCCGACCGTACGCACCGCCTCTTCGAGGAGGCGTCCGACATCGTTGCCATCGTCGGCGGGGTGACCCGCGACCGCGCCCGAGCCGTGCTGCGCGCGATGTCCGCGCACACCCGCATCAAGGAGCAGCACGTCGCCGAACTCGTCGTCGAGTGGGCGGTGTCGGGACGGCTGCCGGCCGACCTGCACCGCGAACTGCGGTTCCAGCTCGACACCGGGCCCACGGCCGCCGCGCCCGAGTCGGCGGGCCCGTGAGCGGGGCCACTACGCGGGCCGGGCCCTGCCCCGGCGTCAGGCGGGCCCCCACAGGGCGCGGCGGGCGCCCGCCCGCTGCCGCACCGCTGGACGACGCCGAGCCGCGGGCCCGGACACGGCCGGTCCCCGTGGGCGCCGCGCCACCGCATGCCGGGACGCGCCGGAGTCCCGCGCACTCCGCACCGCCACGGCGCCGCCCCGCCGAGACCGGCGCCGACCGTGTCCGCGGCGCCGTCGTGTCCACGGCGCCGACCCTGCCCGCGGCGCCGACCGCGGGGACGGGCGGCCCCGCCCGGCGGCCCGGTCACACCGGCAGCAACCGGGAGACGATCGCGCCGAGTTGCCGCGCGTTGCGGCACTCGTGCATCTCGGCCACGTCCGCGTAGTCGGGCGCCGCCGAGTCGCCCGTGCCCCACTGGGCGCGCGGCTCGGGGTTCAGCCAGTACACGCGGCGGGCGCGCCCGGCGATCTCCCGCAGCGCCGGAAGGTTCGGGTCGCTCCGGTTGGTGCGGGCGTCGCCGAGGACGAACACGGTCGTGCGCGCCCCGACCGCGTCGCGGTGCCGCTCGGCGAACTCGCCCAGCGCGGCGCCGTAGTCGCTGCCGTCGTGCCAGCCGGTCAGCCGCGCCTCGGCCCGGATCCGCGCGCCCAGGCCCTCCGGATCGGCCGCCCCGTGCCGCAGCAGCCCGGTCACCTCGTCGATCAGGTTGACGAACGCGAACACCCGCACCTTGCTGAACTGCTCGTGCAGCGCCTGCACCAGCAGCATGGTGAAATCCGCGAACCCCGACACCGACCCCGACACGTCGCACAGCAGCACCAGTTCCGGGCGGACCGGCCGGCGACGGCGCAGCACCGGCTTCATCGGCACGCCGCCCGTCGACATCGAGCCCCGCAGGGTGCGCCGCAGATCGATCGTGCCGCGCGCGGCCCGGCGGCGCCGCGCGGCCAGCCGGGCGGCGAGTTTCCGGGCCAGCGGGCGCACGGTCCGCCGCAGCTCGGCCAGCCGCTCCCGGTCCGCGTACAGGAAGTCGACCCGGTCGGCGCTCGGGAGCACCGCCCGCCGGGCGATCTCCTCCGGGCCGCGGCGCTCGGCGACCCGACGCCGCGCCTCGGCGCCGACCTGGCGGCGGAAGACCTCGATACGGCGCCGGATCTCGTCGTCCAGCAGCCGGTCGGCGAAGTCGCCCGTGCCGCTCGCGCCCCGCACGCTCGTGCGCACCCGGGCCAGCAGCGTCTGCGGGCGCAGCCGGTCCAGCGTCTGGTGCGCGGACCAGCCGTCCGAGCCGGGCGCGGCGCCGTAGCGGCCGAGGCTGTCCACCGCCTGCGCCGCCAGCCGCCGCAGCAGCGCCTCGTCGCCCGCGGCGAGGGCGTCGGCGAGCCGGTCGCGCAGTTCCTCGCGCCCGGCGGCCTCGCCTTCCGGAGCGCCGACGCCGCGCGGGAAGTACAGGTCGAAGACCGGGTCGAACACCGCCCGCTGCGCGTGGCCGTGCAGCAGCGTGGCCGCGAGGCCCTCGCGTAGCAGCTCGCGGTCGGCCAGCCCGAGCGCCGTCACGGCCCGCGCCGCGTCCACGGTCTCGCCGGTGCCGATCCGCATGCCGTGCGCGCGCAGCGCGCCGACGAACCCGCTCAGGCGCCGCGCCATCCCGGAGGCGTCGGCCGTGCTCACAGGGCGTCCAGGTCGAGCTTCGCGGCGGCCTTGAGCACGTCCTCCTGGTGTTTGAGGAGGACGCCGAGGCTGTCGCGGACCACGTCCTCGTCGAGGGCGTCTGCGCCGAGCGCGAGGAGGGTGCGCGCCCAGTCGACGGTCTCGGCGACCGACGGCGCCTTGCGCAGGTCCATGGCGCGCAGCGCGCCGACCACCCGCACCACGGAGGCGGTCAGCGCCTCGCCGAGGCCGGGCGCCTTCAGCGCGACGATGCGCCGCTCCAGCTCCTCTTCGGGGAACCCGATGTGCAGGAACAGGCAGCGCCGCCGCAGCGCCTCCGACAGGTCGCGGGCGGCGTTGGAGGTGAGGACGACGAAGGGGCGGCGGGTCGCGGTGATCGTGCCGAGTTCGGGCACGGTCACCTGGAAGTCGCTGAGCACCTCCAGGAGCAGCCCCTCCACCTCCACGTCCGCCTTGTCGGCCTCGTCGATCAGCAGCACCGTCGGCTCGTCGCCGCGGATCGCCGTCAGCAGCGGGCGGGCCAGCAGGAACTCCTCGCTGAAGACGTCCGTGCGGGTCTCGTCCCAGCTCTCGCCCCGGCCGGCGCTGATCCGCAGCAACTGCTTGGCGTGGTTCCACTCGTACAGCGCCCGCGCCTCGTCGACGCCCTCGTAGCACTGGAGCCGGACCAGCCGCGCCTCCGCGATCCGGGCCACGGCCTTGGCCAGCTCGGTCTTGCCCACTCCGGCGGGCCCCTCCACCAGCAGGGGCTTGCCTAGGGCGCCGGCGAGGAAGACGGACGTGGCCACCGCGGGCGAGGCGAGGTACCCGGTCTCGGCGAGGCGGGCGGAGACGTCGTCGACGGACGGGAACAACAGGGCCTCCGGCATGGCGCGAGTACATCGTCGCCCACTATCTAAGCGCTTGTTCACCGCTGCTGTCACGGAGACGGCCGCCCCGGCGTCGCTCCGACGGGCCAGTCCGCCGCGCCGACCAGGCCCGCCGGGAGGTGAAATGGACCCGTGACGGCGCCCCCGGACGACTGCCTGGCCCGCAACGAGTGGATCTGCGGCGCCTACCTGAGCACCCGTCGGCAGATCCTCGTGGACGCCGTGGTCCAACATCTGGAGCTGACCGGCGTGTCGCTGCTCCTCGCGCTCGCCGTCGCGCTCCCCGCGGCCGTCCTCGCCCGCCGCTGGCGCTGGGCGGCCGGCCCCGTCCTCGCCGTCACCACCGTCCTCTACACCATCCCCTCCCTCGCGATGTTCTCCCTGCTCCTGCCCCTCTACGGGCTCTCGCCGACTCTCGTCGTCGCCGGGCTCGTGCTGTACTCGCTGACCCTGCTGGTGCGCAACATCCTCGCGGGTCTGCGCGCCGTCCCGGAGGACACCCGGCAGGCCGCACGCGGTCTGGGCTACGGCCCGGTCCGGCTGCTGCTCACCGTCGAACTCCCGCTCGCCCTGCCCGCCGCGATGGCCGGGCTGCGGATCGCCGCCGTCTCGGCGGTCTCCCTGGTGACGGTGGGCGCGATCGTCGGCTTCGGCGGCCTCGGCAACCTCATCTACGCCGGGATGAACACCTACTTCAAGGCCCAGGTGCTCACCGCCTCGGTGCTGTGCGTGGCCCTCGCGGTCGCCGCCGACCTGCTGCTGCTCGGCGTCCAGCGGCTGCTCACCCCCTGGACGCGGGCGGCCCGCGGATGACCGTACGGACGGCCCGGCCGCACGGACGGCGCGCATGACGACCCTGACCGACGCCTGGGACTGGCTCACCGACCCCGCCCACTGGCCGGGCGACGACGGCATCGCCCACCGCCTGCTCCAGCACCTCGTGCTGACCGCGGTCTGCCTGGCCGTCGCCTGCCTCATCGCGCTGCCCGTCGCCCTCGTCCTCGGCCACCTCGGCAAGGGCGGCGCCCTCGCCGTCAACGTCTCCAACGTCGGCCGGGCCGTCCCCACCTTCGCCGTCCTGGTCCTGCTGCTCCTGACCCCGGTGGGGCGGTGGGGCGAGGGGCCGACCGTGGTGGCGCTGGTGCTGTTCGCCGTGCCGCCGCTGCTCACCAACGCCTACGTCGGCATGCGTGAGGTCGACCGGAGCGTGGTGCGGGCGGCGCGCGGGATGGGGATGACGGGGTGGCAGACGATGTTTCACGTGGAAATGCCCCTTTCGCTCCCCTTGGTGCTGAACGGGGTGCGGCTCGCCGCCGTCCAACTCGTGGCCACCGCCACCATCGCCGCGCTGGCCGGCGGGGGCGGGCTCGGCCGCATCATCACCGCGGGCTTCAACCTGGCCAGCACCCCCCAGGTGGTGGCCGGCGCGGTGCTGGTGGCCGCCTTCGCGCTGGCGGTCGAGGGCGTCTTCGAGGCCGCCGAGCGGCTGGCCCGCGCCCGCCCGCCGGGCGGCCCCCGGTGAACCGTGCGCCGGCCAGGCGTCCCGTCGCTCGCGCGCTGCTGCTCCTCCTGGGCATGTCCTCGCTCACCGCCTGCGCCACCGGCCCCTCCCTGGAGAACCGCGGCCAGGTCACCGCGTCCCCCGGCGACAGCCGCCACCTGGTCATCGGCTCCGCCGGGTTCACCGAAAGCGACCTGCTCGCCCAGATGTACGCGCTGCTGCTCGACCAGGCCGGATTCCGGACCTCCCTGATCACCGTCGCCAACCGGGAACTGTACGAACCGGCCCTGGAATCCGGGCAGATCGACGTCGTCCCGGAGTACGCGGCCACCTTCGCCGACTGGCTCAACGCCAGGGCCCACGGCGCCGACGCGCCCCCGGCCGGCTCACCCGACCTGCGGGCCACCATGGCCGCGCTGCGCCGCCTCGCCGCGCCCCGCGGCCTGAGCGTCCTCGACCCCGGGCGGGCCGTCGACCAGAACGCCTTCGCGGTGAGCCGGTCCTACGCCCGCCGGCACCGCCTGAAGACCCTCAGCGACCTCGGCGCCTCCGGGCTGAAGGTCCGCCTCGCGGCCGGTGACGAGTGCGTACGGCGGCCCTACTGCGCGCCGGGGCTCAGGAAGGTCTACGGCATCGACGTCACCGGCGTCGACCCCAAGGGCGTCGGCACTGCTCAGGCGAAGCAGGCCGTGAGCAGCGGCCGCGACCAGATGGCGCTGACCACCACGACGGACGCCACCCTCGACGCCTTCGGCCTGGTCCTGCTCACCGACGACCGCCGTCTGCAGAACGCCGACTACGTCGTCCCCGTCGTCAACCGGGCGCGGGCGGGCGGCCCCCGGGTCGCCAAGGTGCTCGACCGGCTCAGCGCCGTCCTCACCACCGCCGACCTGGCCTCCCTGAACCAGCAGGTCGACGCCTGGCGCCGGCTGCCGTCCGACGTGGCCCGCCGCTACCTGCGCGACAAGGGCCTGCTGAAGTAGGTCCCCGGCCCGTCCTCGCCTCCGCCGCGCACCGGCTCAGGCGTCCGCCACCGAGTCGAAGCGGACCTGACCGCGCGGCACGCCGAGCGCGTCCGCGTCCACCGAGCGCCGCAGCGCCTCGTGCAGCTTGGCCGGGGTCAGCACGCCCAGGAAACGGGCGCCGTCCAGCACGGCCACCCAGCCGGCGTCATGCTGGAGCATCACCCCGAACGCCTGCTTCATCGGCGCGCCCACCGGAACCCACGCCCGCATCCGGTGGGCCAGATCGCCGACCGCGCCGCCCGAGGACAGCGCGTCCAGAGCGACCCAGCCGTGCAGGTCGCCCGACGCGTCCAGGATCACTGCCCAGCGGGCGCCCTCCGCCCGCAGCCGCGCCGCCGCCCGCTCGGCGGACTCGTCCAGCCGCACCACGGGCGGCTGCTCCAGGTCGTCGGGCTCGATCACGGTGACCGACAGCCGTTTCAGACCCCGGTCGGCGCCCACGAACCCGGCGACGTACGGGGTCGCCGGGGCGCCGAGCACCGCTCCCGGCGTGTCGAACTGCTCGATGCGGCCCTGCCCGTACACGGCGATGCGGTCGCCGAGCCGCACCGCCTCCTCGATGTCGTGCGTGACCAGCAGCACCGTCTTGCGCACGGCGGCCTGCATGCGCAGGAACTCGTCCTGCAACTGTTCGCGCGCCACCGGGTCGACGGCCCCGAACGGCTCGTCCATCAGCAGCACCGGCGGGTCGGCCGCGAGCGCCCGCGCCACCCCGACCCGCTGGCGCTGACCGCCCGACAACTGCTCGGGATAACGCGGCCCGTAGACCCCGGGGTCCAGACCCACCAGGTCCAGCAGCTCCGCGGCGCGCGCCCGCGCCCTCGCCCGCTTCCAGCCGAGCAACGCCGGCACGGTCGCGGTGTTGTCGAGGACCGTGCGGTGCGGGAAGAGTCCGACCTGCTGGATGACGTAGCCGATCCGGCGGCGCAGCCGTACCGGGTCCACCCCGGCGACGTCCTCCCCGGCCACGCAGACCCGCCCGGAGGTGGGCTCGATGAGCCGGTTCACCATCAGCATCGTGGTGGTCTTGCCGCAGCCGGACGGCCCGACCAGGGTGACCAGCTCCCCCTCGGCCACCTCGAGACTGAGCCCGTCCACGGCCGTGGTCCCGTCCGCGTAGCGCTTGGTGACCTGCTCGAACCGGATCATGCCCTCACGCTAAAGGCGCCGCTCGCCCGGCGCTCCTCAGCACGACCTCCAGGGTGCGCGGCCCGTGCACCCCCTCCACCCGCTCCAGCTCGATGTCGCTGGTCGCGGACGGCCCGGAGATCCAGGTCAGCGGGCGGGCCGGGGAGAGACGTGCGAGCGCCTGCGGGACGGAGGAGACCACCTGGTCCGGGACCCGCACGACGCAGATGTGGTGGTCGGGCACCAGGGTGATCCGGCGGCGGCCCTGGTCGGGGGCGCCGTCGAGGACGATCGTGCCGGTCTCGGCGACGGCCACCGCGCAGCCGGTGACGACGCTGTCGACGCGGTCGAGTGCGTACGGCGTGCTGTCGGCGCGGTCCGCGACCCAGACCGTGTCCGGCAGCGTCCGGCGGCTCCGCGCGAGCCAGCTCTCCTCCAGACCGGGCGGGACCAGCACGCTCCGCGCGCCCCGCTCCGCGAGCAGCCGGGCGATCAGCGCGGGCAGCCCCGCGGCCTCGCAACGGTGCACGAGGGCGCGGTAGTCGGCCAGGTTCTCGGCGAGCAGATCCGCGGTCCGCTCGGGCCCGAGGTCGTCGTGCCGCTGCGCGTAGGCGCGGGAGACGGCCTGTTCGTACGGCGTGTCGTCGGCCGGCACGTCCGCCAGCGCGCGCCGCACCCGGCCCAGGATCCGATCCCTGCCGCTCATGTCGCGTCCCCCTCCGCGCGCTCGCCCCGGGTACGCCGCCACCAGTCGCGGAAGGGCTCAGGCCCACCGGCTCGCCGTTCCCGCCACAGCAGTAGTCGGCGCGGGGACCGGCGGGAAGGTGCGCGGGCGCGGTGCGGCGGTCGGGCGCCGCGCAGGTCCGGGGCGGTCGGACACCGCCCCGCACCGGGCGGCGGACGCCCTGATCCGCGCCGTCCGGCGGCTGACCGGCCTGTGCTGTACTGGATCACCGCCACGCCCGTCATCCCCGCCGAGCCCGCCACCCCCGCCATCCATGCCGACCCCGCCGAGCCCGCCACGCCCGTCATCCTTGCCGACCCCGCCGCCCCGCCGTCCCAGGAGATCCGATGACCGTCAGCTACCGTCAGCCCGGCGTCGTCCTCACCGACCGCTCCTTCACCGTGCCGCTCGACCACGACGACCCGTCCGGGGAGACGATCGAGCTGTACGCGCGGGAAGCAGTCGCCGTCGACCAGGCGGACCGCGAGCTGCCGTGGCTGGTCTACCTCCAGGGCGGTCCGGGCTTCGGGGCGGACCGCTTCGTCGGACAGGACGCCTGGCTCGGCCGCGCCCTGCGGGAGTACCGGGTGCTGCTCCTCGACCAGCGCGGCACGGGCCACTCCACCCCGGCCAACCGCCAGACGCTGCCGCTGCGCGGCGACGCGGCCGCCCAGGCCGACTACCTCACGCGCTTCCGCGCCGACTCCATCGTCCGCGACTGCGAGGCCGTCCGCCCCGAGCTGACCGGCGGCGCCCCGTGGACCGTCCTCGGCCAGAGCTTCGGCGGCTTCTGCGCGATGAACTACCTCTCCACCCACCCCGAGGGCCTGGCCGCCGCCCTGATCACCGGCGGACTGCCCTCGCTCGACGCCCACGCCGACGACGTCTACCGGGCCGCGTATCCGCGCATCGAGCGCAAGAACGCCGCCCACTACGCCCGCTACCCGCAGGACGTCGAACGGGCCCGCCGCATAGCCGACCACCTCCTCGCCCACGAGGTCGTCCTCCCCGACGGCCACCGGCTGACCGCGGAGGCGTTCCAGTCCCTCGGCCGGATGCTCGGCGCGGGCGACGGCAGCCACCGGCTGCACTTCCTCCTGGAGCACGCCTTCGTCCGCACGCCGCGCGGGAAGGAGCTGTCCGACGCCTTCCAGGAGGCCGTCCAGGGCCTGCTGTCGTACGCCGGCCACCCCCTGTACGCCCTCGTGCACGAGGTGATCTACGCCCAGGACAGCCGTCCCACCGCCTGGTCGGCCGAGCGGGTTCGCGGGGAGTTCGAGCAGTTCGACGCGGCCGAGGCGCTGAAGGGCGACGGGCCGGTGCTGTTCACCGGCGAGACGGTGCACCCGTGGACGTTCGCCTGCGACCCGGCGCTGCGCCCGCTGCGCGAGACCGCCGACCTGCTCGCCGCCCGCACCGACTGGACACGCCTCTACGACCCCGCCCGTCTCGCCGTCAACGAGGTCCCGGTCGCCGCGGCCGTCTACCACGACGACATGTACGTCGACACCGCCCACGCCCTGCACACGGCCCGTGCCGTCCGCGGGCTGCGCACCTGGGTGACCGACGAGTTCGAGCACGACGGCGTGCGGGTCGGCGGCCCCCGCGTCCTGGACCGGCTGCTCGCCCTGGTCCGCGGCGAGGCGTGAGACGGGGCGCGCCCCGCTGAAACGGCGCCGACCGACGCTCAACTAGGGCGTGTTGCGAAAGTAGCGTCGTCCGCCCGCAGGGCGGGCCCGGCGGCGTCTGGTGCGTGCGATCGCAAGGCGGAGGGTCGCCCCGACACTGGCGTATCGGGGCGATCCCGACAACGCGGCGCGCGTGCGTGCCAGACGCCGCCGGGCAGACGGGACTTTCGCCACACGCCCCAGCCCCGCACGGGCCGAAATCCGGTTGCCGCCCCGCATCGCCCCTGCGAGGCTCCCGGTCATGCCGGTCTTCTCCGCGTACGACGGAACACGTCTCGTCCACCATGTGAGCGGAGACGGCTCGCCGCTGGTCTGTCTGCCGGGCGGCCCCGCGCGCGCCTCGGCCTACCTCGCCGACCTCGGCGGCCTGGCCGCGCACTGGCGGCTGGTGAAGCCGGACCTGCGGGGCAGCGGAGACTCCGAGGCGCCGCAGGACCCCGCGACCTACCGGTGCGACCGGCTCGTCGACGACGTCGAGGCGCTGCGCGAGCACCTGGGGCTGGAGCGCATGGACCTGCTGGCGCACTGCGCCGGGGCGAACCTGGCGGTGCTGTACGCGAGCCGGCACCCGGAGCGGATCGGCAAGCTCGCCCTGATCACGCCCAGCGTCGCCGCCGTCGGCATCTCCGTCACCGCGGACGCCCGGCTGGCGACGGCACGGCTGCGCCAGGACGAGCCGTGGTTCCCGGCGGCCTACGCGGCCCTGCGGGACATCGTGGCGGGCCGGGCGGCCGACGGGCAGTGGGAGCTGATCGCCCCCTTCCTGCACGGCCGCTGGGACGACGCCGCACGGGCCCTGGACGCCGCGGACGCCGAGCAGAAGAACCCCGAGGCCACCGCCGGCTACGCCGCCGACGGCGCCTACGACCCGGAGGCCGCCCGCGCCGCGCTCGCCCAGCTCTCCGCACCCGTCCTGGTGCTGGCCGGAGAGGCGGACCTCAACTCGCCGCCGCCCGCCATGGCCGAGCTCGCCGCGCTGTTCCCCCGGGCCGAGCTGGTCGTCCAGCCCGGCGCGGGGCACTACCCGTGGCTCGACGACCCCGACCGGTTCGTCGCGGCCGTCGCGGCGTTCCTGCGCTGACGCGGCGTTCCCGCGCTGACGCGCCCGCCCGGCGCGTACGTGCCGGGCGGCGGGAGCGGCAAAGGGCGCGGGAAGGACCGGCGGCGAGCGGATCGGGATCGGCGCCCGACTCAAGGGCACGGGGGAGGGGGCCGTGTGCTCTAGGCGCAGGCGCAGGCGCGCGCCGGGGCGCCTGGTTGGCCTGCGGCTTGATCTTCGGTAAGTTAGGTGAGGCTTACCTAATAAAGGAGATCAGGATGGGTGACAGCCAGACGTGGGCGGCGGCGCCCTCGGCGGCGCAGCGGGCCCGGTCGGTGCTCGCGGCCGCGTGGTCCTGCGCGGTGAGCGCGCAGGGCGGCCGGGAGGAGTTCGTCGGCGTGCACACGGTCGCCGGGGACGGGCGGGTACTGCTGCGCGTGCCCGAGGACAGCGCGCTGGGCGCCGCCGCCCTCTGCGCGCCGCGCGGCGAGCTGCCCGCCGTGCTGGAGTTCGCCGACGTCGCGCCCGTCCCGGTCCGCCAGCGCATCCGCGCCCGGCTGTGGCTCTCCGGACGCTTCACCGACGCGGGCGACCCGCTGGTGTTCCATCCGACGCGCGTGGTGCTGCGCGAGCCGTCCGGCGCCCTCGTGGTCGGCGCCGACGACTTCGCCGCGGCGGCGCCCGACCCGCTGGCCGCGGCGGAGGCCCAGTTGCTCACGCATCTCGCGGCCGCCCACTCCGACGCGGTGCAGCGGCTCACCCGGCTCGTCGCCTCCGACAGCCTGCACGGCGCGGTGCGCGTCCAGCCGCTCGCCGTGGACCGGCACGGACTCACCCTGCGCGTGGAGCGCGCCCGCACCCACGGCGACGTGCGCCTGCCCTTCCACGCACCCGCCGACGACGTCGGCGACCTGGCCGAACGCGTGCACGTCCTGCTCGTCCAGGCGAGTGACGCCGCCTGCCCGCGGCCCCTACAGCGGCAGCGCGCAGACGGCGACCGGTGAGCGGAACGGCTCTCCCGCGAGCCGCAGGCCGCCCGTGGCCCGGTCCACGTGGAAGACGCTGACCGTGCCGGACTTCTGGTTCGCCGCGAACAGCAGGCCGCCGTCCGGCGAGAACGCGATCTGCCGAGGGAAGTCGCCCGCCACGGGCACGGCGTCCAGCAGCCGCAGACGGGCGCCGTCCGCCTCGACGGCGTACCGGGCGACGGTGTCGCGGCCCCGGTTGGCCAGATAGGCGAACCGGCCGTCGGCCGTGACGAGGAACTGCGCCGGATAGTTGACGCCTCCGCCCGCTCCTGTTGACTGTTCCTTGCCGACGCTCAGCCTCCCGGTCGGCGGATCGTAGGCGCAGACCGCCACGGAGTCGTCGACCTCGTTGGCGAGGTAGGCGTACCGGCCGCCCGGGTGGAAGGTCAGGTGGCGCGGGCCGGCGCCGGGCCGGGTGTGCGCCTGGGAGACCTCGGTGAGCCGCCCGGCGCGGGTGTCGAGGCGGTAGGTGTAGACGGTGTCGGTGCCCAGGTCGACGGCCAGCACGTGCCCGCCGTCGGGGCTGGTCACGCACTGGTGCGCGTGCGGGCCCCGCTGGCCGGGGCCGGGCGGCGGCGCGGAGTGGGTCACCACGTCGGTGTGCTCGCCGAGCGCGCCGGAGTCGTCGATCGGGTGCACGGCCACGCTGCCGGACTGGTAGTCGGCGCTGAGCAGCCAGCGTCCGCTGGGATGCACCGACAGATGGCACGGGCCCGCGCCGCCCGCCGTCCTGGTCCCCAGCACCGTGCGGTCGGCCAGTCGCACGGCGGTCACGCCCCCGTCCTGGCGCTCGTCGACCGCGTACAGGGTGCGGCCGTCCGGGTGCACGGCCAGATAGGACGGGTCGGCGACGCCGCCGAGGACGCCCCGTGCGGTCACGGCCCCTGAGACCGGGTCGTACTCCGCCAGGCCGATGCCCGTGCCGCCGCCCGCCACGGAGGTGTAGGTGCCCAGGTAGAGCGGGCGCGCGGCGGTCCGCGCGGGCGCGGTCTCGCGTCCGCCCGCTACGGCCCGCGGCGTCGGAGCCGCCGTCGTCCGGGCGCCGGACCCCGCCGCGCGCCGCGGCGCCGCGGGCGCGGGGAGCGCCGCCACCGCCGCCGCGCCGGTCACCGCCCCCAGAAACCGGCGCCGGCTCCAGCCCGCCCCGCCCCGGCTGAGCGGGGAAGACTCCCGTCGCGCTGCTCGCGCCCCACGCTCCATGCCCGCCCACATCCCAGATCGTCGACTGTCCCGGTCGTCCCGCCACCTTGGCCTGGCCCGCCGCCCGAGGGCAAGCGCCGCTCTGCCGCACGCCGCTCCTCCCTCCTCCCTTACGCTACGGTCCTTCGCACGGCGGTCCTTCGCGCGCGGCTGCCTTGTACGGCGGTCCCTCGCCCGCCATTCCCTCGCGCACGGCGCTCCTTCGTACGGTGGCCCTTCGCGCCGCGGTCCCTCGCGCACGGCGGTCCTCGCGCCGCGGTCCCTCGCGCACGGCGGTCCCTCTTACGGCGGTCCGTCACACGGAGCGCCGCGCCGCCTCCTCCCGGTTGCGCCGCAGTCTCACCGGGGCGCCCAGCCGGTCGCCGAACCTGGTCAGCCGGGACCTTCGGGCCCGCTGCGCGCGGGCGTGCTGGTCCAGCGCCTCCAGGAGCCGCTGCGAGCGGTGCTCGATGTCCATCTCGTCCAGGATGCGGTTCACCTCGGTCAGCATCGCGCCCTGCAACTGCCAGTGCCCCGCGTCCTGCTGCACCTCCTCCAGCAGAAGCTGCGCGAGCTTGTCGCGGGTGGCCGCCGCCTGCCGCAGCTCGGCGGCGAGCCGGGACTCGGCCGACTCCGCGCTCAGTCGCACATCCGTGGTCACCAGCACCGCGTAGCTCACCACGGCGTCGGAGATCTCGCTGAGCAGTTGCTCCACCAGCGGGCCGCTCTGCGGGGAGAACAGCGGCTCCGGCTCCCGCGCCTTGGCGAGGTCGGTGAAGGTGCGCGCGAGCACCCGCAGCACCACCGTGGAGATCTCCAGCGTGTCGAGCCCGGTGCGCAGCACCACCCGGTGCAGCAGCCCCTCGCGGACCCGCGGGTTCAGCCGCAGGCTGTCCTCCGCCCGCCGCAGGGCCGCGTCCACGTCGGCGACGTCGTGGTCCAGGCGCCGCGCCTCGTGCAGCCGGGCGGCGGCCTCCACCATGAGCGTGCCGCCGGTCACCTCGTCGCCCATGTGCAGCATCAACTGCCGCATCCGGCGCGCGAGTCCCTCGATCGACTCACCCGCCTGCTCGGTCCACACCGGGGGAGCGAGCAGCGTGTTGCAGCCCATGCCGACCACGGCGCCGATCAGCGTCTCCACGATCCGCGCCCAGGCCGTGCTGCCGACGCTGGTGACCCCCAGCACCAGCATCGCGCTGATCGCCACCTCGGCCACGAACTCGTGCACCCGCACCAGATGGCCGACCGCCAGCCCGGCGAGGATGACGAGTCCCAGGCTCCACCAGGTCAGCCCGACCAGGAGCGAGAAGGCGATGGCCACGATCACGCCGGCCACCACGGCGTTCACCCTGCGGATGCTGGTGCGCAGCGTCGCGAAGAGGGTGACCTGGACGACGAGCAGAGCCGTCAGGGGGGCGGTCAGCGGCGCGGGCTCGGGGCTCAGCCATTTCGCGATCACATAGGCGATCGTCGCCGCGACCGTCGACCGCAGCGCCTGGACGACCGCGGGGTCCTGGTGCCACCGCGCGACGCGCAGGAGGAGCGGCGGCCACGCACGTACATCTCGCATTCTTTGCGCTGTTCCCCGTTCGCGGACGCATCGAACATGGTCGCTCCGGAGAGCGGCGGTGCAGGTCGCAGCGGGGCGCAGCGGGTCACGCCGGGTCGCGCCGGGTCACGCGCCCAGGGCGTCGAGGAAGGAGGCCAGATTGCCGGTCGCCCGGACGATCTGCTCCTCCACGCTCAGGCTCTCCTCCATGCGGGAACCGGAGTCGGGGACCTTCCTGCCGCGCAGGTACAGGGAGCAGGCCAGGTCTGTGCACATGTACACGCCGACCGAGTTGCCCTCGCGGCCCGCCGCGCCCGCCTTGCGCGCGGTCATCAGGGAGACCCCGCCGCCGCGGTGGACGGTCAGGCACAGCGAGCACATGCTGCGGTGCTGGAGACCGCGCCGTGAGGACGGGAAGCGCAGGGCGACGCCCACGAGGCGGCCGGCCCGCTCGGCGACCAGGTAACTGCGGTCGGGCGCGCCCGGATCCCGCCACCCCAGGAAGTCCAGGTCGTCCCAGGGCCGCTCACCGAGGTCGCGCGGCACGGCCAGGCGCTTGGCCTCGCCCTTCGAGCAGTTGACGAAGGAGGCGCGGACGTCCTGCTCGGTCAGCGGTCTCATGGTCGGCTCCTGGGGGATGAGGGCGGCACGGGGGCCGAGTGACTGCCTAAAGCTATTAGTCTCAAGCCTAAGATAGGCAGCTTGGGTGACGGGATCCACTCGATTTCCCGTGGGCGGACATGCGCTGCCCGGCGCGCGGAGCCTGGGTCGCCGTCAACCGCACGTCTTAAATTAATTCGTGTACTAAGTGGAGGCAGGGTGTCGCGTCCGACCGACGGGCGACGGTATGTTGCAGGTCGGGCTGGGGTTCGGACAAGGGAGCCACATGGCGGGGCGGAACGGGCGCACGGTACGTGATCTCAGGCGGGCCAACCGCACGGCCGTCCTTCAGCGGCTGTACTTCGACGGCCCCCTCAGCCGCTTCGAACTGGGCCCGGCGACCGGGCTCAGCTCCGGTTCGATCAGCAACGTCGTCGCGGAGCTGCTCGCGGACGGCCTGGTCGAGGAGGCGGGCAGCGTCGACTCCGACGGCGGCCGCCCGCGCACCCTGCTGCGCGTGGCCCCGGACAGCGGCTACATGATCGGCGTGGACGTCGGCGAGACCCGGGTGCGCGTGGAGCTGTTCGACCTCACCCTCACCGAACTGGCGCGCACCGAGCGCCCCTTGGCGGCCCAGCGCTATGACGTCGAGGTGATCACCGGTCACATCCGGGACGGCGTCGCCGAGGTGCTGGCCGCCGCCGCGCTCGCTCCCGAGCGGCTGCTCGGCGTCGGCATCGGCGTCCCCGGCATCGTCGAGCACACCCCCGACCGGGGCGCCGTCGTGCACGGCCAGACGATCGGCTGGGACGCGGTGCCGTTGGAGTCCCTGCTCCGCGGCGGCTCGGCGCTGCCGCAGAGCGTGCCGTACTTCATCGACAACGGCGCCAAGACGCTGGGCCAGGCCGAGATGTGGTTCGGCGCGGGGCGGGGCGCGGGCAACGCGGTGGTGGTCCTCTTCGGCTCGGGCGTCGGCGCGTGTCTGGTCACGCCCGAGGTGGAGCGCGGCCGGGCGGTCGAGTGGGGGCACCTGACCGTGCGGGTGCGGGGGCGCCGCTGCCGCTGCGGGGCCCTCGGCTGCCTGGAGGCGTACGCCGGGGCGGAGTCGCTGCTGGCCCGCTGGCGCGAGGAGGGCGGCCGGCCGCCGGGCGGGGCCGACGAGGAGACCGCGCTGACCGCCATGCTGGCCGCCGCCTACCCGCCCGAGGGCGCTGCCGCCGACCCCGTCGCGCTGGCCGTCCTCGAGGAGACGGCGGAGTACCTCGGCGCGGGGCTCTCGGACCTGATCAACCTCTTCCAGCCCGAGCGGATCCTGATCGGCGGCTGGGCCGGGCTCCAGCTCGGCGCCCGTTTCCTCCCGGCGGTCCGCCGCCACGCCACGGCGTACGCGCTGCGGCACCCGGCCGAGAAGGTGACCGTCGAACTGGGCCGTCTGGGACCGGACGCGGTCACCGTCGGCGCCGCCATCCTGCCGCTCGCCGACTTCTTCACCCGCGGCGGCCGCCGGGCCGAGCCGGAGCTGACGGCCCAGATCCCAGCCTGGCGCACCGCTTTGGAGGAACGCCGGTCCTGAGCGCCGGGGGATTGGGCGGCGGCCTGAGCTCCAGGGGAGTGGGCGGCGGGGGAGCGAGCGCTGCGGCGGCGCGTAACCGACCGCCGCGCTTCCGCCCCGATCGCCCGGCGAGGGGAGCGCCTGGCGTGTCGCCCTACGGGCCGCCGCTGACGGCGGCCTCCGGCCGATGGCGAGTTTCTCCGGCCAGATCTCCGGCAGACGCACGACGCCTAGATCGTCTCCGTACACTGACGGCCATGGCATGCCGCATCAGTGAGCTGGTCATCGACGCCGCCGACCCCGAGCGGCTGGCCGCGTTCTGGAGCGAGGTCTTGGGCTACGTCGAACTCGGCCGGTCGAGCGACGGAAGCATCGAGATCGGGCCGCCCGGCGTGGGCTTCGGCGGTCCGCAGCCCGTCCTCGTCCTGAGCCCCAGCAGCGACCCACGGGCCGGAAAGCTCCGACTGCACATCGACGTCAACCCCACCGACCGCGACCAGGACGCCGAGTTGAAGCGGCTGCTCGCCCTCGGCGCGGAGCCCGTCGACGTGGGTCAGACTGGCGCCGAAAGCTGGCACGTCCTGGCCGACCCCAACACTCCTGACTACCAGTTCTGAGGATACGCGCACGTCAGCGCCAACGACAGAGCCCCGCACGGCACTTGGCCGCACGGGGCGTTTTGCTGTCTGAGCGCTGGAATAGGCGTCTTGCTCGGACGGAATCCAGCGCTTCATGTCGTCGCTGACGCGGTAGAGCGTTCCGGATACGCCGCTGATCACCGACTTACGGACCAACAGCACCGCACGCTCTCTTCCTCCCGCAGAAACGAGCAGCGACGCAGCGATACAGGCAGGCAGGCACCGCATACGGGGGGCGTGTCTGTGGTGATCCGGTCGAGCGGTTTCGGCCCCTGCTCCCCTGGTCGCTCCCACTCCACGAACAGCGTGCCCGTGCTCTTCTCCGCCGGTTGAGCGCAGACCTGGCACAGCAGCCCTTCCATGCATTCGCGCTGCCGCAGCGGGTCCATGCAGTCGAACATGACGCGCCCGCGTTCGCTCTCGGGCGGCCTGGTCATGCGGGCCCACAGGTTCCCGTGTGCGTCCCGATCGTCCGGGCGAGGGTGCACGTACGCAATGCGGGGCACGCCGTTGCGCGGTACCTCGATGCACAACTCAGATTCGCGGGGGCCAAGCTCGTTGCTGTATGCGGCGACGTAGGGCACGAGTGCGGGCACGGCTGGGCCTTCTGCGTGAGATCGGATAGGGACGCCCCGCCCGTGTGCCACGGGGCAGCACGCGAACGGGGCGGCCAGCACGCGAACGGGGCGGCGGAACCTTGCACGGTGCGCACCGTGGTTCGGTCCCTCATCCGTTGCTGAACACGCCCAGCGGCCCCGCAACGGGTCTGGCGACCCGCTCGGGCGGCTCATCCCCCGTGAGGGGGTGGTGCGGTCCGAAACGGGCGTCTGTGGTGCTGGTGAGAGCTAGGCTCCGGTCATGCTCGAGCCCTTCGTGAACGGCGACGTACACCACCGCGCGTGCGGTATCTGTCCGTCGCGGTTTCATGCGGTCGGCGAGTTCGACGTGTTCGAGCGTCCGACCCCGGAATGCCCGTTCAACAAGGCGGACGGACACCGGTACTTGAGCGACGGGACACCGGTGTGTGTCCACCCCGAAAAGGTCGGGCTGCCCGCGAAGCGCTACAAGAGCGGGGGCGAGCCGCTGACGGTCGAGTTGCAGCTACCGCCCGACCCTTCCGCGGTGGTGCCGTACCTGCATGACGTGCTGTACGGCGCGGCCCCGGTTCTCCTGGATGACCTGATCTCTCAGGCACAGCAGCAGATCCGGCAGCACTTCCCGGAACTGGACCCGCTCACGGTGATGCGGCAGGCACTCAGCTAGCCGCTACGCGGGGACGGGCTCGAACGTGATGCTGTGCGCGAGACCCATCCGGCGGAAGCCCGCCGCCTCGTACCTCCGGCGCAGGATGCCGAGCCGGCGAGCCACCTCCGCGTGCGTGAGCCAGTACCGGGCCGGCGGCTCGCCCCAGGCGGCGCGGTACGCCTGGTGCGTGAAGTCATCTCGCGTCCAGTCGGTGTGCTCTTGGTCGGTCTGGTGGATGATCTGTGCGCCGACCCGCGCCGTGATCCGGGCGAGGATCTGCGGCTGAGCGATCATCGCGTGCGTCATCTCGTCCACGGGCACGGCGACGGGGATTTCCGCCGCGCGCTCGTCGCCGGTCGCCTCGAACACAGCGGCCTTGAGGCAGAGCGCGCGCAGTCCCTCGATGAACAGCGGAGCCGCGTCGTCGGTCTGGTCGTACTCGCTGATGACCGGACCGCCCGTAAAGCACGTCCAGTCCTCGTCGTAGCGCAGGCTCGCGGCCCTGAACGCGGCGAACTCCGGATCGGCCTCGATGGCCGTCAGGATCTCCCGTGCGCGCTCTGCGGTGCGCTCGGCATGGGGAAGGGTGTTCACGACTGTTCTCCTTCGGTCATGGTGCGCGGTTGAGGTTCGCGGTGCTCGGCTCCGCCTTGTCGGTCATGCGGTGCCGAGCGGCCCGCCCTTGTCACAGAAAGGGGACGAGCCACCCCGACGAGCGCCGGGGCTTCCTGTGGCTCGTGTGACCAGGGCGGGGGCATGTGGACTGTCCGTCATCGGCGGGCAGTGTCGGGCCGGACTCGGACGGAGGCACGACCACGGGCCACACGGTCAAGGTGAAGCGGCACCTCTTGTCAGGGATGACCTTGGAGAACGGGGCACCTTCCTTGAGCTGGTCCCGCGCGGCCTGGTGCTCCTCGGGGTCGAGACTCCAGAACCGAAACTCCGTGGGGCTGTCGGGCTTGGGCACGGTGTCCACGCGCATACAGGGCTTGACCCACGCCGAGCGTTCCGGGTCCGGGTCGAGCCGGTCCGCGATGCGCGCGGCCTCGCCCTGTAACCACCGCAGCGCGAGTTTCGGCGAGACCGTCTGGAAGGTACCGAGGACGTACGGGACTGTCTCGCGCGTCCCGTACACCTGACCTTCCGCGAGCACTTCGCACCAGTAGGCCCGAGCCGGTATTCCCGCGCTGGACCGCTCGGGGTTCTCCGTGGCCGTTCGTGCGTGCTTCTCCATGTCCGGGCCCTCCCTGCGGTGTCATCCCTTGCGGTGTCCGTGCTCGCACTAGGCAACCGCCCGACCACGCACAGCGGTACCTTTGGGAAGAGGGCAGGATTTAAGAGCGTTAAGCAGTCAGAGCACGGGAGTTGGGGACCAGTGACGACACGACAGCCGAACGCCGGACTTGAGCGGCTGTACCGCGAAAGCGGATGGACCCTGCGGCAGTTCGCTCAAGAGGTCAACCGCATCGGGACCGAGCGCGGGACCCCCCTTAAGTACCAACAGCCCTCAGTGCACCAGTGGTTGAGTGGCCACCTGCCGAAAGAAGCTGTGCGCCCGCTGATTTTGGAAGCACTCGCCCGGAGACTGCTCCGTCCCATTACGCACGCCGATGCAGGATTCCCGGCACCCCCGGAAGAGTCCAACAGTCACCCGACTACCGTTGAAGGGCTGGTAGACCTCGGAAGGCAAGACATGGACCCCTCACGCCGAAGCGTCCTGAGTGCGGGACTGTTCTCCGTGGCACTTACCGTTCCTGGGTGGCCGGATGTCGTGGGGCGCATGGAAGCGGTTCAGTCGGGAAAGACCCAACGCATAGGGATGGCCGACGTAAACATGGTCATCGCCATGACAGAGCGCGTGTCTGACTTGGACGACCAATTCGGAGGTCGGCACGCTCGCCCGATGGCGGCAGCATTCCTCGTGAATACGGTAGCCCCCTACCTTCGAGCCGACGCGACAGAGGAAGTCCGCAAGGCGATGATGTCAGCGGCTTCCGATCTCTGCTATCTCACCGGATATATGGCTGTGGACGAGGGGGTTCACGGCCTGGCGCAACAGTATTACCTGAAAGCGTTAGAGCTAGCAGGCGCCTCGGAAGACCACCTCACGTATTGCACAACCCTACGGGGAATGAGCGTTCAGGCAGTTGATCTACGCCACGGGAAGACTGCGATGCGTCTTGCTGACGCAGCCGCGTCAGCATCTCCGCAAGCTGGTCCTCGAATGCGCGCCTTTCTGGCGGGGCAGCAAGCGCACGCCTCCGCACAGCTCGGCGAGCGCACAAAGGCGCTTATGTATCTGCGAGAGGCCGAAGTGGCAATGGAAAAGGCCGAATCCCAAACCAAGACGTTCGGCTCATACAACCCGTCTTCTCTGGCATATCACGCCGGGCAGGTTCGGTACGAACTGGGTGACATTCAGGGATCAGTCAAAGATCTAGAGGAATCCGACAAACTGCGGCATAGCTCGTTCAAGAGGAACCGGATTCGTTACCTGTCCATGCTTGCCGAACGTCAGCTAGAAATCGGCCACCTCGAAAGCGCGTGTGCCACATGGGTCAAGGTGGTGGAAATTTACCCCGACGTTCAATCGGGACAGTGCGATAAGGCCATGTCGACGATGCAGGCTCGGATTCGGCCCTACCTCAAGAATCAGGCTGCCCGGAGTCTCTACGAGCGCGCACGCCTCGTCACCCCGCCATCGGTTGCGGTCTGAGCGTAAAAACAAGAAATCCCCCGCACCCATCCTTCACCGCAGCCGGATCGAGGACGAGCGTCCCCCCACCCCGCCGTGCTCCTCGGGCATAGGAGCGGGCATGTAGCCGTACGGCGGACGCGAACCGCGCCACCGCAGCACCATCTTGCGGATGGCAGCCATAGCCCCGGTAACACGGTCGGAAATGGACTGCGCCTCTACCTGAGCGGCAAAGGCGAGCATGGTCAGTTGGAGTTCCGCCATCGGGTCCATGGGATTACGGAAGTCGAACACCATGCGCCCGCCCCCGCCGATGCCCTCGGCGAACACCAACACCTTTCGGTGCGTGCGGGCCCACTTCGCAAGCTCGTGCATGTCGGCCATAGACCTGATCGCACGGTCGAACCGTCACCACACCAATGCGTCAAACTCGTCCGGGCGGGCGAGCCAACCGCCGAGGGCGGGACGGTCGACCGGGCTGATCTTGGAAGCGGATACATCAAGGTCCACCGCTTCGCGGAGCGTGCCACCCTCGCCGAAGCTGATGTTGTCCGCGGCTGCCGCCTGGTCGTCGGCCTCGCGCTGCCGGTCGGGGCTGGTGGTCTCGTCGGTGAACACCGACAGACGGACACACTGCACGCCCCGAAGGGTCTCGGTGTAGACCGTCCCCGCGAAAGGGTTCGGGGGTTCCTGCGCTGCTTTCACGGTCTCTGTGGAGCGCGGAGGGTTCCCGCGTTCTTCTTTCTTCACCCCACGTGTAGGGACCGAGGGTGTTGCGCCTGCTTCCTTCTCGATGGAAGTGATAGGGACCAACGGATTCCCGCCACCAGGCTTGACCAGGTCCGATGCCACCATGCCGACACTCCAGAACCTCTAGTTCTGAGTGTTGGGAAACCCGGAAGGCAACGAATTCTGCCTCCTGCGTCCTCGACTTCCGCCCCTCTGACCGGGGCGCGTCCCAATCGGCGTCCCCCGTGCGGTCGGCCCCTGCGGGCCCCTGCGGTCGGAGGGGCCCGGGGTGTTTCGCGGGTCATGGGCACGGTACTCGCGCCTGACGCAGCAGGCGGCATTGTGGGGCACGTCGGGTGAATCCGGCGGGACCCGCGCAGGCCGATCGGAGCGTGCCGGAACAGACCGGTGGGGTCCGTGCAGACCGGAGAGGAGCATGCCGTGACCGATCATCGCCGCGAGGCTTCCGGGGGAAACGGCCGGCCCGTTCCCCGGGACATGCCCGACCAGCAGGCCGGAACGAGCGAGGACCCCTGGGAGGCCGCCCAGACCGAGGCGCGCGGTACGGCGCCGTCGGCGTCCGGCGCCGACGAGGACGTCCCCGACACCGACGAGGCGGGCACCGGGCGCCGGGGCGCTCCGCAGACCGGCGCCGTGCATCCGGAGCAACCCGTGCCGGACGAGCCGGCTGACTGATCCCCGAGCCGCTGACTGATCCCCGAGCCCGCTGACTGATCTCCGAGTCGGCTGACTGATTCTTCAGCCCGCTGACTGATGCCGCACGGCCGCTCCGCCCGGCGTACGTGAGTCCCGTGGGCACGACGACCCACGGGACTCACGTGCGCCCGGCGCTCAGCCGACCTTGTGCCCCTGCATCGGGGCCGTCTCCGCGCCCGCGCCGCGCTGGAAACCGAGCAGGAACTCCTCGATGGCCTCGGTCGCCGTACGCAGCGGGCGCCAGCCGAGTTCGGTGTGGGCTCGTGTGCAGTCCATCAGCGGGAGGCGCAGGACCGCGTCGAACAGGTGCGGCGAGGCGGGCAGCAGACGCAGGTTCCAGGCGGCGGCGATCGCCGAGCGGACGGCGGTGCGCGGCAGCCGCACGGGCCGGGCGCCGAGGAGTTCGCCCAGCACCTCGGCGTCCAGCGGCGGCTCGGCGGCCAGGTTGAACGCGCCCCGCACCTCGCGCCGCAGCGCCAGCAGGTAGGCCCGCGCCCCGTCGTCGCTGTGCAGGGTCTGCACCCGCAGCCCGGGGACGTCCGGCAGGAACGGCAGCAGCTCCGGGCGCGCCAGCGGGCCGGGCAGGAACCGGCCGCCGAAGATGCGCCGCTGCTCACTCGCCGACTCCGCCTTGAAGAGGAAGCCGGGGCGCATCCGCACCACTCGGATGTCCGGGTGGTCCCGTTCGAAGGTGTCCAGGGCGCGCTCCAGATACGCCTTCTCCCGGGTGTACGCGGCGTCCGGCCAGCCGTGCGTCGGCCACGACTCGTCCACGGCGCGGTCCTTGGGCCCCGGCGAGTACGCGCCCACCGACGAGGCGTGCACTAGCACCGGCACCCCGGCGGCCGCGACCGCTTCGAAGACCCGGATGCTGCCGAGCACGTTGGTGCGCCAGGTCGTCGCCGGATCGTGGGTCGGCTGGAACGCCCAGGCCAGGTGGATCACGGCGTCCGCGTCCGCGAACTGCTCGGCGAGCCCGGCCTGCTCGGACGCCACGTCGACCGCCGCCCACTCCGTCTTCGGCGGCGACCACTGCGGGATCCGGCGGGCCAGGCCGCGTACCGAGGCGACGTCCGGATCCTCCGACAGGAGGCGGACGACGCTCGTGCCGACGTTGCCGGTGGCGCCTGTGACGACGACCCTGCTGCCCGACATGCTGCTCACCCTGCGCTCCTTCGGTGGGGACGACCAGTGCGGGCAGCCGGGTACCCGGTCCCGCCCGATCGACCCCGGGGGCCTTGCGGGGTCAGCCCCGGGAGGCGAAGGCGTCGACGCCCGTCAGTTCCGCGGAGAGGTCCCACAGGCGGGCCGCCTGGTCGGGGTCGACGGCCCAGGGCCGCACGCCGGCGGCCGTGGCGTTCCCCTCGTCCCCGGGATGCGTCTCGGCGATGTCGCAGTCCTCCAGGTACACCCCGCCCAGACCGTCGAGCTGGGGCGAGGTCGCGGCCCACACCTGAGTGGCGGCGCCCTGCTCCGGCGTCTTGAACGCCTGCGGGTCGCGCAGCTCGCCGTCCTCGTCGATCCAGCCGAGCCGCACCATCTCCTCCTTCGGCAGGTGCCGCTGGAGCGGGGTGAGGATGCCGCCGGGGTGCAGGGCGAACGCCCGGACGCCCGAGTCCCGGGCCAGCTCGTCCAGACGGACGGCGAACAGGACGTTCGCGGTCTTCGCCTGCCCGTAGGCCCCCCACTTGTCGTATCCCCGCTCCCACTGGACGTCGTCCCAGCGGATGCCGGAGCGGCGGTGGCCGGCGGAGGAGACCGAGACGACCCGGGCGCCGCCCGGCTCGATCGCCGGCCACAGGCGGTTGACCAGGGCGAAGTGCCCGAGGTGGTTGGTGGCGAACTGGGCTTCCCAGCCGGGTCCGACCCGGGTCTCCGGGCAGGCCATGATCCCAGCGCTGTCGATCATGACGTCGACGGTGCGCCCGGAGGCCAGGAACCGGTCGGCGAAGGCGCGGACGCTGTCGAGGTCGCCGAGATCCAGCTCGTCCACCTCGACCCCGTCGACGCCCGCCAGCGCCTCCCGCGCGGACGCCGGTCGCCGGGCGGGGACGACCACGTGGGCGCCCGCCTTGGCCAGGGCCCGGGTGGTCTCCAGGCCGATGCCCGAGTAGCCGCCGGTGACGATCGCGAGCTTCCCGGCGAGGTCGACGCCCCGCAGGACGTCGTCGGCGGTGCTCGACGCGCCGAATCCGGAACCGATCTTCTGCTGTGGCGTAAGGCTCATGCACAGCACGCTACGAATTGGAGTGCTCTCGAAGTCAAGCGCGGACCGGCGGCGGGCCGCGTCTGGCTCGGGACAGGAGGGAGCCCCGGCCGCGACGGGGGAATCACGACCGGGGCGTTCGGGTGTGGGCGCGCAGGGCGGTCGCCTCTCGGCGAGTCGCTCCGCAGGGCTTCAGCCGGACGATCGTCCCTGCGGGCGGTAGGCGAGGCCCGGGGACACCGTCCCCTCCGCACCCACGACCGGTTCAACGAGTGGCCCGCGCCCGGTGTTCCGGCGTCCCCCAGGTCAGACGGTGACCCCGGTCACAGCGGAGGTCAGGCGAGGGGACTGTCCTTCAGGGAGGCCAGCAGGTGCGCGGGGTCGTCGTAGAACGTGTCCGCGCCGGCCTTCTCCAGATCCTCGCGCGGGATGCCCCCGCAGAGCAGTCCCACGCAGCGCACGCCGGCGCGGCAGCCGGCCTGCATGTCCCACACCGTGTCGCCCACGAACACCGCCCGCTCGGCGGGCACGCCGGCCAGTTCGAGCGCCTGCTCGACCGGCTCGGGCGCGGGTTTGCCCTCGGACACGTCGTCGGCGCTCGCCGTGGCGGCAATCGCGTCGTCCGCGTCGATCGCACGGCGCAGCGCGCCCAGTTCCGCGCCGCCCGCCGAGGTGGCGAGCACCACCGACCAGCCGTCCCGGTGCAGCCGCTTCAGCAGCCGTCCGGCGTCCGCGAAGGCGGGCAGCCGGTCGAAGTACTGGCCGTACAGCGTGGAGTGGGCCGCGCTGAGCGCCGAGTCGGCGTCCTCGTCGCGGTCGTCGCCGAGCAGGTGCGCGATGAGATCCGTGGAGCCGAGCCCCACCGACCGGGCGACCGCGCGCATGGTGACGGAGTGTCCCGCCTGCCGGAATGCCTCCCACCAGGTGACGACGTGCAGGTAATTGGTGTCGACGAGGGTTCCGTCGACGTCGAAGACGGCGGCGCGGTCCATCCGCTCTGGCCCCTTTCGCTCGCTGGCCGGCCGCCCGGGTACCACGTCAGCCCTCGGCTACTCCTGTGGGCGTCCGGCGCTCGCGGGTCCAGTCCAGCAGCCCCTGCCGGGACCATGTGTTCACCACCCGCTCGGGCGGCACGCCGCACTCCTCGGCCCGTGCGCAGCCGCCGATCTGCCAGTCGAGCTGTCCGGGCGCGTGGGCGTCGGTGTCGACGGCGAACAGCACGCCCGCCTCGACCGCGCGGCGCAGCAGCCGCCGGGGCGGGTCCAGCCGCTCCGGACGGCTGTTGATCTCCACGGCGGTGCCGGTCTCGGCGCACGCGGCGAACACCTCGTCCGCGTCGAACGCCGACTCCGGCCGCCCCCGCCCGTCCAGCAGCCGCCCGGTGCAGTGGCCGAGGACGTCGGAGTGCGGGTCGCGGACCGCGGCGACCATGCGGCGCGTCATCGCGCGGGCGTCCATGCGCAGCTTGGAGTGCACCGAGACGACCACCAGGTCCAGCCGTTCCAGCAGTTCCGGCTCCTGGTCGAGCGAGCCGTCGTCGAGGATGTCGCACTCGATGCCGGTCAGCAGCCGGAACGGGGCCCAGGTCTCGTTCAGTTCGGCCACCGCGTCCAGTTGCTCGCGCAGCCGGTCGGCGGACAGGCCGCGGGCCACCGTCAGCCGAGGCGAGTGGTCGGTGAGCACCGCCCACTCGTGCCCGAGCCGGGCCGCGGTCCGGCCCATCTCCGCGATCGGGCTGCCGCCGTCCGACCAGTCGGAGTGCAGGTGGCAGTCCCCGCGCAGCCGCGCCCGCAGCGCCTCGCCGCCCGGGGCGAGCGGCTGATCCGCCTCCTGTCTGAGCCTGCTCAGGTAACCGGGCTCGTCCCCGGCCAGCGCCTCCTGGACGACCTGCGCAGTCTTCGGCCCCACGCCCTTGAGCGACTCGAGGGTTCCGGCCCCGGCGCGTTCGGCCACCTCCCCGGCGGGCAGGTCCGACAGCACCCGGGACGCCGTGCGGAAGGCGCGGACGCGGTACGTCGGCGCCTGGGACCGCTCCAGCAGGAAGGCGATCCGGTCCAGTGCCTCCAAGGGGTCCATCGCCACCTCCACCCCCAGGGTTGCCCACCGTCGCCGCGACCGCACGGGGTCGACGTCCGTACCGGGCGCCGACCGCACCGCGCCGACAGCCGCGCCGGCCGCCGTCCGCGCAGGCGGCCGTGCCGGCCGCCGACCCCGCAGTCAGCGGCGCCAGCCGTCGACCCCGCAGTCAGCGGCGCCAGCCGTCGACCCCGCAGTCAGCGGCGCCGGCCGCCGGCCGCGCAGGCAGCCCCCGGTCGTCGGCCGCGCAGGCAGCCGTGTCGACCGCCGACCGCACAAGGCGCCGGTTTGCCCGGTACGCCGCCGGGTACTGCGGTGCCCCGACGCGCGGGCCGCCCAGGGTCCGCGCGTCGCCGCAGCGAGGAGGCCCCTCATGTCCGCCGTTCCCGAGCCCGCCGCCGTGAAGACGGCCGTGATCACCGGCGCCGACTCCGGCATCGGCCGCGCCGCCGCCGTGCGGCTGGCCGAGGCCGGAATGGACGTCGGCATCACCTGGCACACCGACGAGGCCGGGGCCGAGCGCACCGCGCGGGAGGTCCGGGAGCGAGGTCGCCTGGCCGCCGTCGCCCGGATGGACCTCACCCGGCTGCCCGAGGCCGCGGACACTGTCGACGCCCTCGCCGACGAGCTGGGCGACCGGGTAGACGTCCTGGTCAACAACGCCGGTACGGGCAGCGCCGTGCCGTTCCTCGACCTCGGGCTCGACGACGTGCGCCGGGTGCTGGACGTGAATCTGGTGGGGCCGTTCCTGTGCGCGCAGCGGGCGGCCCGGCGCATGATCGCGCGGGGCGAAGGCGGCCGGATCGTCAACGTCACCTCGGTGCACGAGCACCAGCCGCGGGTGGGCGCCGCCCCGTACTGCGCGGCCAAGGGCGGCCTCGGGCTGCTCACCCAGGCGATGGCCCTCGAACTCGCCGAGCACGGCATCACCGTGAACGCGGTGGCGCCCGGCGAGATCGCCACGCCCATGACCGGTCAGGAGGACACGGACGTGCGCACCGTGTCCCGCCCCGGTGTGCCCCTGGGCCGTCCCGGCGACGCCCGCGAGGCGGCGGCCGTCATCGCCTTCCTCGCCGGTCCCGACGCGTCCTACGTCACCGGCGCGTCCTGGAGCGTGGACGGCGGCATGATGCTTATGGGCCCGATGGCGGGCTCCCACCTGACCGGCGACGACTGGCGGCGACCGTGAGCCGTGAGCCGTGAGCCGCGAGCCGCGAGCCGTCGCCGCGCGAGCGGGCGCCGCGGTGACACGGCCCGGGGGCTGTGTCCGGCCTTCCCTCCGGGCGGCCGAGGTCCGGCACGCCTTCCCTCCGGGCGGCCGAGGTCCGGCGCGGCGCCCCGTGGCGTCGCCGGATCGGCCGAGTACGGCGGGTGCGCGGGCGATCCTCCGCCTGGCTACCCACCGCACCGGGCGCCGCCCGCTGATCCGGCGGGAATTGTCGGACTCTGCTTAGGCTGGGCGTATGACCGAAAGTGCGAGCCCCTACATCTCACAGCCGCGCATCACGGTGCTCGGAGTGCAGCCGGGGCACCCACCGTTCCGCATCGTGCAGGTCGACGGCGAGGTCGTCGGTGAGGCGAGTACCGTCACCGACGTCCTCCGGGCCGCCGCGGCGTTCGGCATCCGGGTCCACGACCTCGACGACCCGGACGTGGTCCGCTGGGTCGGCGGCGACAAGTTCACCTGGATCCCGCACCGGGTGTAGCCCCCGGCGCGGGGGAGGCGGCATTGCGCGGGCGGGTCAGCTCATCCCACTGTCCACTTCTGGTTGGCGCCGCCCGTGCAGGTCCAGATCTGTAGACGCGTTCCGTTGGCGGAGTCGTTCCCCGTCACGTCCAGGCACTTGTTCGCCTGGGGGTTGACGATGTCGTGGGCCGAGGAGATCGCCCACTTCTGGTTCGGGCCGCCCGTGCAGTCCCACAACTGGACGGTGGAGCCGTCCCCGGTGCGATTGTCCGTCACGTCCAGGCACTTGCCGAGCGCGCGCAGGGCGCCGTCGGCGCCGACCGTCCACTGCTGGGCGCCGGTGCCGTTGCAGTCGTAGAGCTGGACGGGGGTGCCGTTGGCGGGGTTCGCGCCCGCCACGTCCACGCACTTGCCGGCCAGCCCCCTGATCGCCCCGCCGCCGGGGGAGTCGCCGGTGGTGACCGAGACCGAGTCGACGACCAGTTGCTGCGGGAAGGCGGTGGAGCCGTCCGGGTCGCCGGGCCAGTAGCCGCCCACGGCGAGGTTGAGGATCAGGAAGAACGGCTTGTCGAACACCCACGTCTTGCCGCCGAGGTCGGCCGGGGTGCGCCGCTGGTATACGACGCCGTCCACCGACCAGGTGAGGGAGCCGGGCGCCCAGTCGACGGCGTAGGTGTGGAAGGCGTCGGCGAACGCCTGGCCGCCCGGCAGCGAGTACGGCGCGCCGATGCCGGCCGAGCCGGAGTAGCCCGGACCGTGGATCGTCCCGTGCACGGTGGAGGGTTCGAAGCCGACGTTCTCCATCACGTCGATCTCGCCTGAGTTCGGCCAGCCGACCTGCCCGATGTCGTCGCCGAGCATCCAGAACGCCGGCCACATGCCCTGCCCGCGCGGGATCTTCATGCGCGCCTCGACGTGCCCGTACTGCGCGGAGAACTTGCCCGAGGTGTTCAGCCGTGCCGAGGTGTACTGGCAGGAGCCGTACCAGCACTGGTAGTTGGCCGGATTCTCACGCCGGGCGGTGATCACCAGGTGGCCCTGGCCGTCCAGGGCGGCGTTTTTCGTGCCCGACGTGTAGTACTGCCGTTCGTGGTTGTTGACGTTGTCGCCGGTCTCCGTCTGCCACTTGGAGGAGTCGGCGCCCGCGCCCGCGGGTCCGTCGAAGGTGTCGGAGAACGTCGATATGGCGGCGGCCGGGGCGGCGGCCCTGGGCGCGGCCGCCTGGGCGGCGCCGACCGCGGCCGAGCCGACGAGCGCGGCGGACAGCGCGGCGAGGAGACATCTGCGGAGCAGGCGTGGGCGGGCCACGGCTCTCCCTTCCGTGGGCGGCCCGCTGGGCGGGCGCGCCGACAGTCGTGGGGGGAAAGAGTGTCGCCCTTGATCTAAGGAATGAAGTGAGGGGTCGTCAATACTTTGGTCTGGACCAGTCCTGACCATGTCTCACGGTCTTACGGTCTCACGCCCGCTCGCGGATCTTGCGCGCGTGCACGGCCCGGCCCAGCCGCCGCCCGAGGAGGAGATGCCCGAGCAGCGCGCCGGAGGTGTTGAGGATGACGTCGTCGATGTCGAACGCCCGCCCGGTGATCAGCGCCCCCTGTGCGAACTCCACCATCAGCATCACGATCGCGGTCAGCAGCAGCACGCGCAGCAGTCCGCGGGCCCGGGGGGCCACCACCGGGACCAGCACGCCGAACGGCACCCCGAGCAGCACGTTGCCGCCGATCTGCTTCACCGCGTCCCGCAGGCCCGGCGCCTCCATGTAGGCGCGCAGCGAGCGGCCCGGATGCAGATTGGTGTGCACCAGGGAGACCGACGCGGGGGACGGCTGGAGGGTGAGCTTGGCCAGGACCACGGCGAACGCGACCATGAAGGCGAACGCGACCGCCATCGCCAGCAGCCTCAGCGGCCAGGGAAGCGGCTTGCGGACGTCGGTCGCCGGACTGCTCCCGATGGTCGCCGGGCGGCGCGAGAAGAACCCGCGCCGGGCCTTCACGGGCTCCCGCTCCTCGGCCGCGCGCCCGGTGTCGGACCGCTTGGCGGACGTGGACCGTGCCCCGGTCCCGAACCAGCGGCCGGACCGGGACGCGCCGTCGGCCTCGGGCGCGAGCTTGGCGGTGTCCGCGCGTCCCGCCCGGGACGGCTCGTCGGACGCGGTCCGCGACCAGCGGCGGGATCGGGGCGTGCCCTTGGGCTCGGGCGGGGACGTGTCCGCGCGCCGCGCCTCGGACGGCTGGGCGGAGGCGGACGGGCCGCCGACCTGGAACCAGCGCCCGGACCGGGACGCGCCCTCGCCTCCGGTGGCAGGGGCGGCGGTGTCCGCGCCCTCGGATGCGGCGGTGCGCTCGGTCTTCGCCGTGCGGGGCCGGAAAGCGGTGAGCGGACGGAGCGCGACCCGCGCCATGAGGTCCTCCAGTTGTGATGTTCCGCGACTGGCCAGCCGCTTACCCCCGAACGGCGCGACAATGCGGCGGGCCGCCGCTTCACCGGACGGAATGAGACGCGGGGCCGCGCTCGGTGCGTGAACGAGTCGATTCCGGCCGCATCCCCTCCGACGCGGAAGCGGCTCTCTCCGGCGGCGTCCCGCCGGGCGCGGAAGCGGCTCTCGTCGGCGGCGTCCCGCCCGGCACGGAAGCGGTCCTCTCCGGCCGAGTCCCGCCCGGTACGAAAGCGGTCCTCTCCGGCTGAGTCCCCCCCGGCGCGGAAGCGGCTTTCTCCGGCCGCGTCCCGCGCGACATGGAAGCGGCCTTCTCCGGCCGCGGCTTGCCCGGCAGCGGGCTGCCCCGCCCGGTCGCGGGGGCTGCTCGACGGCCGCCGGGCTGACGCGCGCCCCGCCGCTCACACGGCGGCGGTCCGGGCACGCTGGCGACTGCGTGCCCGGACCGCCGGTGATCCCGTCCGCGCGGGGCCGCGCCATGCCGGGCGGGGCATCGCGGCGCCTCCCGGCATCGCGGTCCCTCCCAGCGTGACGCGGCCCTGCCCGGCGTCGCGGGGAGGTCCCGCGGCGGGGTCTCGCCCGCCGCCCCCCGCGCCGCCTGCGCGCGCTCCTCAGCTCCCGTAGGTGACGCGCACGTCCTTGAAGCCGAGCGACTTGAGCAGACCCTGGAGCATGTCGGTCGTGTTTTTCTCGGCCCGAGCGGTCAGACCGCTGCTCTTCGCCGCGTCGCCGATGTGCCGCACCGCGAGCTGCTGCACGGCGTGCTCGCTGTCAGGGTTGCTGGAGAACAGGTCCCCGAGCCGGTCGAGCAGCCCGCGCTGCTTGGCGACCGCGTAGGAGTGGTCGGCGTCCAGCGCAGGCTTGCCGAGCTGCGCGTGCGGCAGGCGGAGCGTGGCCGACGTGCGGTCGCTGTTCACCGTCACGTCGTGGTCGCCGACCTTGCCGAGGTCGACGTAGGCGTCGACCGTGCCGGCCCCGACGTACAGGGTGCGGGTGCCGCGGATCGCGTCCGGCAGGTACTTGGCGTCCCGCTCCAGGTCCACCACGACCTGGAAGTTGCCGGAGGCCGCCTCATAACGGCTCATGTCCTGGATCGACTTGAGCAGGGTGGGGCCCGAGCGGTCGTGCGACTCGGTGCCGAACAGGTCCTTGATGCCCGGCAGCACGGCCAGTCCGATGCCGGCGAACAGCAGGGCGAGCACCAGCACGAGCGCGGCCACCGCCTTCGCCCAGCCGGGCACGCGACGGGGCGGGCGTCTTTCGTTGGACGTCGTCATGCGACAGCCCTCCTTCCTCCCCCTGATCCTGCCCTCGGAAGCCCGCTCCAGACAGCGTGTTCGCGCTGTCGGGCGGTCTGTTAGCGGTTCGTTGGGCTCTGGTTCTGATTCCGTGACGGAGCGGGCGGCGAACCGCGGGTGCGGGCGCGAGTAGGGGTGGGGGTGCGGGTGCGAGTAGGGGTGAGGGGCACTGGTGCGCCCGGCCCGCGCCTCGACCGGCCCGCGGACGACGCGTCAGTAGCATGAGCCAGGCAGCCGTCGGCGATCACATGAGGAGCGGACCGTGCGAGACATCGCGGTGTTCAGCGGCAGCGCCCATCCCGAGCTGGCGAGCGAGGTCTGCGCGCACCTGGGCGTGCCGCTCAGCCCGACCCGGGTCAGCCGGTTCGCCAACGACTGCCTGGAGGTGCAGCTCCAGGCCAACTGCCGCGAGCGGGACGTGTTCCTGGTCCAGCCTCTGGTCAGACCGGTGCAGGAGCACCTGGTGGAGCTGCTGCTGATGTGCGACGCCGCCCGCGGCGCCTCGGCCGGGCGGATCACCGTCGTCATGCCGCACTACTCCTACGCCCGCTCCGACAAGAAGGACGCCCCGCGCATCTCGCTCGGCGGCCGGCTGGTGGCCGACCTGCTCGTCGCGGCGGGCGCGGGCCGGGTGCTGGCCATGACCCTGCACGCGCCGCAGGTGCACGGCTTCTTCTCGGTGCCCGTCGACCATCTGCACGCGCTGCGCGAACTGGCGGCGCACTTCCGGCAGTACGACCTGTCCCGGACCACCGTCGTCTCGCCGGACCTCGGCAACGCCAAGGAGGCCGCCGCCTTCGCCCGGATGATCGGCGCCCGGGTGGCCGCCGGGGCCAAGCAGCGCTACGCCGACGACCGGGTGACCATCACCTCGGTCATCGGCGACGTGGCCGGGCGGGACGTGATCGTGCTGGACGACGAGATCGCGAAGGGCAGCACGGTGCTGGAACTCCTGGACCGGCTGCGCGAGTCGGGGCCGCGCTCGATCCGAGTGGCCTGCACCCACGGCCTGTTCGCGGGGGGCGCGCTCAAGCGGCTCACCGAGCAGCCCGACGTGCTGGAGATCGTGTGCACCAACACCGTGCCGGCGCCGGTGGAGGACCCCGAGGGGCACCGGGAGTTCAAGGACAAGCTGCGGATCCTGTCCATCGCCCCGGCGCTCGCCGAGGCCGTGCGCCGCATCCACAACGGGCAGTCGGTGAGCGCGCTGTTCGACGCCCCCGGCCGCGACTGAGGGCGGAGGATCAGCCCGGACCGGGCGCGGCGGAACCCGAGGCGGCCGGACCGGACGCGGCCTCGGCGTGCGACAGGGCGGCGTCCAGCGTCGGGCGCGGGGGGAGCAGCCGGGCGAGACCGGTGACTCTGAGGACGCGCAGGGTCAGCGGGTGGGCGCACACCAGGCGCAGTTCGCCGCCCCGGTCGAGGACCCGGGCGCGGGCCCGGTAGAGCAGGCGCAGTCCGGAGCAGTCGAAGAAGTCGACTCCGCTGAGGTCGATGACCAGCCGGGCGCCGGACAGGTCGGTCGCCCGGTCCAGGTACGGGGCGATGTCCGCCGAGGCGACGATGTCGATCTCGCCGCGGAACGCCAGCACCGTGTGCCCGCCCTGCCGGTGGACGCGCAGATGCCGGGTGGGGGACGCGCCTTCGTTCGCCGCCACGACGTCGCCTCCCACAGGCCGCTGCTGCGGCGGGGTCGTGGCTCAGGGCCCAACACCCGCTCCTGCTCTGCAAGTTACCCCGTCGGGAGGGATTCCAGCATGTTCGTTTGACATATGTATGCACAGGGCGGCCCCCTCTCGGTCCCGCGGCGGACCGCGTGCCTCCGGCAGATAGCGCGCTCCCGGCAGATAGCGCGCTCCCGGCGGATCGCACGCCTCCGGCGGATCGCACGCCTCCGGCGGATCGCACGCCTCCGGCGACGGCGCGGCCTCGTGCGAGGCGCTGCCGCGCCGGGCGGCCGGCCCGCCGGGCAGGGCACAGCACCCGGCGGGCCGGGCGGCTCAGTCCCGGCCGTCCTTGTCCTTCGCGGGCCAGACGCCCGTGGAGCGCTCGATGGCCGTCGCGCCCGCCCGGTCCACGGCGCTGCGCACCACGGCGAAGATGGCGCCCTGGACCGCCGCGGCCAGCAGGATCTCGCCCCAGCCGCGGTCCGCGTCGAGCGCGTCGGGGGCGTCGTCCTCGTGCCGGATGGCCTTCCACGTGGCCTGGAACGCCTTCCCGGCCAGCGCTCCGCCGACCCAGCCCAGCAGGAAGCCCACGGGCTGGTAGACGACCGGGAGTTTGTGCTTCTTCTTGGCCACTGTCTCTCCTTCTCGGGAGTGTCGGGGTTATCGGGGGCCCTCGGGATGCCCAGAACACTCAAGGTTCTCGGCGCCCTCGGGACGCTCTGGTTGTCGGGCCCGGTGTGCTCAGGGCGTGCCCCGCGCCGGGATCCGCTCCCTGTCGGGGACGGGGCCCGGCGGCGTGCCCTCGCCGAAGGGACGGCCGCCCAGCTCCTCGCGGTGATGCGGCGTCAGCCAGCCCGACAGGTCGGGGCCGAGGGGCACGATACGGGTCGGATTGATGCCCGTGTGCACCCGGTAGTAGTGCCGCTTGATGTGGTCGAAGTCGACCGTGTCGCCGAAGCCGGGCGTCTGGTAGAGATCGCGGGCGTAGGCCCACAGCACCGGATTCTCCGCCAGCTTCCCCAGGTTGCATTTGAAGTGTCCGTGATACACGGCGTCGAAACGTACGAGAGTGGTGAACAGCCGTATGTCCGCCTCGGTGAGGGTGTCGCCGACGAGGTAGCGCTGCCCGGCCAGCCGGGCGGTGAGCAGATCCAGCCGCCGGAACAACTGAGTGCAGGCCGCCTCGTACTCCTCCTGGCCGGCGGCGAAACCCGCCCGGTACACGCCGTTGTTGACGTCCTGGTACACCTCGGCCATCATCGTGTCGATCTCGTCTCGCAGCGCCCGCGGGTAGAGGTCGGGCGCCCCGGGCCGGTGCAACTCGCTCCACTCGGTGGCGAGATCGAGGGTGATCTGCTGGTAGTCGTTGGTGACCAGCTCGCCGCTGGGCGCGTCGACGACGGCGGGCACGCTCACCCCGCCGGGGTAGCCGCTCTCCCGCCGGTCGTACGCCTCGCTCAGGAAGCGGATGCCCAGCACCGGGTCCCGGCCCCCGGGGTCGAGCGTGAAGCGCCAGCTCCGGTCGTCCTGGATCGGGTCCGCGACCGCCAGCGACAGCGCGTCCTCCAGGCCGAGCAGCCGCCTGGAGACCAGCGCCCGGCTCGCCCACGGGCAGGCCCTGCTGACCACCAGCCGGTAACGGCCGGCCGCCACCGGCCAGCCGTCGCGGCCGTCGGCGGTGATCCGGTCCGCGAAGTGGCTCTTGGAGCGCTTGAACGCCTTGTGGCCGTAGCCGCTGTTGCCGTCGCCGCCCTCGCTCATGCCTGCTCCCTCCTCTGCCGCTCGGCTCTGCGTCGGGCGCGTGCGTGCGAACGCCCTGGTGGACGCGTTCCCCGAAATCAGCCGAGGGCACGGTGTGATCCGCAACGACCGGGGCAGTCGGCGGGGGTGAGCCGGACACCCGAGGAGAAACCCATCGAACCCCCCGAGAACCGGAGCGATGAGCCAGACGCCGAGGCGTCCAGCGGAGCGGCCTCCGACCACCACACCCGTGTCACCGTCCTCGTGGCGCTCGCGGCCAACCTGGTCATCGCCGTCGCCAAAGCCGTGGGCGGCCTGATCGCCCATTCGCCGGCGCTGTTGTCGGAGGCCGCCCACTCCGTCGCCGACAGCTTCAACGAGGTCTTCCTGCTGGCCGCGCTGCGCCGCAGCCGCCGTCCCGCCGACCGGCGCCACCCCTTCGGCTACGGCAAGGAGCGGTTCTTCTGGTCGCTCCTCGCGGCCGTCGGAATCTTCGTCATGGGCGGCTGCTTCTCCGTCTTCCAAGGTGTGCAGGCGCTGCGCGACGGGGCGGACGAGGACTTCCGCGGCTACATCGTGGGTTTCGTCGTGCTCGGCGTCTCGCTCGTCGCCGAGGGCGTCTCCCTGATGCGCGCGGTGCTCCAGGTGCGCCGGCAGGGCGGCAAGAGCGGACTGCGGGACCCGGCGCTGCGCACGGTGGTCGCCGAGGACGGCACCGCGGTGCTCGGCGTCACGCTGGCCATCATCGGCATGGCGCTGCACATGGCCACCGGTCAGGTCGTCTGGGAGGCGTCGGCCTCGCTCGCGATCGGCGCCCTCCTCGTGTACGTCGCCTACCGGCTCGGGCGCGACGCCCGCGACCAGCTCATCGGCGAGGCGGCGGACTCGGAGGTGAGCGGACGGATCGGCTCCCTGCTGCGGGCGCAGCCGGAGATCGACAGCGTCGAGGAGCTGCTCACCATGAAGATGGGGCTCGACTCCGTGCTGGTGGCCGCCCGCGTCGACCTGGCCCCCGGCATGGACAGCGAGCAGGTCGAGGAGGTGGCGATGCGCATCAAGGACTCGATCACCCGGACCGTCCCCGAGGTGGGGCAGATCTTCCTGGACGTGACCGACGGGCCGGCCGGCGAGGCGCACGGAAGCCCCGCCGCGACGGGGGAGCGCGGCGGGGCCTGAGACGCGCTTGCCCGTGCGGCCGTGTTCCACGCATGCCGGGACGGCGCGGAATCCCCCGTGCCGGAACGGCACGAATCCCGCCCGATCCCGGCTGCACACCGGCTGACGGGGGCCGGCCCGCCCCTCAGCCGGGCGGCCTGACCCGGCGCCCCCGTGACGGCGCCCGCACCACGCCGGGCGGCTCACCGCCCCCGTGGCGGCACCCGCGCCATGTCGGGCGGCTCACCGCCCCCGTGGCGCCCCCGGCGCGAAGGCGGACGGCTCACCGCGCTTGCGGCGCCCCCGTACCGGGCGCCGGGCGGCTCACCGCCCCCGTGGCGCCTCCAGTACGAAGACGGGGATCTGCCGCGACGTCTTCTCCTGGTACTCCGCGTACGGCGGAAACGCGGCGACCGCCCGGTCCCACCACTCGGCCTTCTCCGCGCCGGTGACCTCGCGAGCCGTCATCTCCTGCTTGGCCGGTCCGTCCTGGAGTTCCACCAGGGGATCGGCCTTGAGGTTGAAGTACCAGAACGGGTGCTCGGGCGCCCCGCCCTGGGAGGCCACCACGGCGTAGCGCCCGTCGTGCTCCACGCGCATCAGCGGCGTCTTGCGGATCTTTCCGCTGCGCGCTCCCCGCGTGGTCAGCAGGATCACCGGCATGCCGGTGTCCATGAGCGTGGTGCCCTTCGTCCCGCCGGAGCTCTCGTACAGCTCCACCTGATCCCGCACCCACTGGGCCGGGCTGGGCTCGTACTCGCCCTCCAGAGGCATGGCGTACGTCCTCTCCTCGCGTCTTGTGACGTGTGGTTCACCGACATTCAACACCTGCGCCCGCTCGATTCGTCCCTGCCGCGCGTCGGCGTCCCCGCTCCCCGGCGTGCTACGGCGCTCCCCGGCCGGGCGACACGTCCGCCGGGCGCTCGGATCGCGCCAGGTGCGCGCGGCCCACCGCAGCGGGCCGAAGACCGGGCGCAGCGCGTCCGCCAGGACGGTCCCGCCGAGCGCGGCCGCCAGCGCGTACACGCCGTCCGCGGTGGCGACGGCGGCGCGGACACGACGAGGAGGGGCATGGACGGATCATGCGGTGCCCGGCTCGCAAGCGGCGACCTGTTTCCCCCGACGGACCGCTTTCTTGGAAGTAAGGTGGCGAAAGGGGTCAAATGGGAAGCAGAGGAGGTGCATCCCGGCCAGACTCCCCCGGTCGCCGATGTGGCCTAACTTGGCGTCGCACCATAGGTGCCTCAGGCATCTAATGAAGATCGCCACGACGCACCCATCCGTCTGCGAGGTCTCCATGCCGGACCTGATCACCGACCAGTCCCCGTCCGTAGCCTTCCCGCAAGACCGCACCTGCCCCTTCCAGCCGCCGGACGGCTACGCGCCGCTGCGCACCGAGCGCCCGCTGTCCCGCGTCACCCTTTACGACGGCCGCGCGGCCTGGCTCGTCACCGGGCACGCCCTCGCCCGCGACCTGCTGATCGACGCGCGCCTGTCCACCGACCGCACCCAAGACGGCTTCCCCATGACGACGCCGCGCTTCTCCACGGTCCGCAGACGCACCATTGCGCTGCTCGGCGTCGACGACCCGGTGCACCGCACGCAACGGCGCATGATGATCCCCAGCTTCAGCGTCAAGCGCGTCGCCGGACTCCGGCCGCAGATCCAGAAGACCGTCGACGACCTGCTGGACGCGATGGTCGCTCAGGGGCCGCCCGCCGAACTGGTCGGCGACTTCGCGCTGCCCGTGCCCTCCACGGTCATCTGCGCGCTGCTCGGCGTCCCCTACGCCGACCACGAGTTCTTCGAGGAGCAGTCGCGCAAGATGCTGCGCGGCCCGGACGTCGCCGCCACCGAGAAGGCGCGGGAACGCCTGGAGACCTACCTGGGCGACCTGATCGACGGCAAGCGCGAGGCGCCCGGCGAGGGCGTGATCGACGACCTGGTCCGGCAGCAGCTCAGCGAGGGCACGCCGGAGCGCGCGGAACTGGTGTCGCTGGCCCTGATCCTGCTCGTCGCCGGACACGAGACCACCGCCAACATGATCTCCCTGGGCACCTACACCCTGCTGCGGAACCCCGAGCGGCTGGCCGAGCTGCGCGCCGACCCGAGCCTGCTGGCCGCGGCCGTGGAGGAGCTGATGCGGCTGCTGTCCATCGCGGACGGGCTGCTGCGCGTGGCCACCGAGGACATCGAGGCGGCCGGCGCCACGATCCGGGCCGGCGACGGCGTGGTCTTCTCCACCTCCGTCATCAACCGCGACCAGGACGTCTACGCGGCCCCCGACGCCCTCGACTTCCAGCGCCCCTCCCGCCATCACGTCGCCTTCGGCTTCGGCATCCACCAGTGCCTGGGCCAGAACCTCGCCCGCGCCGAGCTGGAGATCGCCCTCGGCAGCCTCATCGCGCGGCTGCCCGGCCTCCGGCTGGCCGCTCCGCCGGACGAGATCCCCTTCAAACCCGGCGACACGATCCAGGGGATGCTGGAACTCCCCGTGACCTGGTAAGAGGCTGCCGCCATGCACATCGACATCGACAAGGATCTCTGCATCGGCGCCGGGCAGTGCGCGCTGACCGCTCCCAAGGTGTTCACCCAGGACGACGACGGCTTCAGTATGCTGCTGCCGGGCGCGGAGGGCGCCGACGACGACCCCATGGTCCGCGAGGCCGCGCGGGCCTGCCCCGTCGGCGCGATCACCGTCAAGGCGACGGCGGGCTGACGGCGCCGCCGGCCGCCTCGCCTCCGCCCGCTCGCCGTCGCACCGACCCGCGTCGCCGTCCCGCCGCGGCTCGCGGGACGGGAGCGCTCGGCCAAGCAGTCGTCGGCGGCGGGGGACAGGGAACGGGCCCAGGCCGCCGGACGACCGTCGTCCGGCGGCCTCGGCCCGTTCAGTAGGGTCGGCCGGATGACCCCACAGGCCGGGACGCCCCGCGCCCCACAGGACCGGACGCCC
This sequence comes from Streptomyces sp. NPDC046985, assembly GCF_040644415.1. Classification (NCBI taxonomy): domain Bacteria; kingdom Bacillati; phylum Actinomycetota; class Actinomycetes; order Kitasatosporales; family Streptomycetaceae; genus Streptomyces; species Streptomyces sp. NPDC046985. The sequence goes on from NZ_JBEYWK010000015.1 coordinate 132,111, forward strand.
CGCTCCCCACACGCCGGGACGCCCGGCGAGAAGCCCTTCCTCTACGTCGTCGTCTGCGCCGCCGGAGTCGCCGCGGGCGTCGGACGGCTGATCGCCGCCGCGCAGGAGCGGGGCTGGGACGTCGGCGTCATCGCCACGCCGGTCGCCCTCGGCGGCTTCTTCGACGTCGCCGAGACAGAGCGGCGCACCGGCCGTGCGGTGCGCTCCGCCTGGCGCACGCCGGCCGACCCCCGCCCGTTCCCGCCGCCGGACGCCGTGGCCGTGGCGCCCGCCACCTTCAACACGGTCAACAAGTGGGCCGCCGGGCTCGCCGACACCCTGGCCGTGGCCACCCTGTGCGAGGCGTACGGCCTCGGCGTCCCGGTCGCCGTCCTGCCCTGCGTGGGCGACGCGCTGGCCGCCCACCCCGCCTACCAGGAGAGTCTGGCGCGCCTGAGCGCGATGGGCGTCCGTTTCGGCGCCCCGTACACCGGGGAACCCGAACCGGACGGCGGCCGACCCGACTTCGGCTGGGAGCGTGCCCTGGACCTGCTCTCTTGATCGGCGACGGCCTACGCTCGGGACGGACCACCCCTAGCTGACGATGGCGGGAGCAGTGACGATGCAGTACGTGAAGCTCGGTGCGACGGGTCTGGACGTGTCGCGGATCTGTCTGGGCTGTATGACCTACGGCGTGTCCGACCGCGGCGCGCACGAGTGGACGCTCGACGAGGAGGCGTCACGGCCGCTGATCCGGCAGGCGCTGGACGCCGGGATCAACTTCTTCGACACCGCGAACGTGTACTCGGACGGCAGCAGCGAGGAGATCGTCGGCCGGGCGCTGCGCGACTTCACCGGCCGCGACGAGGTCGTGCTCGCCACCAAGGTGAACGGCGCGATGCGCCCCGGGCCCAACGGCCGCGGCCTGTCCCGCAAGGCGATCCTGAGCGAGATCGACCACAGTCTGCGTCGGCTCGGCGTGGACTACGTGGACCTGTACCAGATCCACCGCTTCGATCCGCACACGCCGGTCGAGGAGACGATGGAGGCGCTGCACGACGTGGTGAAGGCGGGCAAGGCCCGGTACGTCGGGGCGAGTTCGATGTACGCCTGGCAGTTCTCCAAGATGCAGTACACGGCCCTGCTGCACGGCTGGACGCCGTTCGTGTCCATGCAGAATCACTACAACCTGCTGTACCGCGAGGAGGAGCGGGAGATGCTCCCCCTGTGCGCGGACCAGGGCGTGGGCGTGCTGCCGTGGAGCCCGCTCGCCCGCGGCCGTCTCACCCGCGACTGGGGCACGGCCACGCAGCGCAGCAACACCGACGAGTTCGGCAGCCACTTGTACGCGGAGGGGGACCGGGCCATCGTCGAGGCCGTCACCCGCATCGCCGAGGAGCGCGGTGTGCCGCGCGCCCAGGTGGCGCTCGCCTGGCTGCTGCACCAGGACGCCGTGACCGCGCCGATCGTCGGCGCGTCCAAGCCCCAGCACCTCGAGGACGCCGTGGCCGCCGTCGAACTGGAGCTGTCCGACAAGGAGATCGAGGAGCTCCAGCAGCCCTACGCCCCGCACGAGATCAGCGGCCACTGAGCGCCCACCGGCTTCCGAGGGGGCATGTCCGGCCGCCTGTGGAGGGCGGCCGGATTACGCTCGATATGTCACGTCCCAAGAAGCTGACAGTGCGTCAACACAGCTAATTCACAGAGTAATCGGGGAATGGCGGGGTGATCCCCTGTCGCTCCGCTCCGGCCTGTGCGAGGGTGTGGGCCGTTCGCGTGCAGACGAGGGTCCTGGAGGAATGGCGACCGTGAGAGACCCTGGGCGCTCGTCGTCGTCTGACGCACTCGACTCTCCCGGATCGCCCGGTCCGTTCGGCACGACCGACCAGCAACTGAACGCCGAACTGAGCAGGTGGACGGGCGCCACGCCCGCACTCGGCCCCGTCGGGGAACTGCTCGACCGCCATTGGGAGGCGGCCTTCGCCTACGCCCGGCTGTGCACGGACGGTCCGCACCCGGCGGGCATGCTGACCACCGCGTCGTTCACCCGGCTGTTCGGGCAGGCGCTGCGGCAGTCGGGTCCGGGGGCCGCGTGGCGGCCGCACCTGCTGCTGACCGTACGGCGCATCGCCGCGGAGTGGAGCGCCGACCACCGGTGGGAGATGCTGCACCCCGACCTCCGGCGGGAGGCCGCGACCGGGGCGGGAGCCGCCGACCGGATCGCCGGCCGCCTGCTGCCGCGCGCCGACCGTCGCCTGCTCTCCCAGGCCTTCCACCGGCTGCCCCAGACGGCCCGCGCCCTGCTGTGGCACGCCGAGGTCGAGGCCGAGCCCCTCGCGGCCCCGGCCCGCCTGCTCGGCCTGGACGAGGAGGACGCGCGGATCGGCCTGCGGCGGGCGGCGGAGCGGCTGCGCGAGGAATGCCTTCAGGCGCACCGCGACAGCGCTCCCGAACAGGACTGCCTGCGCTACGTCCGGCTGCTGGACGTCACCTGGCGGCGCGGCGGCGTCGAGGTCGACCCCGACCTGGCCGCCCACCTGGCCGGGTGCGCCCACTGCCGCCACACCGCCGACCAGCTCGCCCAGTTCGGCGACGACCTCGGCACAGCCCTCGCCGAGAGCGTCCTCGGCTGGGGCGCGCGGACGTACCGGGAACTGCGGCTGAGCAGCGCCGAGCGCCCCGCCGGGGACGACCCGGGCGCGGCCCCGCTGCCCCGGGGCGGTGAGCCCTTCGCGTCCTTCCCCGCCACGACGCCCCCTCCGTCGGCCCGGCCCGTCCCCCCAGCTCCCTTCGTACCGCCCGTTCCCACGGCCCCGCCTCTGCCGCCCGCGCCGCAGCGGCCCGCCGAAGCGCTGGACGGCGCCGCCGCGTTCGACGCCTTCCGCCCGCCGCCCGCCCCCTCCGGCGCAGGCGCGCCCGGCGCCGCCCCGGCCGGGCCGCGCTCCGCGCGCCGGCCGCGCGGCGCCGCTCCCGTCCCCTCCGCGCCTGACCAGGCCGGCGCCGAGCAGGACGACGACACGCTCCCGCTGACTGAGGGCCGGCCCCGGCGCCGCGCCCGGGGTGCGGCGGCGCCCGGACGGTCGGGCCAAAACCCCGACGCCGCTCCCGGCCGTCGCGCCGCCGCCCGCGGGTCCGGTCACCGGGCGGCCGGGCCCGCCGTCCGCCCCCGCACTCTGGCGCTGGCGGCGGCGGTGAGCGGACTGGTCGTCCTGCCCGTGGTGCTCTGGACGGTCCACGGCCCCGGCGACGGCGCCTCGCCGCACCCCGGCGGGCAGCCCTCCGGCAGCCCCGGCCGCTCCGCCGGAACCACGCCCCCGCCCTCGTCCTGGACCAGCGGCGGCACACCGGGGAAGACCACTGCGCGGGGCCGGCTGACCGACGCCGCCTCCGGGCTGTGCGTCGGGATCACCGGCGGCCACGCCGTGCAGGGCGCCGAGACCGAGATGCAGCACTGCTCCTCCGCGCCCGGCCAGCAGTGGGCGTACGAGACCGACGGGCTGATGCGCAGCGGCGCCGCGCCCGGCCTGTGCCTGGACTCCCACCTCGGCTACTCGGTACTGCTCGCCCGGTGCGTGGAAGCCTCCGCGCCGGGCGGCCGGAACGTCCGCTACGACTTCACGCTCCAGGGCACCCTGGTGCCGCGCTTCGACCAGGACCTGGCCCTGACACCGGCCGCCACCGACGGCGGCGGCGCCCTGGTGCTCAAGACCCGCGCCGCCGGAGACCTCCAGCGCTGGAGGATCGACCCGACCTCCCCGACCCCCCGGACGGACGTGGCCGACTGGGACGCGGATCACGGGCGGGCGTCGGGCGGCCGCCTGGGACGCTGAGACCTCGGCGCCCGGCCCAGCCGCGTCAGCGAGGCCCAAGCGATGCGGGCGGCGCGGGCGGCTCAGGCGGTGCGGGCGGCGTGGGAGCGGGCGGGGACGGCGGAGGCGGCGGCATGCTCGCGAGGCCGGGCGCCGCCTCCGGCCACACCAGCAGCACCGGACACGGCGCGTGGTCGACGGCGAACCGCACGGCCGGTCCCAGGCTGTGCGGGCCGAGCCGGGCGCGGTCGCCGTCGCGGGCCAGCACCAGCAGGTCCGCGCCCTCGGCCGCGGCCACCACCTCGCGCTCCACCCGTCCCGCCCGCTCCCACCGGGTGCACCGGCGCCCCAGTCGCGCCTCGGCCGCGTCGAGCAGCTCCCGCGCCGACGCGCCGCCGAGATCCGCGAGACGGACGCCCGGGTCCCGCTCGGTGCGCCCACGGCCGAGCAGACCGGCGAACGCCCCGTGCGCCACCCCGGGCACGTCCGGGCCGGTCACGTGCAGCAGCACCACCTCCGACGCGTCCGGCGCGTGGCGGCAGACGGCGTCGACGCAGGCGGGCCAGGTGCCCTCGACCAGCCAGACGATCACGCGCATGCGGCGGCTCCCTCCGGTGCGACGCGCGGCTCACACGACGTGCAGCGCCCCCCACAGTGCCACCACGGCGGGCGCCAGCGCGGACGGCACGGCCAGCAGGCCCAGCCGGGTGAACTCCCCGAGGTCCACCCCGTGCTCGTGCTGGTGCACGATCCGCCGCCACAGCAGGGTCGCCAGGGAACCCGCGTAGGTCAGGTTCGGGCCGATGTTCACGCCGAGCAGCACGGCGAGGACGGCGCCCGGACCGGCCGGGGCGGTCAGCGGCAGCAGCACCAGCACCGCCGGCAGGTTGTTGATCAGGTTGGCCAGCACCGCGGCCACCGCGGCCGCCATCAGCAGCGCGGGCAGGCCCGTGCCGGTGGGCAGGACGTGCCCGAGGGCGCCGGCGAGCCCGTTGTCGACCACGGCCCGGACGACGACGCCGAGGGAGAGGACGAAGGCCAGGAACGCCGGGGCCGTCGCGCGCAGCACGGTCACCGGTCCCGCCGCGCGCCGCAGGAGCACGCGTGCCGCGAGCACCAGCGCCCCGGCCGCCGCCGCCCACGCCGGGTCGACGCCGAACGCGGACGTCACTGCGAACCCGGCCAGCGTGCAGCCCACCGTGACCAGCGCGAACAGGGGCGGCGCGGGCGCCTCGCCGGGCTCCGGGGCGGGCGCCGCGGCGGCCAGGTCCCGCGCGAAGAACCGGCGGAAGACCACGTACTCGGCGCCGATCGCCACCAGCCAGGGCGCCGCCATCAGCGCGGCGAACCGGGTGAAGCTCAGCCCGCTCGCCGCGAACGCCAGCAGGTTGGTCAGGTTCGAGACCGGCAGCAGCAGCGACGCCGTGTTGGACAGATGCGTGCAGGCGTACACGTGCGGCTTGGGCCGGACGCCGGTCCGCGCGGCGGTGGCGAACACGACCGGCGTCAGCAGCACGATCGTGGCGTCCAGGCTGAGCACCGCGGTGATCGCCGAGGCCAGCGCGAACACCGCCGTCAGCAGCCGTACTGGACGGCCGCCCGCCCGGCGGGCCGTCCAGGCCCCGCACGCCTGGAACAGCCCCTCGACGTCGCAGCAGTGGGCGAGGACCAGGACTGCCGCCAGGAAGCCGGCCACCGGCCCCAGCCGCGCCGCCTCCTCGGCCGCGTGCGCCGGGGAGAGGGCGCCGGCGGCGACGGCCAGGAAGGCCGCCGGGACCGCCATGACGGCCTCGGGCAGGCCGAAGGGCCGGATGACGGCCCAGGCGAGGACGGCGACGAGCAGGACGACGGACAGCGTCTCTGCGAGCGGGGTGTTCAGCGGTTCGTTCCTTCGGGCGCGGTCGGCGGGGCCGGCACGGCGCCCAGCACATCAAAGCAAACCGCGTCCGGCCCCTTCCGGCTGACGTGCGCCCGTCGGCTCCCGCCCGGCGCGTCGCCGGTCCGCGCGTCGCCGGTCCGCGTCAGGGAGCGGTGCCGGGGCTGAACGCCGTCAGAGACACCGAGGAGGCGTTTCCGCCCACGGGGACCGCGCCGGACGTCCACTTCACCGTGAGGTGGTCGCGCTCGTCGGGCGGGGTGACGAGCAGCGCGGCGGGGGTGGCCGTCCGCGCGCCGCTCACGCCCGGGTTGGAGAAGGTCAGGCCGGACCAGGCGCTGGCGCCCGGAGCGAGCGTCACCGTGCCGGCCGAGCCGGAGGAGCGCCGCGGATCGGGACCGAGCTGCCGCCCGGAGGCGTCCACGAAGGCGGCGCCCGGGAAGCCGCGCACCGTGCAGGTGCGGCCGGAGGAGTTGGTGAGGACGACCGGGAAGTTCTCCTGCCCGGCGCCGGGGTCGTCGCGGCCCACCGAGGCCCGGAGCTGCGAGGTGTGGCAGCGGCTGCTCTGGGCGGCCGTGTCCGACCCCGTGTGCCCGCCGGACGGGGCGCCGCCCGTGGCGCCGGTACCGGCGCCGCCGCCGGAGGACGGCGGGGCGGGGTTCGCGTGCCCGGCGCTTCCGCTCGGCGCGCCGCCGCTGCTCGGCGAGGCGCCGGGGGAGGACGCCGCGCCGGTCGCCGTGGTGTCGGTCGCGGGCGCGGCGGTCCCCGGGACCTTCTGCGGCGAGCCGCCGGTGTCGTGGCCGCAGCCGGTCAGCAGGCCCAGCACGGCGATCGAGCCGGCGAGCAGGGCCGCGCGCTGGCGGGACGGGGAGGTGTGCGCCATGATCCACGCTCCTGGAGGTCGTCGCACGCGCGCGGCGTGCGTCCGGCGCTCTCTGCGCCGACATGAGGGTTCGATGCACGGACCGGGCGGAAAGTTCGCGGCGTCGCGCGCTTCTCCCGCCCGAGCGCACCCAGCCCGTACGCCCCGGTCCGTGCTCACCCGTAAAGAGTCAGGTGACCCGCAGCGAGCGGAGTATGCGTTCGGTCGCGTCGTCGCCGCCGTGCTGCCGGACCTGCACGTACACCTGCGGCTGGGCGGCGGATCCGGACGGGGTCAGCGCCGCCTCGGCGACCCGGCCGCCGCCGGGGCAGTCGCTCCAGGTCCGGACCCGGCCCTTCCAGGGGCCGTCGGCGTAGTCCCGGCCGCCGTTGTCGCGGCAGCCGCGGTGGCTGACGGCGTCCACCCGGGCGGCGACGTCGCCGCGCTCGCTCAGCCCGACGAACACGCCGCGCACGTCGGCGCCGAGATCCTGCCAGCGGGACAGGTCGTCTCCGACGGTGAGCCCCGGCTCGTGCCCGGCGGGCAGGCCCAGCGCGTCCGGGTTCCAGCCCGAGTCCCGGAGCTGGCGCCCCCAGCCGTCCGGCACCCGCACCTCGATCTGCCCGGTCGCGTCCGCGACCCGCAGCCCGGAGTCCGGTGCGGACCCCGGCGCCAGGGCCAGGGCGGCGGCGGTGACGGCGGCCACCGCCGCCGCCAGCGCGACGACCCGCCCTCGCCGCCGGACGCGGGCACCGGACGACGCCCCCGACCCGGCCAGCCGCTCCAGCTCCTGAGCGAACGCCTCCGCGCTGGGCCAGCGCCGCGCCCGGTCCGGTTCGAGCGCGCGCATCAGGGCCCGGGACACCGCCGGGTTCAGCTCCGGGCGCAGCCGTTCGGGAGGCGTCACCTTTCCCGGCTCGGCGGGGACCGTGCCGGTGACCAGCTCGTAGCCGAGCGCGCCCAGGCTGTAGACGTCGGCTCGGGCGTCGATGCCCGCGCCGGGCTCGGCCTGCTCCGGCGGCCGGTACCCCGCCGATCCCGCCGCCACGGTCAGCCCGGACGCCTCCGCGAGGCTCTTGGCGAGTCCGAGGTCGGCCAGCAGCACCCGCCGGGCGCCGTCCGCTCCCGTGCGCAGCAGCACGTTGCTCGGCTTGACGTCCCGGTGCACGATGCCCGCCTCGTGCAGGGCGTGCGCGCTGCGCGCGGCGAGCGCAGTCAGCCGCAGCGCCTCGGGCGGCGCCGGCGGCCCGGAGGCGATCAGGTCGGCGAGCGTGCCGCCGTCGGCGTACTCCATGACGAAGTACGGCCTGCCGTCGGGCAGCTCGCCGATGTCGTGGACCTGCACCACCCGAGGCGAGCCCGCCTTGCGCAGCAGCCGCGCCTCGGACAGGAACCGCTCGCGCACGTCGAGGCGGTGCGACCAGTTGTCGGCGAGGACCTTGACGGCCACCGGGGCCTGGAGGTCCTCGTCCTCGGCGAGCCACACCGTGCCGAAGGCTCCGGCGCCCAAGGGCCGTTCGACACGGTAGCGGCCGATCCGCTCGACGGAGTGCATACGACTATCATGCCTGGCCTGAGATCGACTCCAAGGAGGGCCTGCCGTGCCGGATCCGGCGCCGACCGAAGACCTGGCCCGCAGGGCCGCCGCGGGAGACGGCGCGGCGCTGGAGGAACTGCTCCAGGAGATCCGTCCCGAGGTGCTCCGGCGCTGCGGGCGCTTCCTGCCCTGCCGGGAGGACGCCGAGGAGGCCGCGCAGGACGTGCTGCTCCAGGTCGCGCGGCGGATCACGTCGTTCGAGGGCCGCAGCCGCTTCAGCACGTGGCTGTACACGGTCGTCGCCAACTGCTGCCGCCAGAAGTACCGCGAACTGAAGCGGCGCGCCGTCGAGCAGCCCGCCGTCATCGAACCCGCGCAGCACGTCGATCCGCGCACCACCAGCGTCATCGCCGGCTCCCGGCTCGATCTGCTGGAGGCCCTGGAGCGGCTGGAGCGGGAGCACCCGAACCTGGTCGCGCCGCTGGTCTACCGCGACATCTGCCACCTGGACTACGCCGAGGCCGCCGAGCGCACGGGCGTCCCGCTGGGCACCTTCAAGTCCCGGCTGCACCAGGCGCGCCGCGAGGTCAGGCCCTGGCTGACCGACGCGTCCTGAGAGCGGACCCCGCCGGTCCTCGCACTTCGGTGCGCTGTGCGGACTCGGCTTGGCTCGCCCTGCCGGTACCGTGCCCTCCTGGCCGTGACCTGCTGGTATTTACGGGAAAGTACCCGAGCGGTACCGTATGGGGCATGCCAGCGCTCAATGTGGAGTTCAGCGACCGCGAGCTAGAGGACCTGCGGCAGATCGCCAAGGAACGCGGTACGTCGATGAAGGCGCTCGTGCGCGAGGCGGCCGCCGCCGACATAGCCCGGCACCGCGCGCTCCAGGAGGGCGCCGAGGCGTTCCGCCGGTTCTTCACGGCGCACGCCGAGGAGTTCGCCGCCGCGTTCCCCGAGGACGAGCCGTCCCGCGACGGCGAGGGACGGGCCGCCTGACCGATGGCCTCCGTCATCCACATCGACGTCCCCTGGCTGCTCCAGCGGCATGAGGAAGTACTGCCGGACCAGCCCACCGTCGACGACTTCTCGGCCCTGGTGGCCGCCGTCGCCCGCCACCGCGTGGACCCGCCGCGGCTCGGCGTGGACTCCGACCCCGCCTGGCGCGCCGCCGCGCTGCTGCACACCCTGGCCGTGCTCAAGCCCCTGCCGTCCGCCAACGCCCGTTTCGCCTGCGCCACCGCCGTGGCGTACATGTTCGTCAGCGGCGTCGGCATCGACCCGCCCTACGGCGCCCTCGTCGATCTCGCCCGCGACCTGATGTCCGGCAAGACCGACGTCTACGGCGCCGCCGACACGCTGCGGTCCTGGGAGATCTGACGGCCCCTGGAGGCGGCCCCGCCCCCCCAGCCGCGCGCACCCGGCGCGCCGCGAGCCCGGCGGGTGCCGCGAGCCCGGCTGGCGCCCCGAGCCCGGCGGACGCCGCGAGTCCGGCGGGCGCCGCGAGGCGTCCGCCCTTCCGCGGGGCTCAGAGCGCGTCCGCGCTCCGCTCCACCAGATCGGCGGCGCTCACGGTGGCCGGGACGGCGTGGCCGGACAGCGCGAGGGTGAGGTCGAACTCCGCCAGCAGGCAGCGGATCACGTGCTCCACGCCCGCCTGGCCGTCCAGCCCGAGCCCGTAGGCGTACGGCCGGCCGAGGAGCACCGCCCGAGCGCCGAGCGCCAGCGCCTTGAACACGTCGTCGCCGGTGCGCACGCCGCTGTCGAACAGGACCGCGAGCCGGTCGCCGACCGCCTTCGCCACCCCCGGCAGCGCGTCGGCCGCCGCGACGGCGCCGGCGACCTGCCGTCCGCCGTGGTTGGACACCACCACGCCGTCCATGCCCGCATCCGCCGCGAGGCGGGCGTCGTCCGGGTGCAGGACGCCCTTCAGGACGATCGGGCCGTCCCAGTTCTCCCGCAGGAACGCCAGGTCCGGCCAGGTCTTGCCGGGGTCGGCGAACATGCTGACGAAGCGCAGCACCGCCGCGTTCGGGTCCTCGTGCACCGGCTTGGCCAGACCCGCCAGGAAGGCCGGATCGGAGAAGTAGTTGGCGGTGCCCACCCCGTGCAGGAACGGCAGATACGCCTGGTCGAGGTCGCGGGGCCGCCAGGCCAGCAGCGGGGTGTCCAGGGTGACGACCAGCACCGAGAAGCCCGAGTCCTTCGCCCGCCGCAGGAAGCTGCGGGTGACCTCGCGGTCCTTGGCCCAGTAGAGCTGGAACCAGCGCTCGGCGTCCCCCATGGCCCGCGCGACCTCCTCCATGGGCGTGCTGGAGGCCGACGACAGGACGAACGGCACGCCCTGCGCCGCGGCGGCCCGCGCGGCGGCGGGCTCCGCGTCCGGGTGCATGAGCGACAGCACGCCGACCGGCGCGAGCGCGAGCGGGGCGGGCAGCGTCCGGCCCAGCACCTCGACCGACAGGTCGCGCTCGTGCACGTCGCGCAGCATCCGGGGGACGATCCGGCGCCGCTCCAGGGCCGCCCGGTTGGCGCGCGCCGTGCTGCCGTCGCCCGCGCTGCCCGCCACATAGCCCACCGGGCCGGGGCCGAGCCGCCGCTCGGTCAGCTCCTCCAGCCGGGTCAGATCGGTGGGCAGCCGCGGGACGGCGCCCGTCAGCCCGTTCAGGTAGATCTCGTACTGGAAGTCCGCCCAGTGCTGCGCCATCCGTGGCTCCCGCCTCTCCTCGCCGGGTCCGGTCCGTGCCGCAGCCGACCCTACTGACCGGTACCGGCGGGCTCCGCCCCGGGGCGGAGCCCGGAACCGGACGCCTGACGCGCACACGGACCGGACGACCGGAGGCCGCCCGCCGATCCGGCGGGAAGGGCAGGACACGATCCGGCGACCGGAAGGTGAACCGGAATAGACGCCGGCTCGCGTTTCGGGAATGTTTCAAGACGATTGACGAACCGGGGAGAACCGGCCATTCGGCGGGATCCGGTCGCCGACGGGCCCGTGGTTCCCGGGCTGTACGGCGCACGGTCCGTGACTTCGCGCCACTGATTCAATACGCAAGGTTACTCAAACCTGTGGGTTCGATGTGTGTTTCGGCGCGGGACTCGGCAGACTCGCGCTCGCCGAACCGACGCCGACCGCGTCGCGGCAGGCATCTCTCATCGACCTCCTGCGGAAGGAAGCACACAATGCGGAACACCGCGCGCTGGGCAGCGACTCTCGGACTGACGGCCACCGCCGTCTGCGGAACCCTCACCGGCTCCGCCCTCGCCGCCCCGACCGCCGCCCACCCCGCCTCGCTGTACGCGCCCTCAGCCCTGGTGCTGACCGTCGGCCACGGGAACAGCGCCGCCGCCTCGGCTCCCGAGCGGGCCGTCACCCTCTCCTGCGCCCCGGGGGCCTCCGGCACCCACCCCGCGGCGCCCACCGCCTGCGCCGAACTGCGCTCCACCGGGGGAGACTTCGCCGCGCTGACGACGCCCGGCGACGTGATGTGCACCAAGGAATACAGCCCGGTGACCGTGACCGCCGAGGGCGTCTGGCAGGGCAAGCGCGTCTCCTACGAGCACACCTTCTCCAACGCGTGCGTGAAGAACGCCTCCGTGAGCAGCGTCTTCGCGTTCTGAGAGACCGGGATCGCACGGTCACCGCGCGGCACGGCAGGGGCCCATGGCTGGGGAGCGCGGGCGCCTTGCGCGGAAGACCGGCGGCGATCTCGCACCAGGGGCCGGCAGGGCGGAGTGGGGCCGCTCGCCGGCCCCTGGCATGTCCGTCCCCGTCCCCGCCCGCCGCGGTGCGTCAGGCGCGCTCCCGGTGGCTGGTGTCGCACCACGGATAGCGGCGGCTGCGCCGACAGGTGCACAGCGCGACCCGGAACCGGTCGGAGGACACCACGGACCCGTCCTCCAGCTCCACCTCGACGGGGCCGTCGACGAGGATCGGACCGCGCCGCCGCATCGTCACCCGGCACGGCGGTGCGGGACGGGGGGCGTCCCGAGGGGGATCAGAGGGGTCGTTCGGCACGGATGACCACCAGCTCTTCCTTCTCGTCGGCCGACCCCAGCAGGCCGCGCTCGCGCAGCCACTCCCGCCGCCCCCGCAGCACGGGACCGAGCCGGATCCAGCGGCGGCGCACCACGGCGGCCTTCAGACCGGTCCCGCGCAGCAGGCCCAGGCTGCGGGTGGGCCCGCTCAGCGCGGACTGCACGACCAGCAGGGCGCCTCCGGGCCGCAGCAGCCCGCACGCCTCCCGGCAGATCCGGTCCAGCACGAGCCGTCCGTCGCGCCCGGCGTCCCACGCCCGTGACCTGCCGTGCGGCGCGCCCCGGGCGTGCGGTGCCGGGACGTAGGGCGGGTTGGCCACGATGACGTCGAAGACGCGTCCGCGCACGGGACCGAACAGGTCGCCGTGGTAGGCGCGCACCGGGAGCTGGGCCAGCCGGGCGTTGAGACGGGCGGTCCACACGGCCCGCCAGGACAGGTCGACCGCGCTGACCCGGGCGCCCCGCCGCGCCGCCGCCAAAGCCAGCGCGCCGCTGCCGGTGCCCACGTCCAGGAGCTGAGCGCCCGGCCCGAACGGCTCGGCGGACAGGACCTCCGCGAGCAGCGCCGTGTCCTCTTGCGGCGCGTACACGCCCGGAAGCACCCGTTCGTTCACGTGCCGCGAGTACCCCGCACAGGCCGGGCCTATCGGGCGGTCACCGGGCGGGGACCGGCGCCGTCTCGAGCGGCCTGCGCAGGGAGGACCGGCCCGCGCGCCAGTCGGCGAGCAGACGAGCGCCGAGGCGGTCCTCCAGGAACCCGGTCGCGTCGATGCCGAAGGCGACGTCCGGCGCCAGCTCCGGTTCCTCCTCCAGCAGACCGGCGATCACCTCGTGCCGGACCACCTGCTCGTGCACCGCGTCCGCCTCGACGTGCTCGTCGTAGAAGAACTCGGCGGCAGGACCGGCGCCCGTGCGGCGCATCGCCTCGGCCAGCCGTCGCGAGCCCGGGGACGAGGTGATCTCCACCGCGGCGAAGTGCCCCACCAGCGCGCCGCGCAACACGCGGTGCAGACCGAACAGGGACATTAGGTTCACCGTGGCCAGCGCCTCGGCGCCGGCGGCGTCCAGATAGCGGCCGTAGGCGGCGTCCAGGCCGAGGTCGGTCATCAGGTCGGCGAACAGCCGGGCGTGCACCCGGTCGGCGCGGCCCCCGCCGTACTCGTCGAACTCCACCGCCGCCATCGCCGCCTTGGCCCGCCCCCGGAGGCGGGGCAGCACCCAGGCGTGCGGGTCCGCCTCCTTGAGGTGGTACAGCGAGCGCTGGGCGGCGTACTCGCGCAGGTGCCACAGCTCGCCCGCCTCCCGCAGGAAGTACGAGACGCCCGTGCCCCGCACCGGCTCCACGAGCAGGTCGGCGAGCGCGTCGTCGACGCCGTCGTGGCGGGTGGCGTCGCGGCGCAGCGCGGCGAGGAAGCGCCGCTCCAGCGCGGCCCGCACCCGCAGCAGCGCGGGGTCCCACTCGCAGCGTGCGTCGACGCCCGCGAAGCCGCGGTAGTGCAGCTCGTAGCACAGGTACAGGGCCAGGTGCAGGTCGTCCCCGTACACCGGCGCCCGGTCGGCGTCCTCGTCGCGGGGCGGCGCGGCCCCGCCTCGCAGATACGCCGTCACGGCGGCGGAGACCGGCCCGCGGGCGGCCGGCAGCGCGGGTCCTCGGCGATCGCGGTCCATGGGCGCCGGGTACCCGAGCCGGACGCGGCCACCCGCGCGGTACGTGGTCGCCCGCGCGGGTGGTCGCCTGCGTGGGACGCGGTCGCCTGCGTGGGACGCGGTCACCCGCGCGTCCGGCCGCCGACGCGTGCGTACGGCCGTGGGGGGCCGACTGGACATCGACCTTACGGGGCCGACTGGACGCCGGTGTCCGCAGGGCGTCCCTCGGGGCGGCCGCAGCCCCCGGCGCTCAGCCTGACGCGGCCGCAGCCCGGCTGCCCCGGCGCTCAGCCTGACGCGGCCGCCGCCACGCGCAATGGCGGCGGGTCGGAGGCGGTGGGCTGGTCGCTGGCCTGGGACACCTCCGCCCACCAGGACGGTCCGTCCTCGATGTGCCGCAGCATCACTCCCTCGCGGATCGCCCACGGGCAGACGGCGGCCGTCTTCAGGCCGGTCAGTTTCATCGCGGTGTGCCCGGCCACCGCCCCGGCCAGGCTCTGCGCGGCGCGCGGCGCGGAGATGCCGGGCAGCGAGGCCCGCTCGGCGGCGGGCAGGGCGGCGAGCCTGCCGACCGCCCGGCTCAGGTCCGCACGACGCAACTCCCGCTCCACGAACGGCCCGTGCCGTCCGGGAGCCGCCCCGCACAGCCGCCCGAGCTGCTGGAAGGTGCGCGAGGTGACCACCGCCGTGCGCGGCCCCTCCCAGCGGATCCGGGCGGCCGCGTCCCGCAGCTCGTGCCGGACCCGGCGCCGCAGCGCCCTGAGCAGCTCCGGGGACGGCGGGTCCCCGTCGGGGAAGAACTCGTGCGTGAGCCGCCCGGCGCCCAGCGGCAGCGAGGCCACGAAGTCGGGCAGCCGGCCGCGGCCGAAGGCCACGTCCAGCGAGCCGCCGCCGATGTCGAGCAGGGCCAGCGGACCCGACCGCCAGCCCATCCAGCGCCGGGCGCCGAGAAACGCCAGCTCGGCCTCGATCTCACCGGGCAGGGTGCACAGCGCCACGCCGGTGCGCGTCCGGACGGCGCGCAGCACCTCCGCCCGGTTGGGAGCGCCGCGGACCACGGCGGTCGCGAAGGCCAGCGGACCGTACGCCCCCCACCGGGCCGCGGTCCCGCTCGCCTCCGCGACCGCCCCGACCAGCCCCTCCACCGCCTCCGCCGGGATGCTCTCCCCGGGGCTCACCTGCTCCGAGAGTCTCAGCCGCCACTTGGCGGTGTGCACCGGAAGCGGCGCCCCGCCCTCCGCGTCCGCCACCACCAGCCGCACCGTCTTCGACCCCACGTCCATCACGCCGATTCGCATGCGCCGGTTGATACCCCTCGCGCGGCGTCCTACGCCCCGTCGATCACCCGTCACGCGCAGTCGCGCCGGCGCCGGGCGGCGACGGCCGTCACGCGAGCTGGCGCCGCACCAGCTCGTGCAGCCTGCCGCCGGTGTCCGCGAGCAGCTCGGCCGGCGGCCCCTGCTGCGCGACCCGGCCGTCCTCCAGGACGACGACGCGGTCGGCGTCCAGCACCGTCGACAGGCGGTGCGCGATGACGATCCGGGTGGCGTTCAGCTTGCGGGTGCTCTCCATCACGATCCGCTGGGTGTCGTTGTCCAGCGCGCTGGTCGCCTCGTCGAAGAACAGGATCCGGGGGCGGCGCACCAGCGCCTGGGCGATCATCAGCCGCTGCCGCTGGCCGCCGGAGACGGCGCCGCCGCCCGAGACGAGGGTGTGCAGGCCCATCGGCATCCGCCGTACGTCCTCGGCCAGCCCCGCCATCTCCGCCGCGGCCATCGCCTCCTCCGGCGAGCACGGCTCGGCGCCGCGGATGACGTCCAGGATCGACCCGGTGAACGGCTGGGCGTGCTGGAGCACCACCCCGCACTGCCGGCGCACCGCCGACTGGTCGAGCGCGGCGAGGTCCTGACCGTCGTAGAGCACACCGCCCGACAGCGGGCGGTCGAAGCCGATCAGCAGCCGCAGCAGCGTCGACTTCCCGCAGCCGCTGGGGCCGACGATCGCCGTGAACTCGCCCGGCCGCGCCTGGAACGACACGTCGTCCAGGACCAGCGGCCCGTCGTCGGCGTACCGGAACGACAGCCGCCGCGCCTCGACCGCCCCGGACAGCGGACCCGGCCGGGTGCTCCCGGTGCGCACCTCGGGCGCCGCGTCCAGCACCGGCCTGATCTCCTCGTACAGCGGCAGCGCGGCCACCGCCGAGACGAACGCCCCGGTGAGCTGGGTGACCGAGGTCAGCAGCATGGTGACCGAGGCGTTGAAGGTCAGGAACGCCGCCGCCGACATCGATCCGCGCGCCGGACCCGCCAGCAGCATGAACATCACCAGCGTGCACACCGGCAGATACACCGCGCCCAGCACCGTGGTCATGTTCTTGATCCGGCCTGTCTTCTGCTGGAGCTCGCGGCTGCGCGCGAACCTCTCGGCCCAGGCGGCGTACGCGTAGTTCTCGGCCGCCGCCACCCGCAGCTTCGGCAGCCCGCGCAGGGTCTGGAACGCCTGGTTGTTCAGCTTGTTGGTGAGCACCACCAGCCGGCGCTGCCAGCGCACCTGCCACAGCCCGAGCCCCAGGAACACCGCGGCGATCACGACGAGCATGCCCATCGCGGCCAGCGCCATCGAGGCGCTGTACCAGAACAGCAGCGCCAGGTTCATCACCCCCACCGTCAGGGACTGCGCGACGACCGGCCCCACCCCCGCCAGCAGCCGGCGGATCGCGCTCACGCCCATGGCGGCGCTCGCCAGCTCCCCGGTGGACCGCTCGGTGAAGAACTTCGTCGGCAGCCGCAGCAGCCGGTCCCACACCGCGGGCTGCAACGTCGCCTCGATCCGCCCCTCGATCCGCAGGATCGTCAGGTTCTCCAGCAGCATGAAGGCCGCCGCCACGAGACTGCTGACCATCACCGCCAGGCACACCTGCCCGATCGGCCCCTCCTGCGCCCGCGGCACGAACTGGCCGAGCACCCGGCCGGTGGCGATCGGCACGAGCGCGCCGACAGCCACCGTCACCAGTCCGCTGACCATCAGGTTCAGCAGGTCGCCGCGGGTCCCGCGCAGGCTGAACCGGACCAGGCCGAGCGGGCTCGGCCTGCGGTCGGGCAGCGGGCGGTAGAACATCACCGCGCGCTCCTCGAACTCCCGGGCGTTCGCCTTCTCGACCGGCGTCTCCCGCCCGGTCGCCGGATGCACGGCCACATAGCCGCCGCGCCGCCACAGCAGCGCCACCGGCGCGCCCGACAGCTCCCGGCAGCCCACCAGCGGCCCGACGTTCTCCCGCCACCAGCGCCCCTGGAGCCGCACCGCCCGGGTCCGCAGCCGGGAGGCCAGCGCGATCCGCTCCACCGGGTCGAGCCGGTCGCTGACCGTGCCGGACTGCGGGGCCGCGGCGAGCGTGACGCCCGCGGCGCGGGCCACCAGCTCGCAGGCCGCGTAGGCGGCGTCGGCGTCGGCGGCCGTGACCCGCCGCTGCGAGGACCGGCCGATGGAGGCCAGCAGCGTCTGGTCGGCCTGGGCGCGCACCGCCTCGCCTGCGGCGATGCCCGCCGCCGTCCGCGTCTCGTGGGTGCGCTCGCGCTCCTCGATCCAGCGGTCCAGCGCCGTCAGCAGCCGGTACTGCTGGTCGACCATGCTCTGCCAGAGTCCCGGGTCCATCAGCAGGTCGGCCGCCGCGTCGGCGCCGTAGTCCGCCCCGTACCGCACGCTGCCCGGCGGCACCCGCATCCAGAACACGTCGTCGTCCGAGGGCGCCGTGGAGCGGTCCTCGGCCACCGGCGCCTGGAACAGCACGGACAGCCCGCGCCCCGCGCCGAGCGCCAGCGCGTACTCCAGCGCACTGGTCGTGGGCGGCACGTACTGCGGGTTGCCGTACTCGTCGTACGACCAGGTCTGGGTTCCGGCGGGCTGGTGCAGCTCGCGCAGCCCGACGCGGCGCACCGCGCAGTCCCGCAGCGGGCGCGCCACCAGCGTGTGCCGCGGCCCGGCGACCGGCCCGAGCACCAGCGCGCCCGCCTCCAGCCGGCCCAGGTGGTGCCAGTGGCCCTGCTCCGCCGCGTCCACCGCGAACAGGTCCGCCGCGCCGGACGCGACCAGCCACAGCACCTGCGGGCCCTCCAGGTCCAGCCGCCCGACGCCCGCGCAGTCGACCGGCGTGCCGAGCCCGCCCAGCGACCCGAGCACCAGGTCGCCTTCCTCCACGGCTGTCATCTCACCGCTCCCTGACCAGGGCCGCGTACGCGCCGCCGCGCGCGACCAGTTCCGTGTGCCGCCCGCGCTCGACCACCGTGCCGTGCTGGAGCACCACGATCTCGTCGCTGTCGCGCACGGTGGACAGCCGGTGGGCGATCACCACGCACGCGCAGCCGCGCCGCCGCAAGTTGTCCATGACGATCTGCTCGGTCTCGGCGTCCAGCGCGCTGGTCACCTCGTCCAGCACGAGGATGCTGGGCCGGCGCACCAGAGCGCGGGCGATCTCCAGCCGCTGCCGCTGCCCGCCGGAGAAGTTCCGGCCGTCCTGCTCGACCTTGCTGTGGACGCCGCCGGGGCGGCGCACCACGACGTCATACAGGGCGGCGTCGCGCAGCGCCTCCGCCACGGCCTCGTCCGGGATCGACGGGTCCCACAGGGCGACGTTGTCACGGACCGAGCCCTCGAAGAGGAACACGTCCTGGTCGACGAAGGACACCGAGGCGGCGAGGGCGGCGCGAGGAATGTCCTCCAGCCGCCGCCCGTCGATGCGGATCACCCCCTCCCACGGCGTGTACAGCCCCGAGATCAGCCGGGACACCGTGGACTTGCCGCTGCCCGAGCCGCCGACCAGCGCCACCTGCTGTCCCGGTCCCACGGTCAGGTCGAAGCCGGCGAGCAGCGGCTCGTCCAGCGGGCTGTAGCCGAACGTGACGTTCTCCAGCTCGACGTGGCCGCGCAGCCGCCGGGCCGAGTCGCCGCCGGGGCGGGCGTAGACCGGGTCGGCGCGGAACGTCTCCACGTCCTTGAGCCGGGCGACGTCGGCCGCGAAGTCCTGGATGCGGCCCGCGACGCCGTTGAGCCGGGTCAGCGGCGCGGTGAACCGGGTCACCAGCGCCTGGAACGCGACCAGCAGACCGACCGAGATGTGGCCCTCCACCGCCCGCATCCCGCCGATCCACAGGATCAGCGCGCTGTTGAGAGTGGCCAGGGTCGGAGCTGCCACCCCCAGCCAGGCGCTCGGCACGCCGAGCCGCTGCTGCTCCTCCAGGGTGGCGGCGTGCTGCCCCGCCCAGGTGCGGAAGTAGCCGTCCTCGCCGCCGGTCGCCTTCATCGTCTCGATCGACTGCAAGCCGGTGTAGGCGGTGTTGGTCAGCCGCGCGGTGTCCGCGCGCAGCTTCGCCGTCCGGGTCGCGCGCAGCCGTACGACCACCCGCATCGCCGCGATGTTGAGCAGCGCGACCCCGATGCCGACGAAGGTGAGCTGCGGGTCGTACGTGTACAGGAGCACCGCATAGAGCACGACGACCACCGCGTCCACGCCGGCCGCCGCGAGGTCGCGGGCCAGGGTCTCGGCCACCTGGTCGTTGGACTGGAGCCGCTGCACCAGGTCGGCCGGGCTGCGCTGGGCGAAGAAGGTCACCGGCAGGCGCAGCAGATGGCGCAGGAAGCGGGCGCCGGTCAGGGTGGACGACACCAGCCGCCCGTGCAGCAGGTTGGCCTGCTGGAGCCAGGTCAGCACCGCCGTGAGCAGCACGCACGCGCCCATCGACGCGAACAGCACGCCGAGCAGCGAGGTCTGCCCGCCGATCAGGTACTCGTCGATGTACGTGCGGCTGAGCGCGGGCGCCGCCGCGCCGACCACCACCAGCAGCAGGCTGGCCAGCACCGAGGCGGGCAGCGCGCCCGCGGTGCCGCGCAGCCGGGCCGGGAGCGCGCCCAGGACGCCGGGCCGCCGTCCGCCCCGGACGAAGCCCTCGCCGGGCTCCAGCACCAGCACCACGCCGGTGAAGCTGGTGTCGAAGTCCTCCATGGGCACGAACCGGCGTCCCTTGCCCGGGTCGTTGACGTACACCCCGCGCCGTCCCAGACGGCGGCCCATGCCGTCGTAGACGACGTAGTGGTTGAACTCCCAGAACAGGACGGCGGGCGCCGCCGCCTCGGCGAGAGCCGCGGTGTCCATCTGCATGCCCTTGGCCGTCAGGCCGTAACCGCGCGCCGCCTTCAGCAGGTTGCTGGCGCGCGAGCCGTCCCGGGAGACGCCGCAGG
Organism: Streptomyces sp. NPDC046985; assembly: GCF_040644415.1. Lineage (NCBI taxonomy): Bacteria > Bacillati > Actinomycetota > Actinomycetes > Kitasatosporales > Streptomycetaceae > Streptomyces > Streptomyces sp. NPDC046985. The sequence goes on from NZ_JBEYWK010000015.1 coordinate 152,087, forward strand.
CGATGCGCAGCTCCTCCAGCGGGACATGCCGCCCGTAGTGGCCGAGCACCATGGCGAGCGAGGCGGCGCCGCACTCCACGGCCTCCATCTGGAGCACGGTGGGCGTGCGGACGGTCCGCGCGCGCCGCCGGGGAACCGGGCGCCGCGGCGGGGCGGCCCGACGACGGCGGGTCTCCTGGGCAGTGGTCACGGCAGCAGCCAATCGACGGGGCGCTGGTCGGCCAGGCGGATCGAGGCCGACGCCAGGGTCATGGAGTCGAGCCGGAACGGCGGCCCGCCGGCGGACGACCACCGGTAACCGCTCTTCGTGGCGGACGAGGCGTCGAGCCGTACGAGCACGGCGACCGGGCGCCCTGAGCGGGTGAACTGCTCGCCCAACTGGCCGTCTCCGAGGTAGGCGCCGATCTGCTGCGCCGACTGGGCCGCGCGGTCCACCGCCTTCACCTGGCCGCGCAGCACGCCGTACCGCTGCGCCGGGACCGAGGAGACGGTGAGGTCGACGGCGGCGCCGGCGGGGATGGCGGAGGCGTTCTGCGCGGGCACGTAGACCGTCGCGTACAGCGGGTCGGAGCGGTGCGCGACCTTCTCGACGGCGGCCACGTCCGCGCCGGTGGAGACGATCTGCCCGAGGGCGGCGGCGAGCGCGGTGACCCGGCCCGCGGCGACCGTGCGGACCACCGACTCGCCCTGGCCGGTGCGCACCTTCACCACCGGTGCGCTGGCGGGCAGTTGCTCGCCCTGTTCGGCGAGCACGGCGGTGACCTGGCCGGCCACCGGGCTTTGCAGCAGATAACTGCCCTGCCCGTGGGTGAGGACGGCCTGCGCGGACACCGTGGAGGCCACGGAGCCGGTCACGGCCCACAGGCAGGCGGCGGCGGTCGCGACCAGCGTCACGGAGAGCACGAGCCAGCCCTGCGGTCGGGCGAGCCGGACCGGAAGATCGAGTTCTTCCGGCGACTGGAGCTTGGCGAGGGCCTGTTGGCGGAACTGCACGGAACCTTCCCTCACCGGGGCTGAGACGTTTCGGGATGCCCGTCGAGTCCCGGAGCCGTCTACGGCTCCGGGACTCGACGGTGATGCGGTGCGGTCAGAGACCGGCGACCAGGTTGGTGATCGGGGCGGTGTGCAGACCGGTCACACCTTCGACGGTGCCGACGGCGGTGTCGACCACGCCGGTGACCGGGGCGATGCCGTCCACCACGCCCGTGACGGCGCCGAGGGCGTTCACGGACAGACCGCCGGACACGTTGTCGAGGTCGGCGTCGGAGATCTCAGCGGTCGCAACCTGGGGGGTGGAGTTCATGGGGGAACTTCCCTTCATGTGGGGATGGCAAAAGGGGTGAGCGCCGCCCTCGTCGAAAGACGGGGGAATGGCCGCGGCCACGGGCGCCCGGCGCCGTTCCTGCCAGTGCCCGGCGTGCCCCGCGGTGCGATGGATCAAAGCACGCGGACGCCCGGGGCTTCCACTCAACGAACGCTCCGGCCTGCGGACTTGCCGGCCTTGGCGGGTCAGTCGTGCAGGCGCGGGCACGAGTCGTCGGCCACTTCTTCACAAGCCTTGCCGGGCGGCCCCGTTCGAGCCGTCGCCCGAACAGGGCGGAATCCGGCACTCCGCTCCAAAGGCGCGGGCCCCCACCCCTGATTGTGCAGATCCGCCGGACGCGGTGACCCCGTTGGGAAGCCGCTGTGCAGATTCGCTGAAGCAAGCATTCCGCCCCTGTCCAGGGGTAGTTCGTCGACGCTGCGTGGCCGGTTCGTCACACGTCGTGTCCGATGGCCGGTTCCGCGCTGAACCGGGCTGGTCGGCAAGGGGAGTTGAACGCCCCACTCCCGTCGTGCGTACCAACGGCCGTCCAGGGCCCAACCACTGCCGGACGGCGGCACGGCCGCGTCCCCGGGAGGTCGAGAAGCGTGAGTCACAAGCGAATTCCGAAGCGTAGGGCCGCAGTCGCGGCGGGCGGCGTGGCGGCGCTCGGCGCGGCGGCGATACTGCTGCCGAACGCCCACGCCTCCCAAGGCGGCGCGGCGGACCAGGCCGCCCCCAGAACCCTCCAGGCGAAGGACGCCTCGGACGTCGCCTCGCGGCTGGCCCACACCCTCGGCGACGCCTTCGCCGGCTCCTACTACGACGGCGCCAAGCGACAGCTCGTCGTCGACGTGGCGGGCGGCGGGGACGACGCGGTCATGCGGGCGCGGAAGGCGGGCGCGACCGTGCGCAAGGTCGGCAACAGCTCCGCCGCCCTCAAGTCGGCCGCGCGCACCCTGAAGGCCAAGGCCGCCGTCCCCGGCAGCGCGTGGGCCGTCGACCCGCGCACGAACAAGGTCGTGGTCACCGCCGACCGCACGGTCACCGGCGCCCGGTGGAACCGGCTCCAGTCCGCCGTCCAGGGCCTCGGCTCGGGCATGGCCACCTTGAAGAGGTCGGCCGGCGCCTTCAAGACCTTCGCCTCCGGCGGCGACGCCATCTTCGCCCAGGCCGACGGCGGCGGCACCATACGCTGCTCCCTCGGCTTCAACGTGAAAGCGTCCGACGGCTCTCCGGCGTTCCTGACGGCCGGTCACTGCGGCGTCGCGGCCAAGCAGTGGGCCGACTCCCAGGACGGGCAGCCGGTCGCCACCGTGGACCAGGCGACCTTCCCCGGCAACGACTTCTCCCTCCTCAAGTACGACGACCCGAACACCCAGGCGCCGAGCGAGGTCGCCACCGGGAACGGCCAGACCGTCCCGATCACCCAGGCGGTGGACGCCACGGTCGGCCAGACCGTCTTCCGGATGGGCAGCACCACGGGCCTGCACGACGGGACCGTGACCGGCCTGGACGCCACGGTCAACTTCCAGAGCGAGACCGACCCGAACGGCGTCGACACCGTCAACGGCCTGATCCAGACGAACGTGTGCGCCGAGCCGGGCGACAGCGGCGGCTCCCTGTTCACCCAGGACGGCGGCGCCGTCGGCCTCACCTCGGGCGGCAGCGGCGACTGCACCCAGGGCGGCGAGACCTTCTTCCAGCCGGTCACCGCGGCCCTCCAGGCCACCGGCGCGACCCTCGGCGACGGCGGCGGAGCGGCCGGAAACGGCGACGCGAACGGGGCGGGGGACCAGTCCGGGGCGGACCAGCAGGGCGGCGGGGACCAGCAGGCTGGTGGGGACGGCTCCGGCGCCGACGGATCCGGGGCGGCGTCCGCCGACCCGTCCGGCGCGCAGGGCGGCGCCGCCATGGGCGCGGGGTCCTGACCGGCCGCCATACCGCCTCACCGTCTCACCGCTCCAGCGGTACCGGCGGCGACCGGGCGTAGGCCCGTGGAGGAACAGCGGGGTTGCCGCCGAGGCCGCATCCATCACCGGGGCCTGGCGGCGGCCTGCCGCACGGCGGGCTGCCCCACGGCGGGCTGCCGCACGGCGAACTGCCCGGCGCGCGGCTGACTGTGTGTCGGGGACGGGCGCGGCGTCTCCGTACCGCGCCCGCGGTGCTTCCGTACCGCGCGCGGTGCTTCCGTACCGCGCGCGGTGCTTCCGTACCGCGCCCGCGGTGCTCCCGTACCGGCCCCGCGGTACGCCCGCGGGGCCACTTCACCCCCACAGCGTTCCGGACCCCGGAGTCCGCGTCCCGCATCCTGGACCCGGGCTCCGGAACGCGCCGCGTCCGCCGCCGAGCCGAGGCGAGTCAAGGCCCGTCACAGGGGCTGCGCACGAGGGAGATACGCGCTGTAATGGCCAACGTGGTCAGTGAGGGCGCTACGGCACGCGGAGCGAGGACTGCCCAGGCCGAGCTTGCGCTGCGGACGCTCGCTCACGGGCCGCCCGCTAGCGGCCGAGCGCGCCGCGTCCTGGAACAGGCCCTCGTCTTCGCCGGCGCCGCCTTCGCCGGTCTCTACTTCCTCGGCCTGTCCGGCGACACGCTGCTCCTGGCGGAGTCCGCGGGCGTGCCGCACACCTTGTACGGCCTGCGCGAGGACTACCCCCTCGCCGGAGGCGCCGCGACGGCCCAGGCCCTGCGCCTGCGGCGCGCGGTGTGGCTCGGCCCCGGAGAATCCGCCGCCCGCGCTGACGCCGATGCCCGCGCAGGCAACGGCGCTCATCCCGACGACGGCACCCATGCCGACGACGGCGCTCATGCAGGCGTCGGCGCTCATCTCGACGACGGCGCTCATGCAGGCGACGGCGCCTATCCTGACGACAGCGCCCGCGCCGCCGACGCTGACGGACGGCAGCCGCCCGTGAACGGCGTTTCGCTGGCCGCCCTGCCGCTGCCCGGCCCGAACGGCTGCCTTCTCGCGGTCACCGAGAGTCCGGGCGGCTTCGACGCCGAGGACCGTGCCTGCCTGGAGCTGATCGCCGGGGCCCTCGGCTACCCGCCGTCCGACGAGACCGCCGACGCCGGGGAACTGCCGCCCGACGCCTTCCGCTTCGCCATGGACAGCGGGCGGGTGGAGGCGGGCGACGCCGTCCTCGCCCTGTTCGGCCTCGGCCGCGCCGGTTTCGACGGCAGGGTCGAGACGCTGCTGGCGCTCACCGTGCCCGAGGACCTGCCCGCGCTGATGTCCGTCGTCGAGGCCGACCACATGACCGTAGGCGACCGGGAGCTGGAGTTCCGCGTCGTCCAGCCCCATGGACCGCCCCGCTGGCTGCGGCTGAGCGCCCGGCTGCTGCCCGGCGCGGACGGCCGCCCCGCCCGCCTGGCCGGCGCCGTCGCGGACGCCTCCACTCTGCGCTCCGGCGGCACCGACGTGGCCCGCATCCAGCGGCTCGCCGCCGCCCTGGCGACCGCGGGCACCGTCCGCGACGTGAGCCAGGCGGTGGTCACCGCCCTGCGCGAGCCCCTGCGGGCGGACCGGATCGCACTGGCCGAACTGGAGAACGACCGGCTCGTCTTCACCGTCCTGGTCCCGGCCGCCCCCGCGTCCTGGCCGGACCTGTGGCGCCAGGAGTGGCGCGCCGAGTGGCCCGACGCACCGGTGCGCGCCATGCCCACCCTGGCCGCCGCCCTGCGCGAGGGCCGCACCCGGATCTGGCCCGCCGGGGCCGCCCTGGAGCCCGCGCTGGCCGGGGTCGGGCCCGGCGGACTCGCCGTGCTGCCGCTGCCCGCGGGCGGCCGGACCGCCGGCGCCTGCCTGATCGGCTGGAACGCCCCGCACGACTTCGGCCCCGACGAGCGCGCCCTGCTCACCGCCGCCGCCGGACTGGCCGGCCAGGCCCTGATACGCGCCCACGCCTTCGACGCCGAGCACGAACTCGTCGGCATGCTCCAGCGCACCCTGCTGCCCCGCCGCCTGCCCCGGCTGCCCGGCGCCGAGGCCGTCGCCCGCTATCTGCCCGCCACCGCCGGACTGGAGGTCGGCGGCGACTGGTACGACGTGATCCCGCTGCCCGACAACCACGCGGCCCTCGTCATCGGCGACGTCCAGGGCCACAACGCGGGCGCGGCCACCTTGATGGGGCAGATGCGCACCGCGCTGCGCGCCTACGCCGCCGAGGGACACCCCCCGGACGTGGTGGTCTCGCACGCCAACAGACTGCTGCTGGACATGGAGACCGACCTCTTCGCGACCTGCTCCTACGTCGACGTCGACATGGAGGCCGGTCTCGCCTGGTGCGTGCGCGCCGGGCATCTGCCGCCGCTGCTGCGCCGCCCCGACGGCCGCGTGGAGACCGTCGAGGCGGAGGGCGGCCCGCCGCTCGGCGTGCTCGCGGAGGCCGAGTTCCCCATGACTCCGCTGCGGCTCCGGCCCGGCGCCGTGCTCGCCCTGGCGACGGACGGCCTGGTGGAGTCGCCGGAGGCCGATCTCGACGAGGGGATGAATCGATTCGCCGAGGGGCTGGCCGCCGCCGACCCCGGCCGCCTCGGCCCGGTCGCCGACGCCCTGCTGACCGGCGCCCGCCGCGACGACGACATCGCCCTGCTGCTCATGCGCTACGACGGACTCGCCGTGCGCCCGCTGCGCGAGAGCTGGACGGTGTGGCGGGTGCCCGAGGCGGTCCGGCACGCCCGCCGCTTCACCCGGCGCGTCCTGCGCACATGGGACGTGACGGCGGACGCCGACGCCGCCCTCCTCGTCGTCTCCGAGTTAGTCACCAACGCCCTCGTGCACACCGAGGGGCAGGTCCGTCTGGATCTCACCCTGGTGCACCGCCGGCTGCGCATCGCCGTGGCCGACACCTCGCCGCGCGCCCCCGTCAAGCCGACCAGCATCGGATGGGAGGCCACCGGAGGCCGGGGCGTCCTCCTCGTCGAGGCCGTGTCGGGCGCCTGGGGCAGCCTTCCCGTCAGCGGCGGCAAACAGGTGTGGTGCGAGCTGGTCCTGGGCCGGTGACCGCGGCCGCCGGTCCCAGGCGACCGGTGGTGACGGCGGCGCGGCGGTTCAGGTCCCGTCCGACGCGGCGCCGCCGTCGGACTCCGCGACCCGCTCCACGTCGGCCTCGATCTCCGAGCGGGACCTGCCCTCGTCGCTCGCGTACTCGTTCAGCGCGCCCTGGAGATCGCGGGCGAGGTCGCGCCAGGCCCGCCATGCCGTCTCGTACGTCTCCGTCTGCATCCCGGTCCAGCGCTCCTGCGCGGGCGGCCCGTAGTCCTCCCGCAGTTGCTCGACCCGTTGGTGCGCCTCGTCGGCCGCGCGATGCTTGGCCACCAGCTCTTCGAAGGTGTGTGCCACAGCCCAGGACCCTAAGCACCGGCCGGGTCGCGGGCGCTCAGACCTGCCGTGACGCCGGTACGGCACACCCGTGTGGCGGGTGGCGCGACCCCGCGCCCACCGCCTCCCGCGGCACGCCGCGCGCTCCCTTCGCCGCAACTGGGCGGCGCTCTCCACCGCGGTGCGACAGGCGCTCCTTCCGCTGTCGCGCCCTCGGCGGACTCCTCCGCGTCGGCGCCGCCGTACTTCATCCGAACTCCGGCGAATCCGTCGAAGCCGGACGGGTACCCGCGCGCCATGGACATCAGCCGATACGAAGCAGCCGCCGCGGGCTCCGCCCTCGCGGGCGTCGTCATCGTCGTCGGCGCCCTCGTCGTCGTGGCCGCCCTGGTGTGGGCCGTCCGGCTCGGCATCCGGGTCAAGCAGGACGAGTCGAGGACGTCGCGAGGCGGGAAGCACCCGACGACTCTGCCGGACTCCGGTCCGGCGCACGAGACGCAGCAGCGACGCGAACCGGACGAAGTGCCGCGGGCCGAGGAGACGGGGCGGCGCCTGACGCCGCACGAACTGGGCTCGCCCGGGACCAGGCGCAGCGACGACCAGGGCCGCCGACGCTGGTCCGACTCCGGCTGAGCCGTGCCCGTACGGGACGGGGGGAGGGTTTTCCCTGGTCCCGCACGGGCACCTGAAGGGGCGTAGACGCACGCCCCCATGGCGGGGGAGACCGCAGAGCAGAAGGAAGATGAGACGTCGTGATCGTGCACCGTCCCGAGAAACCGGACGTCCGGCGAGCCGAGACGGGGTGGGCGACGGCCCGCCGGGTGCGTCGGAACGGGGTGCGCACCTGCCTTCCGGCGATCGACGCCACCGGTCCGCGCCGCGAGCGCGGCGGCCCGGAGAACGGCGCCGACTGGAACATCGTGCGGGGCGAGGACTGAGCACTGAGGGCTGAGCACTGAGGGCTGAGCACTGGGGACTGGCGTCGGCCTGTCGACTGGCCTCCGTCGGCTGCCCTTCTCAGGTCTGCCGACCCCGATGCGCCCTGCACGCGTGCGGGGCTGCACGCCGTATGCCTTTCATGCGTGCGGGGCGCATGCCGTGTGCCCTCCGCGCGGGCGCGTCAGCCGTGCGTCGTGGACAGCGACCGCAGGATCTCTGCGGCGGTGCCGGTCTCGCCCAGGCGGGGGAAGATCCGGGTGACGCTGTTCTCGTGCGCCTCGGCGCTCATGTCGGCCATCGCGTCGGTGGCCAGGGTGACGTGATAGCCGTGCTCGTAGGCGGCGCGGGCGGTGGACTCCACGCCGATGCTGGTCGCGATGCCGGTCAGCACGATCTGCGTCACCCCGCGGCGGCGAAGCTGGACGTCGAGGTCGGTGCCGTGGAAGGCGCCCCAGTTGTGCTTCGTGACGGTGAGGTCGCCCGGATGCCCGGCCAGCTCGGGAACGATCTCGTCCCAGCCCTCCGCACGGCTGACGCGGGGGGCGCCCTCGGTGCGGCCGGGCGGGATGTCGCCGGAGTCGGACGCGAAGGAGACCCGGACCAGCACGACGGGCAGGCCACGGGCGCGGAAGGCGTCGGCCAGCTCTGCCGTGCGGGCCACCGCCTCGGCGCCCGGAACGGGAACGGTCGGCGCGGCGACGATGCCGGCCTGGAGGTCGATCGCCACGAGGGCGGTGCGCGGGTCGAGTGCGGTGACTGCCATGGATCAGGCCTTTCGGAGGGTGCGGGGGGTGAGACGTGCGAGCGACCGGTCGGGCAGGACGCTCAGCAGGAGCAGCGCCGATCCGGCGGCCATGAGCAGGGCCAGGCCGTGCAGCCCGGCCGTGTCGGCGCGGTGCGGGAAGAACCCCGCCGTGGCGGCGGAGGCGCTCAGCGCGCCGAGGTAACCGAAGGTGCGCAGCAGCCCGGCGGCCGAGGCGATCCGCTCCGGAGCGGCCTGCCGGTACAGCGCGTTCTGGGTGGCGAGGCCGATCAGGCCCTGGGGCACGCCCATCACCGCGCCCGCGCCGAGCAGCAGCCACACAGGGCTGCCAGCGCCGACGCACAGCAGCAGGGCGCAGCCCGCGACCTGGACGGAGGCGCCGACGACGAGTTTCGCCCGGACCGCCTCCCGCCGCCCGGTGAGGGTGGAGACGACGAGGGCGGCGGCCGACAACGGCAGCAGCACCAGTCCGGCCGTGGAGGCGCTGAGCCCCCGGCCCTCCTCCAGCCACTGCGTGTAGCCGTACAGGAAGGCGTAGGACGCGGTGTAGCCGAGCAGTTGCCGCAGATACGTGGCCAGCAGCGGGACGTTGCCGCTCAGCACCCGGAGGTCGACGAACGGCTGGGCCGCCCGCAGTTCGCGCACCGTGAAGGCGGCGCCGGCCGCGGCGGCGAGCAGCGGCAGGTACCAGCGGTCCGCTCGCGGGGCCGTCAGGAACAGCATCAGCGACACCAGCGCCCCGGCGAACAGGGCCATGCCGAGCAGGTCCACGCCCCGCCGGGAGCCCGCGGCCGGCCGCTCCTTCGGCAGCCGCAGGGCGCCGAGCACCAGACAGGCCGCGGACAGCGGCACGTTGACGGTGAACACCGCGCGCCAGCCGCCGGCGCCGATCAGCAGCCCGCCGAGCGCCGGCCCGACCACGGCCACCGTCTGGTTGGCGACGGCGAGCGCCGTCAGCACGCCCGCCGGACTGTCCTGACCGGTCCGTTCGGCCTCGCGCCGGGTGAGCTGCATCGCCGCCGGATAGGCCGCCGACGTCCCGAACCCCAGCAGCACCCGCGCGCCCACGAGGGCGCCCAGCGACGGCGCGAGGACGCCCAGCAGGCCCGCCGCGCCGACCAGCGCCGTGCCGCAGAGATACAGCCGGCGCGGTCCGTACATGTCCACGAGCCGCCCGATGACCGGCTGGCCCACGGCGGTCGCCAGGTACAGCGCCGAGATCAGCCAGACCGTCTGCGACGGCGGGGCTCCGAAGGCGGCGCCGATCGGCACCAGAGCCACCGCGATCATCGAGGAGTTGATCGGGTTGAGGACGGAGCCGAGGATCATCGGCGGGATGAGCCGTCGGTCGAAGGCGTCGGGGGCCGGGCTACCGGCCTCGGCGGTGCCGGTGCTGCGGGTGAGCCTCGGCTTCACGACCGGGTCAGCCGTTCCAGCAGGGCGAACGCCTCGATCAGGGTCTGCCGCTCGTCCTCGCTGTACCGCTCCTGCAAGGCCCGGGGCAGCCACTCCTGGCGGACCTGCCGATTGCCCTCGATGCGCTCGCGGCCGCCGTCGGTGAGGGTGACCAGTTGCCGCCGCCCGTCGTCGGGATCGGGGGCGCGCCGGATGAGCTGTCGGCGCTCCAGCACGGCGAGCGTGGCGGCCATCGACTGCGGCCTGACCCCCTCGGCGGAGGCCAGCGCGCTGGCCGTGGCCGCGCCGTGCTTGCCGACCAGGGTGAGCGCCGACACCTGGGACGGCGTCAGGTCCTCGTCCTGCGCGACCTCGCGGATGCGGCGGCGCAGCCTGCTGAACACCACGCGCAGGTCGCGCGCGGCTATGGCGGCGGATGCGGAGACGCCCTCGGGCGCGGGGACGGACTGGTCGGTCATGGCGCCACGATAAAACCATCAAGTGAAACTGTCCAGTTTGCCTGTGCAGCCCAGCCTGAAGAACTGCCGCCCGCGCCGGGCATCCGTCGCCCGCGCCGAGCATCCGCCGTCCGCGCCGAGCATCCGCCGTCCGCGCCGAGCATCCGCCGTCCGCGCCGAAGATCCGCTGCCCGCCCCGAGCATCCGTCGCTCGCGCTGAAGATCCGCCGCTCGCGCCGCGCCGGGCGCCCGGCGATACGCTGGCGCCGTGCGTCTCCTGCTGATGACCGACACCCATCTGCCCAAGCGCGCCAAGGAGCTGCCCGAGCGGCTGCTCGCCGAGGTCCCGCGCGCCGACGTCGTCGTGCACGCGGGCGACTGGGTCGACGCCGACACCCTCGACCTGCTGGAGAGCCGCAGCCGCCGGCTGATCGGCGTGTACGGCAACAACGACGGTCCCGAACTGCGGGCCCGCCTGCCGGAGGTGGCGCGCGCCGAACTGGACGGGCTGCGGTTCGGCGTCGTGCACGAGACCGGTGCGGCCGCCGGGCGCGAGGCCCGCTGCGCCGCCCGCTTCCCCGACCTCGACGTCCTGGTCTTCGGTCACAGCCACATCCCCTGGGACACCGTCGCGCCCTCCGGGCTGCGCCTGCTCAATCCCGGTTCGCCGACCGACCGGCGCCGCCAGCCCCACTGCACGTACATGACCGCGACGCTGACCGGAGGCCGCCTCGCCGAGGTGGAACTGCACCGGCTGCCCCGCCGCTCGGAGGCGTAGACGGAAGCGGGCGCCGACTCCCCGGACGTGGAGGAGGGGCGGTCCCGTCAGGGGGGCCGCCCCGGGGTCACTTCCCTTTCTCGAGCCGACTTCGCGGCGAGATCCGGGCCGCTCCGTGCGCGGAAGCGGACCGGGAGCTGCGAGAAGACGCTGTCACGGACCTCCTTCCGAAGCGAGGTGGTATAGCACATGTGCTGTCGAGGCGTAGGCGCCTCTTCCGATGTCAGGCCGCATACCCGGTGGGTGGTGCCCCAACCATCCCTCATCGGATGAATTGCGAGAATCTGTGCCGTGCGGAAATCCGCCGGTCCGGTGGCAGGGAAGGCTATGAGCCGGTGCTCCGGGGAGTTCGGCCCGTGGGCTGTTCTGCCGCCGTGTCCCTCCACTACCGCGCCCGTCCACCCTGACATCGTGGGGGCCGTTCCCTGGCGGGCTGTTCGCCGCTAGACGGAACCTGTCGCGTGGATGGCGCCGGCGGTCTCGGTCAGGGGCGTTCCGGTGCCGCCCCAGCGCAGCGAGACGATCTCGGCCGCGACGGACACGGCCACCTCCTCCGGCGTGCGGGCGCCGATGTCGAGCCCGACCGGCGAGCGCAGCCGGGACAGCTCGTACGGCGCCAGACCGGCCTCGACCAGCCGTTCCAGCCGGTCGCGGTGGGTGCGGCGGCTGCCCATCGCCCCGATGTACGCGGCCGGCCGGCGTAGCGCCTCCTCCAGCAGCGGCACGTCGAACTTCGGGTCGTGGGTGAGCACGCAGATCACCGTGCGCTCGTCGGTGTCCGTGCCCGCCAGGTAGCGGTGCGGCCAGTCCACGACGACCTCCACGGGGTCCGGGAACCGCTTCGGCGTGGCGAACACCGGACGGGCGTCGCACACCGTGACCCGGTAGCCGAGGAAGGCGCCGATCCGGGCCACGGCGGCGGCGTAGTCGATCGCGCCGAACACCAGCATCCGCGGCGGCGGGGCGAAGGAGTGCAGGAACACCGTGACGGCGTCCTCGCGCCGCTCGCCGCGCGGCCCGTAGTGGCGCAGACCCGTGGCGCCCAGGGCCAGCTCGCCGCGGGCGTCCGCGGTGACCGCCGCGTCGAGGCCGGGCTCGCCCAGGGCGCCGCTCACCTTCCGGGCCCACACCGCGAGGGTCGCTCCGCGCGGCGCCGGGCCGTCGACCACCGTCGCCACCGTCACCGGCTCGCCGCGCGCGACCGACGCGGCGACCGCGCCGAAGGCGGCGTCCGACTCGGGCGTCACCGGCCTGACCAGCACACCGATCTCACCGCCGCAGGTGAGGCCGACCGCGAACGCGTCCTCGTCGCTGAAGCCGAACGTCTCCCAGCGCGCCTCGCCGGTCGCCACGGCCTGCTGGGCCAGCTCGAAGACCGCCCCTTCCACGCATCCCCCGGACACGCTGCCCACGACCTCGTCGCCCGGCCCGACGGCCATCGCCGCGCCGGGGTCGCGGGGTGCGCTGCGACTGACCGAGACGACCGTGGCGAGCCCGAACGGCGCCCGCGCCGCGTACCAGCGCCCGAGCGCCGGAAGGATGTCACGCACACTCCGCTCCTCTCCTGCGGGACCGTGCCCGGCGGTGATCCGCGCGGCTACCGGCGCCTGCCCGCCCGCGCTGCCCGCCCGCTCTGGCCGCCCGCTCTGTGTGCACGGTACGACGCCCCGGGCCCCGTCACCGCTCCCGCCGGGCCGAAGCCCGCGGCGACCACCCGGCCGCGGCGCCTCGCGCACCACCCGCGGCGAACGGCGCACCGCCCACGGGTCGCCGCGTACCGCCTGCGGCGCATTGTGTACAGCCTGCGGCACATGACGCACCGCCTGTGGGTCGCCGCGGACCGCCCGCAGCGTTCCGCGCACCGCCTGCGGTACGTGGCGTACCGCCTACAGCGCGCCGCGCGCGGCGCGCAGGTCACCGCGTAGCGCCTGCGGCACACTGCGCGCCGCCCGCAGATCGCCGCTTACAGTCCGCTGGGCCAGCACCCGCGCGAGGTGCGTCCGGTACTCGGACACGGCCTAGGCTGCCCACAGCGGCCGGGTGCCCCGCGCTGCCCCAGGCGGCCCGCTCCACCGCGTCGGCGTCGACCGCCTCAGACAGCGCCACCCGGTCGCGGCGGCCCTCAGCGGGGGCGCCCCCGGCATCGGCGGCCCGGGTGGGGACGGCCACCCCACAGCCCGGCCCGGTCCACGGCGCGTGTGTGCGGCGAACGCAGCGAGCGGGGGTGACCGGCCCGGGAAGTCGACGGGGCGGTGCGGTGCGGAGGCAGGGCTTACGGGGGCGGCGGGGCGTCAGCCCGCTGCCCGGTTCACCGCCGCCAGCACCGGCGCCACGCCGTCCTCCGCCCGGATCAGGGCGCCCAGGGTCTCTGCCCGCTCGCGGTGCACGGCGCCCCGGGCGGCTCGGGCGAGTGCCGCGGCGAGCGCGTCGGAGGTGAGCCCGCGCAGCGGTACCGCACACGGGGCCACGCCGAGCCGGACCAGCCGCTCCGCCCAGAAGCCCTCGTCGAACTGGACCGGCACCGGCACGGCGGGCACTCCGGCGCGCAGCCCGGCCGCCGTCGTGCCCGCCCCCGCGTGATGCACCACGGCCGCCATGTGCGGGAACAGGGCGGAGTGCGGCACCTCGTCCACGGTCAGCATGTCCTCGCCCGCCGCCGCGAGACCGCTCCAGCCCCGCTGCACCACCCCGCGCAGCCCCGCACGGCGCAGCGCGCGGACGATCGTCGCGCTCAGCCGGACCGGGTCGGGCACCGTGGCGCTGCCGAGCCCGACGAAGACCGGCGGCGGCCCCGCGCTCAGGAACGCGCGCACCTCCTCCGGCAGCCGGACGTCACGGTCGAACGGCCACCAGTAGCCGCACACCTGGAGACCGTCCCCCCAGTCGCGCGGCCGGGGCACCACCAGCGGGCTGAAGCCGTGCTGCACCGGCAGCCGCGGCCTGGTCCGGATCCGGCGGACGACGCCGCCGCGGCCGGGCGGCAGCCCCAGCCGCGCGCGGACGCCGGGCACCGCGGCCGAGAAGACCCGCCCCACGGCGAGGTTCACCCCATGCCCCGCCACCCGGTTCGCCGTCGCCCCCCAGTGGCCGCCGCCGAGCAGCGCGGGCGCGAACTCCGCGGTGGGGGAGAGCGGTTGCAGATGGGCGCTCATGCTGGGCAGGCCCAGCGCCTCGGCCATGGCGTGTCCGACCGGCCCCAGGGAGCCGGACAGCAGCAGCATGTCGCTCTTCTCCGCCGCCGCGATCAGGTCGTCCGTCATCCGGGCCAGAGCCGCCCGCGCCAGGACGACGCCTCGCAGCACCTTGCCCGCACCGGTCCCGCTGCGGTGCAGCCCCCGCCCGCGCGCGGACTCCAACTCGGCCCGCGGATCCACCGGCAACGGAGCGAACCCCACGCCCGACCCCGCGACCAGCGGCTCGAAGCACGCGTGGGTGACCAAGGTGACGGCATGGCCCGCTCGGGCCAGGCCGTGCCCCAGTCCGGTGAAGGGGGCCACATCGCCTCGGGACCCCGCCGTCATGATCGCTACGCGCACGTCGGCCAGTATGGCCGCGCCGCTCGCCACGGCCCGCGAACGACCCGTCTGACCTCGACGCCGTCACCCCGAGGCGGGCGCGCCCGGCGCGCGGGCGAGGGCCGGGGGCGGCGGGCTCCAGTCGCCCCCCACCCGTGGATGCGCCCGGCGTGCGGGCGAGGGCCGCCCGGGTCCGGTCCGGGCCCGCTCCGGGTCCGCTCCGGCCGCGGAGGCCGCCCCGCCCCCTGCCTCGCCCCGCCCCCTGCCCCGGGGCGCCCGCTCTGCTCCCAGACGCCCGCTCCCGGCCCGGCGCCGACGCCGATGACGGCGCCGCCGACGACGACACCTAGGCCCAGACGTCACCCGCCTGCGCGCCCAGCCGCCCGGATCACGCCCCGAGCTGCCGGGCGGCTGCCTCCACCGTCTGCTCCAGGAGCGTCGCGATGGTCATCGGGCCGACTCCGCCCGGCACCGGCGTGATGAGCGAGGCGCGTTCCGCCGCCGAGTCGAAGTCGACGTCGCCGACGTTGCCCTCGTTGTAGCCCGCGTCGATCACGACCGCGCCGGGCTTGACGTCCTCGCCGCGCACGAGCCGCGGCCGGCCCACCGCGGCGACGACGATGTCGGCCTCCCGCACCACGGACGCCAGATCCGCGGTCCGCGAGTGGCAGTAGGTGACCGTGGCGTTCCGCGCCAGCAGCAGCATGCCCACCGGCTTGCCGAGGATCGCGCTGCGCCCGACCACGACGGCGCGCTTGCCCGCGGGGTCCACGTCGTAGGCGTCGAGCAGCCGCATGATGCCGCCGGGCGTGCAGGAGACGAAGCCCGGCAGGCCGAAGCTCATCGTGGCGAAAGAGGCGAAGGTGACGCCGTCGACGTCCTTCTCGGGCGCGATCGCCTCGAACGCGGCCCGCTCGTCGACGTGCTCGCCCACGGGGTGCTGAAGCAGGATGCCGTGGACCGACGGGTCCTGCGACAGCGACCGGAGCGTGCCGACCAGCTCCTCGGTGCCGGTCGTGGCGGGCAGGGCGACGCGCCGGGAGTCGATCCCGGCCGCGCGGCAGCGGTTCTGCTTCATACGGACGTACGTCACGGAGGCGGGATCCTCGCCGACCAGCACCGTCGCCAGGCACGGGGCCGTGCCGGTGCGGTCGGTGAGGTCGGCGGCCCGCTGCGCGGTCTTCTCGACGATCTGCCGGGCGAGCGCGGCGCCGTCCATGAGGCGTGCTGGGGACATGTGCTGCTCCTGAGCGTGCGATGGATCGCCCAGGCGCGCGGCTACGACTCGATGAGGGCCGCTCCCCGGTGGTGCTCCACCTCAGCGCCAGTCACGGCCCCGCCCCAGCGTACTCACTCACTCGTCGCCGCATGGAGGGGCCTCGCCGAACCCGGTCCGCGTGATCCCGGCGAGCGGACGAAGCCCGTCCTTAACCAGGTCACCGGCCCGGTCTCGCCGCGGTGCGGACCGGTCCCCGCCGTCCGCGGCGCCGAGCCGACGCGGACCGGCGCCCGGCGCGCACTCCGTCCGCGCACGTACGGGACGCCGGACGGCGGCTCTGGGCGCGGGCGCCCGGCGCGCACCCGGTCCGCGCCCATGCGCTCCGTTTCCGATCAGCCACGGCGTAGGGTCGACGGGACGGCCGACGGTCGACGGAAGGGGACAGCCACCATGGCCCAGGAAGTGCGCGGCGTGATCGCACCCGGGAAGGACGAGCCGGTGCGGGTCGAGACGATCGTCGTGCCGGACCCGGGGCCCGGCGAGGCCGTGGTCCAGGTCCAGGCCTGCGGCGTCTGCCACACCGACCTGCACTACAAACAGGGCGGCATCAACGACGAGTTCCCCTTCCTGCTCGGCCACGAGGCCGCCGGCGTCGTGGAGTCGGTGGGCGAGGGCGTCACCGACGTCGCGCCCGGCGACTTCGTCGTCCTCAACTGGCGTGCCGTGTGCGGCGCCTGCCGCGCCTGTCTGCGCGGGCGCCCCTGGTACTGCTTCGACACCCACAACGCCCGCCAGCGGATGACGCTCACCGACGGCGCCGAACTCTCGCCGGCTCTCGGCATCGGCGCCTTCGCCGAGAAGACGCTGGTGGCGGCCGGGCAGTGCACCAAGGTCGACCCCGCCGTCTCCCCGGCCGTCGCCGGGCTGCTCGGCTGCGGCGTGATGGCGGGCCTCGGCGCGGCGATCAACACCGGCGGCGTCGGACGCGGCGACTCGGTCGCCGTCATCGGCTGCGGCGGCGTCGGCGACGCGGCGATCGCCGGGGCGCACCTGGCGGGCGCGGCGAAGATCATCGCCGTCGACATCGATGACCGTAAGCTCGCCACCGCCCGCGAGATGGGCGCCACGCACACCGTCAACTCCCGCGAGAAGGACCCGGTCGAGGCCGTCCGCGAGCTGACCGGCGGATTCGGCGCCGACGTGGTCGTCGACGCGGTCGGCCGCCCGGAGACCTACCGCCAGGCCTTCTACGCCCGCGACCTGGCCGGAACCGTCGTCCTGGTCGGCGTCCCCACGCCCGAGATGAAGCTCGAACTGCCGCTGCTGGACGTCTTCGGGCGCGGCGGCGCGCTCAAGTCGAGCTGGTACGGCGACTGCCTGCCCTCCCGCGACTTCCCGATGCTCGTCGACCTGCACCTGCAAGGCCGCCTGCCGCTGGACAAGTTCGTCAGCTCGACCATCCAACTAGACGAGGTCGAGAAGGCGTTCGAGCGGATGCAGCAGGGCGACGTGCTGCGCTCGGTGGTGGTGTTCTGATGGCCGCCCGCATCGAACGCCTTGTCACCTCCGGTCAGTTCACGCTCGACGGGGGCTCCTGGGACGTCGACAACAACGTGTGGATCGTCGGCGACGACCACGAGGCCGTCGTCATCGACGCGGCCCACGACGCCGAGGCCGTCGCCGCCGCGGTGGGCGACCGCCGACTGACCGCCATCGTGTGCACCCACGCCCACAACGACCACGTGAACGCCGCGCCGGCGCTCGCGGACCTCACCGGCGCGAGCATCTGGCTGCACCCCGACGACCTGCCGCTGTGGCGGATGACCCACCCGGACCGGGAGCCGGACGAGCACTTGGCGGACGGCCAGGTGATCGAGGCGGCCGGCGCCGACCTGAAGGTCCTCCACACGCCCGGCCACGCGCCCGGCGGGGTGTGCCTGCACGATCCGGGGCTGGGCGTCGTCTTCACCGGCGACACCCTGTTCCAGGGCGGCCCGGGGGCCACCGGCCGCTCCTACTCGCACTTCCCGACGATCGTCGACTCG
The DNA here is from genome assembly GCF_040644415.1 of Streptomyces sp. NPDC046985. Classification (NCBI taxonomy): domain Bacteria; kingdom Bacillati; phylum Actinomycetota; class Actinomycetes; order Kitasatosporales; family Streptomycetaceae; genus Streptomyces; species Streptomyces sp. NPDC046985. The sequence continues at coordinate 169,828 of NZ_JBEYWK010000015.1, forward strand.
ATCCGCGACCGCCTGCTGACGCTGCCGCCCGAGACGAAGGTGCTCACCGGCCACGGCGACCCCACCACGATCGGCGCCGAGGCCCCGCACCTCGACGAGTGGATCGCCCGCGGGCACTGAACTCCGCCCGCGGACGCGTTTCCACGGCGCGGACGCGTTCCACGGCGCGTACCTGCCCTACGACGCGGGCGGCCCGTACGACGCGCACCGCCCGTACGCCGCGGGCGGACAGCACGAGACGACGAGCGGGGCCGCACCGGCCGAAGACGGCCCGTGCGCCCCGCAGCCGCGCAGCGCCGCAGCCCCGCCGCGGCCCTCCTCGCCTCCCACGACGCGGCCTGGATCACCGGTGCCGCCCGGGTCGTCGCCGCCGCTTTGGCCGTGGTCGGCGGTCTCACTGCGCTCAACACCGGCTGCCTCATGGCCCTTCGAACGCCCGGACGGCCCCGTTCGTCCTCCTGTGCGGCCGTGCGACGCCGAATGTCTCCTTTTCGGACTTTCCCGAGACGCGTCACAACCGCTGCGCCCCCTCGGCCGTCTAAGGCTTCGAGCGCGCGACCGCGCCCGGACACCGTGGGGGAGAGGGGACCATGATGAGACACATAGGCGGACGAGGGGCCGTCGTCCTCGGCGTCACCGGACTGGTGGCGCCGCTCACGCTCGCGCTGGGCGCCGCGCCGGCGCAGGCGGCGAGCTGCACGACGCGGACCGGCCCCTATCAGAAGCAGGCGGAGAAGTTCCTCGGGCGCCCGGTCGACGGACGCCAGTCGGCCGCCGACTGCTCGGCGATCCGCAACTTCCAGACCACGCACGGCGTCACGCCCGCCATCGGCTACGCCGGACCCGTCACCTGGGGCGTGATGGATCTCGTGAGCCGCCAGCGAGCCGTGGGGAACAAGCCGAACAGGGACGGCAAGTGCCCCACCAACAAAGGCCGTATCGCCTGCGTCAACCTGACGCTGCAACTGAGCTGGATACAGGACGGCGGCAGGCTGGTGTACGGCCCGGTTCCGGTGCGCACCGGCCGCGACGGCTACGAGACCCGCACCGGTCTGAAGAGGATCTACTGGCGTGATCTGCACCACGTCTCGAACCTGTACGACGTCCCGATGCCGTACAGCCAGTTCTTCGACGGCGGCGAGGCGTTCCACTCGGTCGCCCTGAGCATGTGGAACCCGCCGGGCTCCCATGGCTGCGTCAACATGACCAGCAAGGACGCCCAGCGGTACTGGTCGCTGCTGAAGACGGGCGACGACGTCTTCGTGTACGGCCGTAAGCCCGGAACCTGAGACAGGTCAAGGGGGTTGAGCGGGACGACGTGATGAGCGACACGGTCCGATATGCCCGCATCGGTCGTACTTACTCACGACGCCTTCACGCCGGTCGGCCTATGCTTCACAGCATGTCCACCACTGTTGAAGCCGCTTCCGAGCGATCGGCCGCGGAGGTCAACGAGGAGATCCGGGCGCTGTGGCGCCGGTCGGGCGGGACACTGACCACCGAGCAGCGCGAGGAGTACCAGCGCCTCGTCCTGGAGTGGGCCGCGGCCGCCCCGCAGGCGGACCAAGCCGCTTAGCCCGCGTCTGCCCCCTCCCGCCGGACGGGAAGGGGCGGCCACGGTCCAGCCCGCTCCAGGCCCGCCGCCTTCCGGCCCGTCGTCCTCCGGCCGGGCATCGCCGTCTCCCCTCGAACCGGCCTCCTCTCCCACCGGCCTCCCCTCCCAGCGGCCCCCCGCCGTCCGCCACGGCGTCGCAGACTCCTCCGCGCGGCGGGACGCCCCCGGCGCGCGGACCGCCGTGCGCTGCCCGGCTCGGGGCGCCCGGACCGCCTCGGCCCGGTCGTCAGCCCCCGCCGGGGCCCGTTCGTCGTCAGCCCCACATCGACGCGTGGTGCCGACGGAACGCCCGCCGGTCCTGTTCGGTGCGGATCCACCGGGTGGCCACCAGCGCGATCAGACTCCCCCCGATCACCAGCAGCCCGGGACCGATGTTCGCCGGGTTGGACAGGCGGGCGAGCAGGGTCCTCGCGGTCGTGGCGCCCGTCACGGCCGCCGACGCCCCGGGCGAGGCGCCTGCGGGCGTCCCGGCGCCGCCTGCGGGCGCCCCCGAGGACCCGCCCGTGGGGGCGGCCCCCTGGGCGGCGCCCCGCCGCGGCGTCGTCACGATCAGCTTCACGCCCAGCGCGGTCAGCGCCTCGGGCGCCGGCTGGAAGAACGTCGTGCCGCCCGTCGTGCAGTCGCCGCTGCCGCCCGAGGTCACGCCCAACGCGATCCCCTCCGAGAACAGCGGGCCCCCGCTGTCGCCCGGCTCCGCGCACACGGTGGTCTGGATCAGCCCGGTGACGGTGCCCTCGGGATAGTTCACCGTGGCGTTCAGGCCGGTCACCTCGCCCTCGTGCAGCCCGCTGGTGCTGCCGCTGCGGAACACCCGCTGCCCCACGGCCGCCTCGCCCGCGCCGGTGATCCGCACACCGTTGCCCCCGCCGATCGCCACCACGTCGGCGCCCTGCCCGGCCCGCCCGGAGTCGTAGCGCACCAGCGAGAAGTCATGGCCCGGGAAGCTGCTGCCGGCCGTGCGCCCCAGTCGCCCGCCGCCCTGACCCTCCGCGAACCAGATGCTCCCGGTGGGCCCGCAGTGCCCGGCGGTGAGGATGAAGTCGGTGCGCCCGTCGGTGACGTTGAAACCGGCCGAGCAGCGTCCGCCGGTCGACAGGATGGGCTGCGCCCCGTTGAGACGCGTGGTGAACCGGCCCGGCGTGCGCTGCATGCGCACGAACGCGCCGATGCCGTGGGCGACGCGGCTCATCCGGGTCCAGTCCGCTGCGGAGACGCCGCCGTCCGCCTCGACCGTGACCCGGTTGGTGCGGTAGTCCGTCACCCACGCCGTGCCGGGCACCCGGGGGGCCGCGCGCAGGGCGGCCGCGGCCGATCTCAGCTCGTCCATGCTGTGCCGCACGGTCTTCGCCTCCGCGCCCGCCCGGCGCACCGCGTCCGCCGCCTTCGCGTCGGTGACGGCGACCACCGCGCGCCCGTCGGCGCCGATCCAACTGCCCGCCGTGCGCGCCGTCCCGAGCCGGTCCACCAGATCGGCGCCGGTCGCGGCGGCCCGCACGGCCGGCGACTCGGCCGGGCCGCGCGGGGCGGCCTCGCCCGCCATCGCCCCCTGCGCGATCATCGCCGTGCCCAGGAGGAGTCCCGCCACGGCCGTCAGCCGCGTCGCCCGCCGGACGGCCCGTCCTCGCGCGTGCCTCATGGATGGCTCCCGAACAACCGACACACCGTCCCAACACCCCGCATCCGCACGGACCTCGTAGCCCTCACCGTCCATACGCTCCGCGGCGCCAAGGTGTTCAGCGCCCTATCGTGTGCCCATGGCCAGGATCCCGCACGACCCGTCCGGCGAACCCGATCCCCTCGGCGTCCTCACCCTCGACGACCTGCGCCGCCGTACGAGCATGAAGTGGCGCACCCACCCCGCCGACGTCCTTCCGCTGTGGGTGGCCGAGATGGACGTGCCGGTCGCCGAACCGGTGGTGCGCGCGGTCACCGACGCCCTCGCCCTCGGGGACACCGGCTACCCGGCGGGCTCCGCCTACGCCGAGGCGCTCGCCGCCTTCGCCGCGGAGCGCTGGGGCTGGGACGGACTCGCCGTCGCGCGCACGGCGCTGGCGCCCGACGTGATGCTGGGCGCCGTCGAGATGCTCAAGCTGGTGACCGGACCGGGGGACCCCGTGGTGGTCAGCTCGCCGGTGTATCCGCCGTTCTTCCAGTTCATCGAGCACATGGACCGGCAGGTCGTCGAGGCGCCGCTCGGCGCGGACCTGCGTCTGGACCCGGACGCGCTGGAGGAGGCGTTCGGGCGGGCCGCCGCGCGCGGCGGGCGGGCCGCCTATCTGCTGTGCAGCCCGCAGAACCCGACCGGCACCGTGCACACCGCGGACGAACTCGCCGCGCTGGCCGCCCTCGCCGACCGGTACGGGGTGCGGGTCGTCGCCGACGAGATCCACGCGCCGGTGCTCGCCGCGGACGCGGAGTTCACGCCGTATCTCAGTGTGCCGGGCGCGGAGAACGGGCTGTCGCTGATGTCGGCGAGCAAGGGCTGGAACCTGCCCGGTCTGAAGGCCGCCGTGGCGATCGCCGGTCCCGCGGCCGCCGCCGACCTGGCCCGGATGCCCGAGGAGGTCGGCCACGGCGCGAGCCATCTCGGCGTCATCGCGCACACCGCGGCGCTGCGCGAGGGCGGTCGCTGGCTGGACGCGCTGCTGGCCGGCCTGGACCGCAACCGCCTGTTGCTGGCCGACCTGCTGGCGGCGCGGCTTCCGGCCGTCGCCCACCGCCCCGGCCGGGCCACCTGTCTGGCCTGGTTGGACTGCCGCGGCCTCGGCCTGGGCGACGACCCGGCGCAGGTCTTCCTCGACCGGGGGCGGGTCGCCCTGAACTCCGGTCTGCCGTTCGGGGCGGGTGGCGCTGGACACGTGCGCCTGAATTTGGGAACCTCACCAGACGTGATCACGGAGGCGGTGCGGCGGATGACGGCAGCGGTCGGATGAGCGGCGGCGAAGCCCAGGCGGAGCGCCTGGGAGCGGGCAAGTACCTGCTGGTGACCAGCTTCCGCCGGAACGGCACGCCGGTCGCCACCCCGGTGTGGGTGGTGCGCGACGGCGACGCGCTCGGGGTGTGGACGTCCGCCGACTCCTGGAAGGTGAAGCGGATCCGCAACCGCGCCGACGTCCTGGTGGGCCCCTGCGATGTGCGCGGCAACCCGACCGGGGACCAGGTCGCGGCGACCGCGGAGATCTGCGACCAGGCCGCCACCGCACGCTACCGCGACCTGATCGCCCGCAAGTACGGTCTGATCGGCCGCCTCACCCTGCTCGGCAGCCGGCTGCGCCGGGGAACCGGGGGGACCGTCGGCATCCGGGTGACCCTCACCCCCGGGCGCTGACCGCGCGCCTCCCCGGCGCGGCCGGGGACGGTCCCGCCGGTGAAGCCGGGGTGAAACGTGCGTGTCCCGGTGAGCGATCCGCGCGGTGGCGCTCCGCCGGGTCCCGGTCCGGGCTAGGCTGCGGGCGCCGCGAACCGGACGGGCGCCGCGCAGGCGACGGAAGCCGCGGAGAGTGCGACCGGCGCCGGCGTACGGAGCGGGCGCCGCGCTGAGGCGACGGCGCCGCAGGACACGGCAGGCGCCGCGGATGTGACGGAGCTGGTGGGGTGAAGGCGTTCTCGGCCCGGTGCCGGACGGTCGGCGGTTGGCTCGTCCGAAGGGCGGGATGGTGCCTGGCCGCCTCCCTGGCCCTCTACGCGCTCACCCTCGCCCTGCACCCGCCGCACCCGCTCGACCTGCGCGTCTACCGCGAGGCGTCGCCGCACGTGCTCTCCGGCGGCCTCTACGACTACGCCGTGCACACCGGTCCGCCGATCCCGGTGCTGCCGTTCACCTACCCGCCGTTCGCCGCGCTGCTGTTCCTGCCGCTGGCGCCCCTGCCGTGGGCGGTGCTGGTCGGGCTCTGGCAGGCCCTCTCGGTGGCGGCCCTCCTGGTCGTCACCGCCTGCGCGCTGCGCCTGCTGGCCCCGGACTCCGGACCCCGGACGCGTGAACTGGCCATGCTCTGGGCCGCGGCCGCCCTGTGGCTGGAACCGGTGCGGCACACCCTGGACCAGGGGCAGATCAACCTGCTGCTGGCCGCGCTCGTCCTCGGCGGTCTGACGCTCACCCGGGCCGCGGCGGGCCGGGGCGCCGCCGTAGGACTCGCCGCGTCGGTGAAGCTGACCCCGGCCGTCGCCGGGCTGTACCTGCTGGCGACCCGGCAGTGGCGGGCCGCGCTGTGGGCGCTGGCCACCGGCGCCGCGACCGTGCTGGTGGGCTGGTGGGTCGCGCCGGGGGCGTCGGTGCGCTACTGGACGGGGCTCGTGACGGACACCCGCCGGGTCGGTCCGGCGTGGACGGTGCGCAACCAGTCCCTGCGCGGCGCGCTCACCCGGCTGATCGGCCCCGACGTCACCGGCGCCGCCCTGTGGTGGGCGGTGCTCGCCCTGGTCACCGTCGCGGCGGTCTGCGCGCTGGTGCGCTGCGCGCGGCGGGAGGACCGGCTCGGCCTGCTCGTCACCGTGGAGCTGTACGCGCTGCTGGTGTGCCCCATCTCCTGGAGCCATCACTGGGTCTGGTGCGTGCCCGCCATGATCTGGCTCGCCCACGGCCCCGGACGCCGGCGCCCGCTCGACCGGGCCGTCCTCGCCGTGTGGGCCCTCGTCACCGTCACCCGCCTGGTGCCGCGCCTGGTCAGCGTGGAGGACCGGCTGAGCCGCCCGACGCCGTATCCGGCGCTGCTCGCCTGGCCGGGGACCGTCTACGCCGTCTGCGCGGTGCTCACCTTCCTCGCCCTGGCGGCCGGTTCCGCGCCGGACGAGGACGAGATCCCCGCTCCCGAACCGATGCGGCGGCGGGCGCGCTCGGACAAGGACAGCTCCGTCTCCGCCTGACGCACTGTGCGCGGGGCGTCGGCTACCCGTGCGTGCCGATGGCGTCCGCCCTGGCGAGACGTCAGGTCCACGCGCCGAAGGTCTCGTCGAGCAGGTGGAAGACCGGCTCGCCGCGCACCGGGTCCTCGGCGGTGGACAGCCGCACCCGGTCGCCGCCGTGGACGCCGATCAGCGGGCCCGTCACCCGGCCGCGCACGACGAAGCCCTCGGCCATCTCGATCAGCGAGACGTTGCGCGCGGAGGGGGTGTTGCGGTGCACCACCGTGGCATGCCGGACGGTGCCGGCGCCCTCGCTGCGCTCGGTCCGCAGCTCGCTGCCCCGGCACGCCGGACACAGCAGCCGGTGGTACACGGCCGTCCCGCACCAGGTGCAGCGCTGGAAGTACAGGGTCTCCGCGTCGCGCGCCGCCGGATCCAGCAGGCCGGTGGCGCCGCCGGTCCCCGACGGAGCGTTTCCTGAACGGTGGTACACGCTGGTCAACTCCCTGCGCTCGGCCGGAATCCGCAGCGCGCTCGATGCGCGCACGCCGGTGCGCGGGGCGCTGTGCCGCCGTGCACGGCGTCAGCGTATGGCACTGAGTGCCATGAGTAAAGGCACTGAGTACCATTCATGGCGACTGAGTGCGCCCGGACCGCAGTAGCCTGGCCCCCGCTCGCCGCCCGGTCCCCAGGAGTCCCGTATGCCGCCCGCCCGCCACCGCCTCCTCTACGTCACCGACCTGGCCTACCCGGCCCGCGGGCGCCGCTACGGCGACGAGGACGTCCGGCTCACCGCCCGCCTCCGCGACGACTTCGACCTGGCCCTGTGTCACCCCCGGGACGCGGCGGCCCTCATGGACGGCTTCGACGCCGTCGTCGTGCGCAACAGCGGTCCCGTCCTCGGCTACCGCGACGCCTACGAGGACTTCCGCGCCCGCGCGGGGGAGCGCGGCGTCAGGGTCTACAACCCGCTCACGGGCCGCGGCGACATGGCGGGCAAGCAGTACCTCCTCGACCTGAGCGCCGCCGGGCGCCCGGTGATCCCCACCGTCGACCGGCCCGAAGACCTGCACCGCCTCCCCGACGCGCAGGCGTACGTCGTCAAACCCAGGCTGGGCGCCGACTCGATGGGGCTGCGCGTCGTCGGGGCCGACGCGCTGCCCGGCCTCCTCGACGGCGACGTCCTCGCCCAGCCGCGCGTCGACTTCGTGCACGAGATCTCGTTCTACTTCGTCGACCACGACCTCCAGTACGCCCTCTACGCGCCCGATCCGGAACGGCGCTGGGAGCTGCGCCCGTACCAGCACACCGCCGAGGACCGGGAGTTCGCCCAGGGGTTCGTCGACTGGAACGGCCTCGCGCACGGCATCCAGCGGGTCGACGCGTGCCGCGCGCCCGACGGCGCCCTGCTGCTGGTCGAGTTGGAGGACCTCAACCCCTACCTGTCCCTGGACGCGCTCGACGCATCGGCGCAAGACGCCTTCGTCGCCGCGATGAAGGACTCCCTGCGGGCCTTCCTCGCCGCCGCGCACCGGCCCGACGCGCCCGGTGACGTGCCCGATGGCGCGCCCGGCGACGGGAGCGGCGGCGCGACGCGGCGGTGAGAGGCCGCGCCGACGCCCAGGGGTGCGCTCCGGGCGCGCGTCAGCGACTGCCGGCGCGCCCCTGGAGCGCGCCGGTCACCGCGCGGACGCTGCGGGCGATGTGCTGGAGGTGCAGCAGTTCCGCCGCGTAGAGCTTGATGGAGTGCTCGATGACCGACTCCGGGACGCCCAGCCGGGGGAGGTCGCAGCGCGCCGTCTGCAGAGCGGTGCGCGCCACCCGGATCTCCTGCTGGACCTGGATCTGCGCGTGCCGCGCCAGCAGGACGGGATGGCGGACCAGCACGGGGTAGTCGCCGTAGCGCGCGGGCACCAGCTCGCGCAGCCACCTGGCCGCCGAGCGCTCCCAGTCGTGACTTCCCGGGGCCTTGACCTGGCGGGGCCAGTCGGGACCGGTGCGCGTGGACGTCACAGGCATGGGCATCGCTTCCGGAGGGCGGCCTCGTGGAGGACGGTTCGACGAGGGGGGCGGCTCCGGCCAGGGGAGGGCCGGAGCCGCCGCGCGGGCGTGAGCCCGGCCGTGGCCGACCGGACGCCCAGTGGCTCACGCCCGGAGTACGCCGGGTGCGATCCGTGAGCAGTATTTATATATGTCATCCGGTTTGCAAGACGTATGAAAACATTCAGCTACGGCCGGTCAGTCCCGAAGGAAGAACTGGTGCTGGTCGGCGACCTGTTCGTACTCCTCCAGGCGGGCCTGCGTGCGCTCGGGGTCGGCGTCGGCCATGGCCTGGAGCAGCGCCGCGCACATCACCTTGGGCGCCGCGTAGGAGTCGAAGACCAGGCGGGAGCCGGTGCCGGTGGCGAAGGCGACGTCGGCCTCGTCGGCCACCGCGCCGAGGGCCAGGTCGGTGACCAGGGCCACCTTGAGACCGGCGCCGCGGGCGACCCGCACGGCGGTCAGCGTCTCCTGCGCGTGCCGGGGCATGGAGAAGGCCAGCACCCAGGCGCCGCCGGCCTCACGTGACTGGAGCAGGGCGTCGTAGGCGACGCTCCCGCCGAGGGTGACCAGCCGGACGTCGGGGTGGATGCGCCGCGCCGCGTAGGCGAAGTACTCGGCGAGCGAGGCCGAGATGCGCAGGCCCAGCACCGTCAGCGGGGCCGAGCGCGACAGCTCCCGGCCCACCGCGATCACCCGGTCGGGATCGGCGAAGTCGCGGCGCAGGTTCTCCAGGTTGCCGATCTCCGCGTCGACCGCCGCCTGTAGCGCGTTGCCCCGGTCCTCCTCGGCCGCGCCCGGCCCGCCCGCGAGCGTCCGCAGCGCGATGGACTGGAGCTTCTCGCGCAGCGCCGGGTAGCCGCTGAAGCCGACCGCGCCGGCGAACCGCGTCACCGACGGCTGGCTGACGCCGACCCGGTCCGCCAGCTCGGTGATCGGCAGGAACGCCGCCTCGGCGATGTTCTCGATCAGGTACTGGGCGATGCGGCGCTGCCCGGGAGACAGCCGGGGCCCGTCGAAGAGCGCTCTGAGCTGGGACGCGGGCGCGGCCTCCGCCTGCGGCGCGGTCTTTCCCGAGGCGATCGCGGACGCCTGCGCGCGAGCCTGCTGCGGCGATGGCGTCTCGGCGGCTGCATTCTCTCCCACAGGAGTTCAACCTAGCTCACTCACCGTCATGAGCAGGGCCGCCGGAAGACAGACCGGGCCGCTCACGGATACCAGCGCGTCGCGCGGGCACCCGCGACACCGGAGAGGAGAACGCCCATCGGTTCGCCCGGGTCCGGCCCGGCGCCCCGACGACTTCGAGGAGACGTGACACGTGAGCGCACTGACCGAGCTGGAACGGGCCCTGGAGAACCGGTGGAAGGCGCTGCGCACGCGGATCGCCCGCCGTGATCCCGTCGAACTCCTCGACGCCCTGCACCGCGAGTGCGACGCGAACGCCGTCGTGTGCAGCCAGCGGCGGATCATGGTGCCCAACGCCTACGACGTCGAGCTGGCCGAGTCCGTGCACGACGAACTGACGCGCCGCGGCAGCCATGTGGGCCAGGCGCTCACCGACAGCCTGGCCCGGCACGCCGAACGCCACGGGTACGAGTGGGCGGGCCCGCTCACCGTGCACGTCACCCGGTCCGGCCAGGTGCCCAACGGCCGCTACCGCGTCGTCGGCCGCGTCATGCCGCACGTGAGCGCCCAGGCGTTCCGGACCCCGGCCTGAGTCACCGGCTCACCGGCGGTACAGGGTGATCGAGTGACCGACCTCGTCGATCGGGCGGCTGGACGCGATCAGCGCCGCCAGCCGCCCCCTCGCCTTCGCGGCGGCCGAGTCGGACACCGCCAGCAGCCCGCGCACCCGCTCGGGCGGCGCCGCGCGCGGATCGGCGGCGCGGATGCCGTAGAAGGACGGCACGCCGCTGCCCTTGTAGACGAGCCAGACCCGCTCGCGCGGATAGCGCGTGCGCAGCCTGGTCGCCAGTCGGCCCAGATCCTGGCCCCAGTCCACGTTCGCGTCGTGCAGGCGCAGATGCGTCCGCGCCGGGCCGCCGAACGCCTCGTTGGAATAGGGCAGGTAGTAGGGGAAAGCGCGCACCGAACTCACCGCCGCGAACGCGGCCAGCGCCGCCAGGGCGCCGGCCGCGCGCCGCTCGCGGCGTCCGAGGAGACCGCGCAGGGCGCCGAGCGCCCCGGCGGCGACGGCCAGGAACATGGGCAGGAACAGCGCGTACCGGGTGCCGAAGTCCCGCGCGGAGTGCATGGCCGCGGCCAGCAGCACCGCGGGCGGCGCCAGCACGTACGGCGCCGCCGGACGCAGCCGCCGCACCGCGACCAAGGCGACGGCCCCGGCGCCCCACAGGGCGAGCGCGCCGAGCGGCGTCTTCACCAGCAGCGCGACCGGCAGGTAGTACCAGCGCGCCCCGGTGTAGACGTGCCCGAACAGGAACCCCTGCCAGGGCAGGTTCTCCAGCCCGAACTGCATCCGCATCCCGTCGCGGTACGCCCGCGGGAACGGCAGCGCGTCGACCAGCGCCGCCCGCGCTCCGTGCAGGGCGGGCGCGGGCGCCCGGTAGGACCGGCGCAGCCGCGGGTCGACGGCCAGGTAGGAGGCCCAGACGACAGCGGTCGCCGCCGCGCACGCGACGGACGCCCACCCGGCGCCCGCGGCGAGGGTCCGGACCCGCGCGGCGCGGCCGGGGCCGGGACGGCGGCTCGCCCACACGGAGACCAGGACGAGGGCCGACACCACCGGGAGCACGGGCAGTGCGCTCATCTTGGTCGCGGCCGCCGCGCCCGCCGCCGCCCCGGCCAGCGGCGCGTACACCCCGGGCCGTCGCCGGGCCCGCCACAGCAGCCAGGCCGAGGTCAGCGCGAAACCCGCGGCCGGCGCGTCCAGCGTGGCCAGCGAGCCGTGCGCGAGGAGGTCCGGCGAGAAGGAGTACAGGACCAGGGCCGTGAGACCGCCCGCCGCTCCCGCCAGTTCCCGGGCGAAGGCGAACGCCGCCAGGGCGAACAGCAGCGTCAGCGCGATCACCGGCAGCCGCGCCCACAGCATCAGCCGCCAGGGGTCGTTGCCCGACTCGTACAGCAAGTGCCGTCCCAGACGGCCCTGGTCGCCGGTGAACGACGCGTCGAAGCGGGGACCGGCCGCCGCCACCCCGGCCGCGATCACCAGCTTGCCGAGCGGCGGGTGCTCGGGGTTGTAGGCGAGGCGGTGCTCGTGCAGGTAGTCGGCCGCCGTGCCCACGTAGACCGGCTCGTCGATGGTCGGGGTCTCCCCGGCCGCCGAGACGACCATGGCCGCGGCCATCTGCGCCAGCAGCAGCACCACGGCGAACGAGACCAGCCACCGCCGACGCCGCCGCAGGAGAACCCGCCAGCGCGACCGTTCGCGCACGGCCTCCGGCGAGAGCGCCGCGGACCCGGCGGCAGGCCCGCCGGGGCCCGCGGGCACGCTGGAGGCGCGGGGCTTCCCGGCGCCTGCGGGGAGTTCGTCGGGGCCTACGGCCACGCTGGCGACGTGGGGCTCCTGGGAGCCTGTTGGCAGGTTGGAGGCGTGGGGCTTCTCGGCGCCCGTAGGCGCGTGGGAGGCAGGGGGCTCTCCGGAGCCTGGGGGGAGTTCGCCGGGGCCTGCGGCCACGCTGGCGACGTGGGGCTCCTGGGAGCCTGCTGGCAGGTTGGATGCGTGGGGCTTCTCGGCGCCCGTAGGCGCGTGGGAGGCAGGGGGCTCTCCGGAGCCTAGGGGGAGTTCGTCGGGGCCTGCGGCCACGCTGGCGACGTGGGGCTCCTGGGAGCCTGTTGGCAGGTTGGATGCGTGGGGCTTCTCGGCGCCCGTAGGCGCGTGGGAGGCAGGGGGCTCTCCGGAGCCTGCGGGGAGTTCGCCGGGGTCCGCGGGCACGCTGGAGGCGGGGGACTCGCCGCGGTCTGCCGGCCCGTTGGAGGCGGCCGGCTTCCCGGCGCCCGCGGGCACGCCCGAAGCGGCGGGCTCGTCGCGGGCGGTGGACGGTCCGGGCGCCGCGACCGTGTGCCGCTCGTGTGCCGTCATCCCTCGCGCCACCGCTCCAGCCGTCGTCCTGGCGCCGCAGGCCGCGGCGGCGGCCTTCCGCCGCACTCACCGATACGGCCCGAGGCGGTCCGGGGTTCAGTCCAGGGCCGACACCCGCACCACCAGGTCCGCGCGGTCCCGGGTGCGGGTCACCAGGTCGGCGTTGCGCTGATCGGTTCCCAGCACCCAGGCGACCGCCTCCGCGGGCGCCTTGCCGAACTCCTCGTGCCGGGCGACCAGACGGCGCACCCGCTCGGTCTCGTCCAGCTCGCAGAACCACACCTCGTCCAGCTCGGGCCGCACCCGCGCCCATGGTCCGGCGCCGAGCAGCAGGTAGTTGCCCTCCGTCACCACCAGCCGGGCGGACGGCGGCACCGGGATCGCGCCCGCCAACGGCTGCTCCAGCGTCCGTTCGAATCCGGGCGCGTACACCGTCTCGCCGCCGTCCGCCGCCGCGTACTCCGCCCGCAGCCGGTGCAGCAGGGCTGCGTAGCCCGCCGCGTCGAAGGTGTCCGGCGCGCCCTTGCGGTCCCGGCGGCCCAGGCGCTGGAGTTCGGCGTCGGCGAGGTGGAAGCCGTCCATCGGGACGTGCGCGACCCAGGGAGCGCCCGCGCCGTTCAGCGCCCGGGTCAGCCGCGCGGCGAGCGTCGACTTGCCCGCGCCGGGGCTGCCCGCGATGCCGAGGATCGCGCGGGCGCCGGGGCGGACCAAAGACCGGGCCCGGACGAGGAGGTCGTCGAAGGAAGGCGGCACGCGGCCCAGTCTGTCACCCGCCCGGCCGCGTGCGCCTGCCCGCCCGGGGCGGCCGAAGGTCGGAAAATCACGGGAAACAAGCCTGTTGTGGCACGTGACACCCGGTCAACGGGGCGAAGTGGGGAAGGGTGGCTGTATGACAGAGCTCGGTCTGCCCCAGACAATTCTTGCCTGCCTCTTCGACCTCGACGGCGTCGTCACCAAGACGGCCGTGGTGCACGCCGCCGCCTGGAAGGAGACGTTCGACGCGTTCCTGCGCGAGCGGGACGGCGCCGGCTACCGCCCGTTCGACGCGGTCGCCGACTACGACGAGTACGTCGACGGGCGGCCCCGCGCCGACGGGGTGCGCAGCTTCCTCGCCTCCCGGAACATCGACCTGCCCGAGGGCGCCCCCGAGGACCCGCCGGACGCGCAGACGGTCAACGGGGTCGGCAACCGCAAGAACGAACTCGTGCTGGAGAAGATCCGCACCGAGGGCGTGCAGGCGTACGACGGCACCCTGCGCTACATCGACGCCGTGCGGGACCGGGGACTGAAGACCGCGATCGTCTCCTCCAGCGCCAACACCCTCGACGTGCTGTGCTCGATCGACGCCGAACGCCTCTTCGACGTGCGGATCGACGGCGTGGTCGCCCGCGAGCGGAACCTCCCCGGCAAACCGCACCCGGACACCTTCCTCGCCGCCGCCCGCGACCTCGGCGTCGACGCCGGGCAGGCCGCCGTGTTCGAGGACGCGCTGGCCGGGATGGACGCCGGCCGGGCCGGCCGGTTCGGCTACGTCGTCGGCGTCGACCGGGTGGGCCAGCGCGACGCGCTGCGCGAGCACGGCGCCGACGTCGTCGTCGACGACCTGGCCGACCTGCTCGACGCACGGGGAGGCGCCGCGTGATCACTCACGGGTCGTACGCGGTGGAGCCGTGGACCGTGCGCGAGACCGAGCTCAGCCTGCCCGTGCTGGCCCAGAGCGAGTCGGTGTTCGCCCTGTCCAACGGTCACGTCGGCTGGCGCGGCAACCTCGACGAGGGCGAACCGCACGGGCTGCCCGGCACCTACCTCAACGGGGTGTACGAAGTGCACCCGCTGCCGTACGCGGAAGCCGGATACGGCTACCCCGAGTCGGGCCAGACCGTCATCAACGTCACCAACGGCAAGGTGCTGCGCCTGCTCGTCGACGACGAGCCGTTCGACCTGCGCTACGGGCGGCTCATCTCGCACGAGCGCGTCCTCGACCTGCGCCGCGGGGTGCTGGAGCGGACCTGCGAGTGGACTTCGCCGGCCGGCACCCGGATCCGGGTGCGCGCGACCCGGATGGTCTCCCTGTCCCAGCGGTCCATCGGCGCGGTGGCCTACGAGGTGGAGCCGCTCGACTGCCGGACCCGGGTGGTCATCCAGTCCGAGCTGGTCGCCAACGAGCAGCTTCCGCAGTCCAACGGCGACCCGCGCGCCTCGATGGCGCTCGAGTCGCCGCTGGAGCCGGAGGAGGACTTCGCCTCCGGCAACCGGCTGCGGCTGGTGCACTGCACCCGCAACAGCGGTCTGCGCGTGGCCGTGGCCGCCGACCACGTGGTCTCGGGACCCGAGCGGACCACCACGGGCAGCGAGAGCCACCCGGACCTGGCCCGGCTCACCGTCGCCTCCGTCCTGGAGCCGGGACAGACGCTGCGCGTGGAGAAGATCGTCGCGCACGGCTGGTCCGGGACCCGCTCGCTGCCGGCGATAAGCGATCAGGTGGACGCCGCGCTGGCCGCCGCCGCGCACGGCGGCTGGTCCGGTCTGGTCGACGAACAGCGCGCCTACCTGGACGACTTCTGGGGGCGCGCCGACGTCGAGGTGGACGGCGACGAGGAGATCCAGCAGGCCGTCCGCTTCGCCCTCTTCCACGTGCTCCAGGCGGGCGCGCGGGCCGAGGAGCGGGCCATCCCGGCCAAGGGCCTGACCGGCTCGGGCTACGACGGGCACGCCTTCTGGGACACCGAGATGTTCGTGCTGCCGCTGCTCACCTACACCTCGCCGCAGGCCGTGGCCGAGGCGCTGCGCTGGCGGCACAGCACCCTGCCCGCCGCGCGGGAGCGCGCCGCCCAGCTCGGTCTGCGCGGCGCCGCGTTCCCCTGGCGCACCATCGACGGCCAGGAGGGCTCGGCCTACTGGCCCGCGGGCACCGCCGCCTTCCACGTGAACGCCGACATCGCGCAGGCCGCCGTGCGCTACGCCGCGGCCACCGGCGACGAGCAGTTCGAACGCGAGACCGGCCTGGAACTGCTGGTGGAGACGGCCCGGCTGTGGCGCTCGCTCGGCCACCACGACCACCACGGGGTCTTCCACATCGACGGGGTCACCGGCCCCGACGAGTACAGCGCCATCGCCGACGACAACACGTACACCAACCTGATGGCCCGCGTGAACCTGCGCGCCGCCGCCGAGCTGGTCGAGCGGTATCCGAAGGAGGCCGAACTGCTCGGCGCCGACGACGAGGAGAGCGCGGCCTGGCGGGACGCCGCCGAGGCGATGAACATCCCGTACAACGCCGAGCTGCGGGTGCACGAGCAGAACGCGGGGTTCACCCGCCTCCAGCGCTGGGACTTCGCCGACACCCGGGCCGACCAGTACCCGCTGATGCTGCACTTCCCCTACTTCGACCTCTACCGCAAGCAGGTCGTCAAGCAGGCCGACCTGGTCCTGGCGATGTACGTCTGCGCGGCCGACTTCGACGAGGAGCACGTCGCCCGCAACTTCGCCTACTACGAGCCGCTCACCGTCCGGGACTCCTCGCTGTCGGCGAGCGTGCAGGCGGTGATCGCCGCGCAGGCGGGCCATCTGCGCCTGGCCTACGACTACGCGGCCGAGGCGGCCATGATGGACCTGGAGGACCTGGAGCACAACACGCGCGACGGACTGCACATCGCGTCGCTGGCCGGCACCTGGGTGGCGCTGGTCGCCGGCTTCGGCGGCCTCCGCCGCCGCAGCGACCGGCTGGAGTTCTCGCCGCGCCTGCCGGAGAAGTTCAGCCGGCTCGCCTTCATGCTCCAGTTCCGCGGCCGCCGGATGCGGGTGGAGTTCACCCAGGAGCGCGCCTCCTACACCCTGCTGGACGGACCGGCGCTGACGCTGCACCACCACGGCGAGCCGGTCAGGCTGGAACCGGACGCTCCCACGGTCCTGCCGGTCCCGGCGGTGACGCACCTGCCCGCCCCGGAGCAGCCGCCGCACCGCCAGCCCAACGCCGGCTGACCGCGGCCTGGCCCGGCGGCGCCCGCCGCCGGGTCAGACCGGCCCGCGGCTGAGCAGGTCGCGCAGCGTGCGCTCCTCCTCGACGCTCAGGCCGGTCACGAACCGCCGCAGCGCGGCGATCGGGTCGGGCCCCCGGTCCAGGGCGTCGTGCATGGCCTGCGCGGTCAGTTCGGCCGCGTCCTTCGCGGGCCGGTACGCGCCCCGCCGCCCGTCGGCCTCACGCAGCACCAGGCCCTTGTCGCAGAGCCGCTTCAAAATGGTGTGCACGGTGTTGTAGGCGAGGCCGCCGCCGATCTCAAGCTGGATCTCGACCGGCGTCAGCGGGCGGTCCGTCGACCACAGCGCGGCGAGAACCTCGCCTTCCAGCTCGCCCGAGCTGCGCCTTCGCATCCTGCCGTGAGGCCCTCCACCCGCCATGCCCTCAACCTTACAGCGCGTAGTGATATCCGGATTCCGGCGGTATGCCGTCCGGCGTGACGCCCCGACGCGGGGTAGTTTGTCCCCGTCGCCGCATGCCCCCGTCCGGGGAGTTGGCCGACTCTTCCCGCATGCTTCCCCGCCGCTTACCCGCAGCCTTGCCCGACCCGCGCATTCCTCCCGCAGACTGAGGAGGCAGAAACCCTACAGTGCGTAGGGGTGAGGGGTGGAGATGGCCGACATCACGCACGCCGTGCCCGCCGGGCCCCGACGCGCCGCGGCGGCGCGCGGCCCCGGTCCCGGCCCGCGCGTCCGCGACGGCCTCCCGACCGCGGCCGTGGCCGCCGCCTTCGTCCTGGCCCAACTCCTCCTCGTCCGCCCCGGCATGGGCCTGGGCTGGGACGAGACCGTCTACGTCAGCCAGGTCGGCGTCCGCGCCCCGGCGGCCTACTTCAGCGCGCCGCGCGCTCGCGGCGTCTCGCTGCTCGTCGCCCCCGTGGCGTCCTGGTCGTCGTCCACCCCCCTGCTGCGCTGCTACCTCGCCCTGCTCTCCGGCCTCGCCCTCTACGCGGCCCTGCGGGTGTGGCGCATCCTGTTCCCCGCCCGTGTCCTGGCCCTCGCCGGCGCCCTGTTCGCCTCCCTGTGGGTGACGCTGTTCTACGGCCCGCAGGCCATGCCCAACTACTGGGTCGCCGTCGGCGCCCTCGCCTGCACGGGCTGCTTCCTGCGTGCCGGCGCCGACCGGCACGACCGCGTGGCGCTGTGCGGCCTGACCGGCGCCGCCGCTCTGATGGCGCTGATGCGGCCCATGGACGCGGTCTGGGCGGTGCTCCCGCTCCTGGCCGTCGCCCTGTCACGGCGTCAGGCCAAAGCGGCGGCCGCGCTGCTGGCCGGTCTGGCCGCGGGCTGCGCCGAGTGGGTGATCGAGGCGTACGTCTCCTACGGAGGGCTGCTGCGGCGCCTCGCCGACGGCGCCGCCGACCAAGGGGGACTGGGCCCGCACTTCGCCGTAGTCGACCAACTGCGCAGCCTCGGCGGCACGACTCTGTGCCGCCCCTGCACCGGCGCGCTGCCCAGCCCGCTGGTGACCGCCTGGTGGTTCGTGCTGCCCGCGACGGCGCTGCTCGGCCTCGCCGCCGCCCGCCGCGAACGGCGCGCCGCGCCCTCGCTCACCGCACTGGCCTGCGCCGCCTCGGCCGCGTTCCCGTACCTGTTCCTCATCGGGTACGCGGCCCCCCGCTTCCTGCTCACCGCGTACGCCCTGCTCGCCCTCCCGGCCGCCGACGCCCTGACCGGTCTGGTCGCGGCATGCGCCGGCGTCCGGCGGACCGTGGCCGCGGGCCTGGTCGCCGTGGGACTCGCCGGGCACCTGGCCGTCCAGTACGCCGTCCTCGCCGCCACCGTCGAGCGGACTGCCCGCGACCACCGCGCCTGGGACCGCACCGCCGACGCACTGCACCGTCTCGGGGTGCGCCCGCCCTGCCTGCTCACCGGCGAGGACGCCCTCCCGATCGCCTACTCCGCCGGCTGCGGCTCCGCCGCCACCGACGGACCCAACGCCAACGCCACCCGGGCCGGGATCGAGGACGCCGCACGGCGCGTCCCGGTCGCGGCCCTCACCACCGCCCACGGCGCCCCGCCCGGATACGCCCGCGCCTGGTCACCGCACCGGTCCGGCGACCTGCGACTGTACATCGCGCCCTCGGCGCAGAAGGGCACCGGCCACTGATGACCTCACCGCTCGCGATCTCCCAGCCCGTGATCTCCCACCCCGTGATCTCTGAGGGCGCGGTCTCCCAGGCCGTCGCCTCCCAGCCCGCGCTCTCCCAGGCCGTGGCCTTTTCGTCCGCCGCCGCGCCCGCCGCCGCCGCGTCCGCCGCCTCGGCGGACGCCGCCTCCGCTTCCGCTGCCTTCGCGCCCCCCGGTGCGCCGAAGGCGGCCGTGCCGCCGCCGACCGCCCCCGCCCTCACGTGCCGCCGGACCTGGTGGCCCACCGCGGCCACCCTCGTGGTCCTGCTCTGCGCCGGCTACCTCGGCCGGCGCCACTGGCCGGTGATCGAGAGCGGCGCCGGCAGACTCGCCGCCGCCGACCGGGGCTGGCTGCTGGCCGGAGCGGCCGCCGCCGTCGCCACCTGGGCCTGCTCGGCGCTGGCCCAGCAGGGGGCCGTGACCGAACGCCTGCCCGGGGGCCGGCTCGTGGCCGCGCAGTTCGCCGCGTCGGCCGCCAACCACGTCCTGCCTGCCGGGCTCGGCGCGGGCGCGGTGAACCTGCGCTTCCTGATGCGCCGCGGACTGCCCGCCGGACGCTCGGCCAGCGCCCTCGCGGTCAAGGCCGCCGCGGGCGGCCTCACCCGCGCCGTCCTGATCGCCGTGCTCGCCGCGACCTGCCCCGGCGTGCTGCGCGTGCCGCGGATCCCGGCCGGGGCGGTGACCGCCGCGCTGGCCGCCGCGGTGCTGTGCGCGGCGGTGCTGGCGGCGGCGCGCGGGCCGCTGCGGTCCCGCTGCCGGACGGCGACCGCCGCGGTGCTCACCGACGTGCGGGCCGTGCACGCGCGACCGCACCGGGCCGCCGCCCTGTGGGGCGGCTCGCTCGCCTTCGCCGCCGCGCACTCCCTCGTGGTGATCGCCGTCGCCCAGGCCGTCGGACTGTCCCTGTCCCCGGTCCGCGTCGCCCTGCTCTACCTCGCCGCGAGCAGCGCCGCCGCGCTGCTGCCCACCCCCGGAAACCTGGGCTCCCTGGAGGCGGCGCTCGGCGTCGCCCTCACCGCCGCGGGCGCCCCGGCCGCCACGGCCGCCTCCGCCGTCCTCGGCTACCGCCTGCTGACCGTATGGCTGCCCCTCGTCCCCGGCCTGCTGGTGCTGGGCGCGCTGATCCGCAGACGGGCGGTGTGAGAAGCGCGGCATCCGCGGCCGGGCGCCCGCAGGATTGGAGCGGGCGCCCCGGGATACGCGGATCATGACACCTGGAACCGCCGCGAGGGAGGCACCCGTGAGCACCGACCCGATGGCCGACGACGCCTACCAGCCCACCGGGAGCAACGAGGAGCAGCAGGACGCCGCGCCGCTGGACATGCAGGACGCGGTGGGGGAGCGCACCTACGACGACATGCTGGACGAGGGGTACTCCCCGCCCGAGAAGCCGCTCGGCGCCGAACGCTACGGCACCACCGCCGCCGAGCAGCACGACGGCGAGACCCTCGACCAGCGACTCGCCCAGGAGCAGCCCGACGTGGAGGCCCCGGCGGGCGACGACGTGGGCGACCTGCCCGGCGGCGAGGGCGAGCCGGTCGACGCCGAGGCGGGCGCCGAGCGCGCCGGCCGTCTGGTGGCTCCTGACGAGGGCGCGCGCTCCGACACCACCAAGGAGGAGGTCGCCGAGGACGTCGGCATCGACGCGGGCGCCGCCGGGGCGGAGGAGGCCGCCGTGCACGTCGTCGAGGACGCGGCCCTTCCCGACGACGGCGCCTGAGCCCGGCCGGGCCCGCGCCCGGTCGCGTCCGACGACGCTCGCGTCCGACGATGTCCGGGCCCGAGCGCGCCCGCGCCCGACGGCGTCTGGGGCCGCTCGCGTCCGGGGCGCGCGGTCCCCGGGCCGAGGGAACTCAGCTCAGTCGCCGAGCTGGTCGATCTGCCGCAGCTTGTTGGTCGCGTCCAGCGCGGCGACCTTGTAGGACTCCGCGAGCGTCGGGTAGTTGAACACGGCGTTCACCAGGTAGTCCACGGTGCCGCCGCAGCCCATCACCGTCTGCCCGATGTGGATCAGCTCGGTGGCGCCGGTGCCGAAGCAGTGCACGCCGAGCAGGGTGCGGTCCTCGGGCGAGACGAGCAGCTTGAGCATGCCGTGCGAGTCTCCGATGATCTGACCGCGGGCCAGCTCCCGGTAACGGGACACGCCGACCTCGAACGGCACCCGGTCCTCGGTGAGCTGGTCCTCGGTCCGCCCGATGAAGCTGATCTCCGGAATCGTGTAGATCCCGATCGGCTGAAGGCGGTGCATCTGCCCGACCGGCTCACCGTAGGCGTGGTACGCCGCCGCACGGCCCTGTTCCATGGAGGTGGCCGCGAGCGCCGGGAAGCCGATCACGTCCCCGACCGCGTAGATGTGCGGCACCTCGGTCCGGTAGTGCTCGTCCACCGCGATCCGCCCGCGCGCGTCGGCGGACAGCCCTGCCTTGCCCAGGTCCAGCCCGTCGGTGAGTCCCTGTCGGCCCGCCGAGTACATCACCGCGTCCGCCGGTATCTTCTTGCCGCTCTCCAGCACCGTCAGCGTGCCGTTCTGGCGCCGCTCGACGGCGGCCACCGTCTCGCCGAAGCGGAAGGTGACGGCGAGGTCCCGCAGGTGGTAGCGGAGCGACTCGACGATCTCGACGTCGCACATGTCGAGCATGCCCGCCCGCTTCTCGACCACCGTCACCCGGCTGCCCAGCGCGGCGAACATGCTCGCGTACTCCATGCCGATCACGCCGGCGCCGACGATCACCATCGACCTCGGCACCCGCTCCAGCGCGAGCACGTTGTCGGAGTCCATGATGGTGCGGCCGTCGAACTCCACGCTGTCGGGCCGGGCCGGGCGCGTGCCGCTCGCGATGACGATGTGGTCGGCGGTCAACTGCCGCTCCTCGCCGCTCGCTTCACGCAGCCCGACGGTGTGCTCGTCGACGAAGCGGCCGGTTCCGGCGAACAGGGCGACATGGTTGCGGGAGAGCTGGCTGCGGATGACGTCCACCTCGCGGCCGACCACGTGCCGGGTGCGCGCGGTCAGGTCGGCGACGGTGATGTCCTCCTTCAGGCGGTAGCTCTGCCCGTAGAGGTCGCGCTGGGTGAGGCCGGTGAGGTAGAGCACCGCCTCGCGCAGCGTCTTGGAGGGGATGGTCCCCGTGTGGAGCGAGACCCCGCCGACCATGTCGGGGTCGTCGACGACGGCGACCCGGCGGCCCAGCTTGGCCGCGGCGATGGCGGCCTTCTGGCCGCCCGGTCCGGATCCGATGACGAGCATGTCGAAGTCGGGCACGCTCGGAGTCTGTCAGCACTCGGCCCGCTCGGGAAGAGCGGTAAAGAGAGCGGGAGGGGAACGGCGGACGCCGAGGCGGCCGGTCCCTCACGGGGACGCGCAAAGCGGTCGGGGCCGGGTCCAGCAGGTGGCCTCGGTACCGCCCTGCCGCGCCCTGCCGCGCCCTGCCGCGCGTGGCCGCGCGTGGCCGTACCGTGCACCGCCGTGCCCTGCCTAGCTGTGCCGTTCTCCGCCGTGCCCTGCCAGGCCCCCCCGCCGCATCGGGCCGTGACCCGCCCGTCCGGGGCCACGATCAGCATCGTCGGCCGCCGTCCCGCCGCATCGGGCCGTAACGGCCGGTGGACGAGGCGCCAGTCTGCCGCCTGCGGCTCAGCGAGACGGCCGCCGCGCCGTGCCACCCGGGGGAGCGGCGGGACGGACCGGCGCGCTGCGCGCCGCTCCGTCCCGGGCCCGAGCACGCTCCGGTCCCTTCCCGCCGCCCCGCGCGCCCGGCGCCCACAGGCGGACCCGGGCAGACGCACCCGCGCGCCTAGGGCAGCAGCTTGTCCAGGGCGGCCGGGCCCTCCGTTTCGATCTTGCGCTTGGCCCACTCCAGGTTGCGGGGGGTGATGTCCCGGCCCGCCGCCAGCACGACGTCCTCGGGCGAGACGTCTATGCCGGTGCGGGCGTGGAGCACGTCGTCCGGGGTGCAGCGGTCCTCGGACGAGCGGGATGCTTCGGATTCTGACGTCGACATGTGTCCTCCTCGGGTCCGGCCGGGTCCCTGCCCGGGTCCGGACGGCGCCGTCCGTGCCAGGGACCGGGACCTCCTCCCACCATTGCCCGCCGGGCCGCACCCTGCATCCGGAAACGCCTCGGCGAGCGCCGTCCTGACGCGGCTGAGACGGTCCCGCCGTACCGCCCGGCGAGCCCCGGTCCGCCGCCGGGGTACCTGGCCGCCGTTCGCGGAAACCTCCTCTCTTGCGGCCCCGCGCTCCTAAGCTGGACGTGCCGAAGCGTCCAGAACACCGGGCGGCGACGCGCTCGCGCCGCCGCCCGCGTTCCCGGACCGGCCCGAGAGGCCGGACTGTCCAGACAGGGAGGCCGCCGCCATGGCCGACGCCGAGAGTCCGCCGTCCGCGCCGCGCTACGTGCCCATCGCCGAACACGGGCTGATCGGAGACCTGCGCACCGTCGCCCTCGTCGGCAGCGAAGGCACGATCGACTGGTACTGCTGCCCCTCCTTCGACTCCCCCAGCGTCTTCGCCGCCGTGCTGGACGCCGAACGCGGAGGGCGCTTCGAACTCGGCGCGGTCCAGGCGGTGCGCACCAAGCAGTTCTACTTCCCCGACACCAACGTGCTGATCACCCGCTTCTTCAGCGAGGACGGCGTCGGGGAGGTGCAGGACTTCATGCCGGTGACCGACAGCACCGAGGCCGCCGCGGAGATCGACCGGCACCGGCTGATCCGGCGCGTGCTGTGCGTGCGCGGAACCCTCCCGTTCCGCGCCCGGGTGGCCCCCCGCTTCAACTACGGCGCCGACCCGCACACCCTCCGGGCGGAAGGCTGCATGGTCTTCTTCGAGTCGGAGAGCCTCTCCCTCGCGCTGACCTCCACCGTGCCCCTGGAGATCGACGGCGCCGACGTGCGCGCCGACTTCAAGCTCGCCGAGGGGGAGTCGGCGGTCTTCGCGCTCGACCAGGTCGGCGGCGACGTGACGCCTCGCCGATGCCCGCACCTGGAGGCCGAGGAGCAGTTCGCCGGCACCGTGGCGTACTGGCGGCGCTGGCTGGCGCAGTCCCGCTACCGGGGCCGCTGGCGGGAGCGCGTCCACCGCTCCGCCCTCACCCTGAAGCTGCTCACCTACGCCCCGACCGGCGCCATCGTGGCCGCGCCCACCACGAGCCTGCCCGAACGCCTCGGCGGCGAGCGCAACTGGGACTACCGCTACGTCTGGGTGCGCGACGCCGCGTTCGCCGTCTACGCGCTGCTCCGCCTCGGCTTCGCGGGCGAGGCCGAGGCGTTCATGCGGTTCCTCACCCGGCACATCAGTCCGGGCGACAGCAGGGCCGAGGGTCCGCTTCAGGTCATGTACGGCATCGACGGCCGCACCCACCTGCCCGAGCGCGAACTCGGCCACCTCCACGGCCACGAGGGCTCCGCGCCGGTCCGGGTCGGCAACGCCGCCGCCGAGCAGCTCCAGCTCGACATCTACGGCGCCCTGATCGACTCGATCTACCTCTACGACAAGTGGGCGCAGCCGATCTCCAGCGCCCAGTGGGACGACGTGTGCCGCCTCGTGGACTGGATCTGCGACAACTGGGACCAGCCCGACGAGGGCGTGTGGGAGACCCGCGGCGGCCGGAAGGACTTCCTGTACTCGCGCCTGATGTGCTGGGTGGGGATCGAGCGCGCCGTCCGGCTCGCCCACCGGCGCGGCCTGCCGGCCGACCTGCCCCGCTGGCGGCAGTCCCGGGACGCGATCTACCGCCGCATCATGGACCGCTGCTGGTCGCCGACACGGCAGGCGTTCGTCCAGTACGAGGGCGGCGAAGTGCTGGACGCCGCCGTGCTGATGATGCCGCTGGCGAAGTTCATCGCGCCCACCGACCCCAAGTGGCTGTCCACCCTCGACGCGCTCACCGAGGACCTGGTCTCCGACTCGCTCGTCTACCGCTACGACCCGCACTCCAGCCCCGACGGGCTGCGCGGCGACGAGGGCACGTTCTCCATGTGCTCCTTCTGGTACGTGGAGGCGCTCACCCGGGCCGGCCGGATGGACGAGGCCCGGCTCGCCTTCGAGAAGATGCTCACCTACGCCAACCATCTCGGCCTGTACGCCGAGGAGATCGGCCTCACCGGCGAACAACAGGGCAACTTCCCGCAGGCCTTCACCCACCTGGCCCTGATCAGCGCCGCCTACAACCTCGACCGAGCCCTGGGCTGACGGCCCGTCGGCGCCGCCGCGCCGCCCGGGACGCCCGTCGCGGTCGGCGCGCCCACGCGCCCGCCGGGCGGGGCCGGGCGCGGGCTGCGCGCTCGGGCCGTCGGCGCGGCTGGTCGCGCGGGCGCCGGCTCGGCGCGGAAGTCGCACCATGGGCCCTGACCCTTGTCCGCACTGCCGGACCCCGAGAGGCGGCAGCGGCGCGGACCGGGCTCGGGCGGCCCTCCGGACGGCGCTCGGACCCGGCGCGGGCGACCGCGTCGGCGAGGCGGGCGACCGGTGTGCGGGTGGAGGCGTCCGCGCAGCCCGTGCAGGTCGTAGGGGCGGTGTACGCGCCCGCGAGGCCGGTGAGCGGCGGGTACGGCGTCTACGGCCACCGTGTCAGGGCTTGGCGCCCCGGTTCTCGTCCCGGATGTTCTGGGCGACGTCGCGGAGCTTGACGTTGTGGTGCTGGGAGATGCGGCGCAGCACCGCGAAGGCGTCGTCCTCGCTGAGCCGGTGGCGCTCGCGCAGCATGCCCATGGCCTCGCCGATGGCGTGCCGGGTCTCCAGCGCGTGTTCGAGCTGGTCCACGGTCCGGGCGCCGGCGAGGGCGACGGCCGCGTGCGAGGCGAGCAGCCAGCCGGCCGTCTCACTCTCCGGGGTGAAGGCGCCCGGCTGGCTGGAGTAGCAGTCCAGCGCCCCGAAGTCCTCGTCCTCGGTGTACAGCAGGAAGCCCATCATGCTGCCGATGCCCAGGTCACGGGCGGCGGGCCCGAACCGGGGCCAGGCGGGCTGCGGCTCGGAGAGGTCGGAGATCCGGAACACCCGCTCGCCCTCCACCTTGCGGGCGGCGTCGAAGCAGGGGCCTTCGCCCAGCTCCCCCTGGAGCCGGTCGGACTCCTCCACCATGGTCCCGTGGACCGCGAGACTGACGGCGCGGCCCTTGCGCACGGCCAGGATCCCCGCCGAGTCGCACCCGTCGATCAGGCCGACCGCCGCCCCGACGATCTCGTCGAGCGTCGACTGGGTCGATTCCTGGGCCAGCAGGCGCCGGGCCAGCTCGGCCATCTGCTCGGCGAACTCGCGCCAGTCCATCTCCACCCGCCCTTCGTCCAGCCGTGGCGCCTACAGCGAGGGCGACGTCACGTGCGCAGTTCCAGGCCAGCCTACCGTTCGGCCGCCGCCGCATCGCGTCGCGCCGATCATGCACGGTCACGGCCGGAACGCCCGGACGCCCCGGCAGACCGCGCCGGGGAGTCGGCCGCGGCGGTCCCACAGGCGCGGGCGGCGGCCCCGGGAGCGCGGACGTCAACGGTGCGGGAAGCGCGGGCGTCAGTGGTCCGGGGAGGGAGGGCGTCAGCGGTACGGGAAGCGCGGGCGTCAGAGGTCCCGGGAGCGTGCGCGGTGGCGGTCCCGGGAGCGCGGGTGTCAGCGGTGCGGGAAGCGTGTGCGGCGGCGGTCCGGGGAGCGCGGGCGTCAGCGCGATCCTCCGTGCCCCGGCCGACCCGCCCGTCTCCCGGCCCTCTGTATCGGCCGCCCTCTGCCTGGCCGACCGCGCGGCTCTAGCGGGCGCCGCGCGGGGGCGGCCGCAGCCGGTAGCGCAGGCGCTCAGCAGTCGGGTCGCGGCCGCGGAAGCCGAGGCTCTCCCTGCCCCCTGCCCGGCCCCGAGCGGTCCCGCCCTGCATGGCCCCGAGCGGTCCCGTCCTGCCCAGCCCGGCCGGGACGCGGGCGCGGCAGGCGCCGTCGGCTCCTTCGACGGCGTCGAACCGATCCGGCGGCGCCTCCCGTGCGCCGGCGAGGCGACCGGCGCACGGCCCCGCTCCGCACTGACGCCCCGGACTGACGCGCCGGGCTGGGCGCCGCCGCACCCGCCGCGCGGACGTCCGTTCCTCGCCGCAGGACGAACGGCGGGCGACGCCCCGGTGTCCCGGCCCGGACGCGGCCAACCCCCACCCCGCGTTGGCCACTTGTTCATCCGTCGTCCCTGACTTCCTGTGCCGCGACGGGCACAGTGTTCCGGGCGGGCCCGTCCGGCAGTCGGCCGGACCGGTGCGCAGGAGAGCTTCTCCCGCTCAAAAAGGAGCAATCATGGCTGACTTGACACGCCGCAGACTCCTGGGTTCGGCCGCGGGCGCGCTGGGCGGCGCCGCGGCGCTCTCCCTCCTCCCACCGAGCGTCCAGAAGGCCGTCGCCGCCGGACCGCCCCGGCGCAGCTCGCTGCGCGACATCGAGCACGTCGTCATGCTGATGCAGGAGAACCGGTCGTTCGACCACTACTTCGGCACGCTCTCCGGCGTCCGCGGCTTCGCCGACCCGCACGCGCTCAAGCTCGATGACGGGCGCAGCGTCTTCTACCAGCCGGACGCCCAGAACCCCAAGGGCTACCTGCTCCCCTTCCACCTCGACACCCACAAGTCCAGCGCGCAGGCCATCCCGTCCACCAGCCACGCCTGGTCGGTGCAGCACGAGGCGTGGAACGGCGGCAAGATGGACCAGTGGCTGCCGGCCCACCGCAAGGCCGACGGCGTCAACGGCCCCTACGTCATGGGCTACTACACGCGCGAGGACATCCCCTTCCAGTTCGCGCTCGCCGAGACCTTCACCGTCTGCGACCACTACTTCTGCTCGGTCTTCGGCCCGACCTGGCCCAACCGCCTGATGTGGATGACCGGCACGATCGACCCGGGCGGCGCCCAGGGCGGCCCGATCACCAGCAACGTCGCGCCCACGCCGTACCGCTGGACGACCTACGCCGAACGGCTCCAGGCCGCCGGGGTGAGCTGGAAGGTGTACCAGCAGGACGACGACTACGGCTGCAACCTGCTGGAGCAGTTCGCCTCCTTCAAGAACGCCCAGCCGGGATCGGACCTGTACGAGCGCGGCGTACGGCCGCAGCCCGAGGGCACGTTCGAGGACGACGCGCGCAACGACCGCCTGCCTGCGGTGTCGTGGATCATGCCGACCAGCTACCAGTCGGAGCACCCGGACTACCTCCCGTCCGCCGGAGCGGACTTCGTCGCCTCCAAGATCGAGGCCATCGCGTCGAACCCCAAGGTGTGGCGCAAGACCGCGTTCATCCTCAACTACGACGAGAACGACGGCCTGTTCGACCACGTGCCCCCGCCGACCCCGCCCGCGGGCACCGCGAACGAGTTCATCAAGGGACTGCCCATCGGCGGCGGCTTCCGCGTGCCGGCGATCGTCGTCTCGCCCTGGACGGTCGGCGGCTGGGTCGCCACGGAGACGTTCGACCACACCTCGGCCCTCCAGTTCCTGGAGCGGTTCACCGGCGTCGAGGAGCCCAACGTCAGCGCCTGGCGGCGTGACACGTTCGGCGACCTCACGTCCGCCTTCCGCTTCTCGCACGGCCGTCCGCGCGCGCCCCGGCTGCCCGACGACACGGCGGAGCAACTGGAGAAGGCCAAGGAGGAGGTGGCGACGCTGCCCAAGCCGACCCTGCCCGGGGCCGACCAGACCTTCCCGCACCAGGAGAGGGGACGCCGGCCGCACCGGTGAGCCACCGCGCGCACGGCCGTACGCCGCGTCGCCGCGGCGTCGGCCGCGCGGCCGGGGCGCGCAACGGTCACCGGGTGAAGGCCGCTGATTAGGGAGATCACCGCGGGGAGATCACCGCCGGGAGGCCGCTGCACCAAGATCACCGCGTCCGGATCGCCGTCGGGGGCCAACGCGCCGAGATCACCGCACCGGGATCACCGCGTGCAGGTCACCGGGCGGTGCGCGCCGCCTCGATCGCCTGTTCGGCGTATCCCCGGCCGAACAGCACCGCGTGCACCAGCAGCGGGAAGAGCTGGTGCAGCCCTACGCGGTCGGCCCAGCCGTCGGCGAGCGGCGCCGCCTCCTGGTAGCCGTCCAGCACCCGGTCCAGGTGCGGGCAGCCGAACAGGCGCAGCATCGCCAGGTCGGTCTCGCGGTGCCCGCCGTGCGCGGCCGGATCGATCAGCCGGACCCGTCCGTCCTCGCCCCACAGCACGTTGCCGTTCCACAGGTCGCCGTGCAGCCGGGCGGGCGGCTCGGCGGGACCGGCCAGGTCGGGCAGCCGCTCCAGGACGCCGTCGAACACGGCGGCCTCGGCCGGGCGCAGCACGCCGTCGTCGACCGCGCGGCGCAGATACGGCAGCACCCGGTGCTCGGCGTACCACTGCGGCCAGTCGCCGCCGGGCGCGTTGCGCATCGGGGCGAGCCCGATGTACGCCTGTTCGGGGCCGCCCGGGGGAGCGGCCCCGAACGCGGGCGCACCGGAGGCGTGCAGCGCCGCGAGGTCCCGGCCGAACCGGAGCGCCGCCTCCGCGCTCGGCCTGCCCGAGGGGACCCAGTCGGTCACCAGCCAGTAACGGTCGTGGCCGTGCACCGCGGGCGCCGCTACCGCGCCCGCGTCGGCGAGCCAGCGCAGCCCCGCGGCCTCGGCGCGCGTCGCGCCCGGCTCGTGCCCGCGCTTGGCCATCACCACCCGCCCGTCGTCCAGCGTCGCCTCCGCCTGCGTGGCGGACAGCGCGCGCAGCGCGGTCACCGTCCGTCCGGTCAGCCGGGCGGCCGCGGCCCCGGGATCGTCCCCGGCGGGCGCCCCGTCCGGGCCCTCCGAGCCGGGGCCGTCCGCAGGCGGGTGATCGTCCCGCGCGGGCGCCGCGTCCTGCTGAGCCCCCTCGTCCCGCCGGTCCGGTGCGTCCCGCCGGTCCGGTGCGCCCCACCGGTCCGGCTCGTCCGCGCCCGGGTGGGGCGCCGGGTCGCGGGTCACGACGGCAGGCGCTCGCGGACCCAGGCCAGCAGCCCCGGCGTCGCGGCCTCGATCATGTCCAGGACCTCTTCGAAGCCGTCGGGACCGCCGTAGTAGGGGTCGGGCACGTCGAGATCGCCGGTCGCGTCCGGGTCGAAGGAGCGCAGCATCCGCACCCGAGAGGGGTCGCCGACGAGCCGCCGCAGCGCCTTCTCGTGGCTCCGGTCCATGGCCAGGAACAGGTCCGCGTCAAGGTGCTCTTCTCCGACCTGGGCGGCGACGTGCTCGACCGGGTAGCCGCGCCCGGCCAGCGCGGCCCCGGCCCGCTCGTCGATGCCCTCCCCGGCGTGCCACGGCCCGATGCCAGCGCTCGTGACACGCACAGCGTCGTCCAGCCCTTCCTCGCGCAGCCGCTCGGCGAAGACCAGCGCCGCGGACGGCGACCGGCAGATGTTCCCGCTACATACGAAACAGAGGTGCACGGGCCCAGGGTAGGGGGCGAGACGCGGACCGCGGGCGCGCTCCGCGGTCCGGCGGGCGGGCAGCGCAGCGGCCCTGACGGGCGGCCGGTGCGTCGTGTCGCGCCGGTCGGACTTCGTCCGCCCCCGACGCCTCGGTCCCGCACCGGCCCGGCGGTCCCGTCGTCCACCGGCGCCACGAAGGCCCGGTCCCGTCGTCCACCGGCGCCACGAAGGTCCGGTCCCGTCGTCCACCGGCGCCATGACAGCACGGTCCCTGCCCGCCGCCGTCAGCCCGCCCGGTCAGGGTCGGCGCGGCCGAGGCAAGTCCTCGGCGGCCACCGCACGAGGGTCCGGCGGCTGTGGCCAAGGCCACGCCTCGAAGGAGGCACGGGCCACAGGGCCGCCTACGGGGTTCGGGCTACGGTTTTCGGCAGTCCCGATGCCCGCGACAGCTCGAATGGTCCGGCAGTGCTCGAAGAACTCTCCCCGCTCATCGCGGCGACCGCCCAGTGGCTCACCAGCGCGTATCCCGCCTCCGGCGGAGCGCTGGGATCCGTGCTGTGCGAGATGCAGGCCCGCCAGGCGGTGACGGCCGCCGCCTGGCTGCGCTATCCCACGACCATGGACGCGGCCCTCGTCCGGATGTCGGGTCCCGGCGGCTCCGCCCGGCTGGACTGGGTCACGAGCGCCGACGGCGCCGTGGGCGCCGACCCGGAGGTGTCCCCCTGGCGCACCTGGGTGGACGAGGTGGTGGCGAGCTGGGCTGCCTGCCTGCTCACCGACCCCGGACTGGCCGGACGGGCGGTGGCGGCGCTGACGGCGCAGGCTGAGGCGCCGTACCCGACGGGAACCCCGGTCGAGTTCCGCCGCCTGGTCGCCCCCGACGAGCGGGACCGCGCCTCGGCCGCGCTGCTGCGCCACCCTGACCTGCTCGCACCCGTCGCCGCCCTGCACCGGGCACAGCTCCTGGACCGACTCGACTCGGGAGAAGCCCTCACGGCCTGACCGGCGGCCGCGGGCCGCACGACCGGCTGGCCACGACGGTCCCGGCTTGCCGCAACGGTCCCGGCGCCGTCGCGGCGACCGGCTAGTCGCGACGGCACCGATCGGACGCCATGAGCTGCTGGCGGCGACGGCCCCGGTCGGAGGCCACAAGCTGTTGGCTGCCGCAGTCCCCATGGTGCGGTACGACTTGCTGACGGTCACAGTTCCAGTGAGGCGTTACGACCTGCTCGCTGTCACGGTCCCGGTGGGGCGCCCTGCTCGCGGTCACGGCCCCGGTCGGGCGTCACGGCCACCGGCTCGCTGCTGCGGTTCGAGCGGCGCCACGACCACCGTCCCGCCACGACGGCCCCGGCCCTCGGTCAGCGCGTCCCCGCCGTCCCGCCGCGACAGTCCCGGCCCCCGGTCAGCGCGTGCCCGGCCGCCCTGCCCCCGCCCGCCCCAGCGGTGCCCGGCCGCCCCGCCCCCGCCCGCCCCAGCGGCGCCCGGCCGCCCCGCCACCGCCCGCCCCAACGGCGCCCGGCCGGTCAGCGGGCCTCCGCTGGTCAGCGGCTCCCCGCCGCTCCTGACGCTCCCGCTGCTCCCGATGCCTCCCCCGAGTCCACCGCAGCCCCCGCCTCTTCCAGCGCCTCCCGTGCGGCGGGCAGCGCTGCGGTGCGGTCGGCCGGGATAAGGCCGATGCGGGTGCGGCGGTCGAGCAGGTCGGCCGCGTCGAGGGCGCCCTCGTGCCGTACGGCCCAGATCAGTTCGGCCCGGGTGACGGGATGGCCGTCGACCACGGGGGCGCGCAGCGCCGGGTCGCCGTCGCCCAGGGCGTGCACCGCGGGCGCCTCGGCACCGTAGCGGCGGATCAGGCGGTGCGGCGCCCGCAGACCGGCGAGGACCCGGGGCGAGGCGGCGCCGACGAGCGGGAGCGAGGCGGTGGGGGAGGGGCCCGCCCGCAGACCGCGGGCGGCGACGGCCGCGTCGACGGCGTCCTCGGCCATCCGCCGGTAGGTGGTGAGTTTGCCGCCGATCACGGTGATCACGCCGTCCGGCGAGGTGAGCACCGCGTGCCGGCGGGAGACGTCGGCGGTGCGGGGCTGGGCGCCGGGCCCCTCGCCGGGCCCGGTGTCGAGCAGGGGGCGCAGTCCCGCGAAGGCGGCCGCCACGTCGTCCCGGTGGATCTCCGCGTCCAGCGCCGAGCCGAGGACGTCGAGTAGGAAGCCGATGTCGCTCTCGGGCGCCTCGGGGACGTCGGGCACGTCGCCGTCGACGGGCTCGTCGGTGAGTCCCACGTAGACCCGGCCGTCGCCCTGCGGGATGACCAGGACGAAGCGGTTGGTCTCCCCGGGGACGGGGATGTGCAGTCCGGCGGGCAGCGCGCCGAGGCGGGCGGAGCGCAGCACCAGGTGGGTGCCGCGCGAGGGACGGATGCGGATGCCCTCCACCAGGCCGGCCGCCCACACTCCCGAGGCGTTGATCACGGCTCGGGCGCGTATCTCGCCCTCTTCACCGGTGAGTTCGTCGCGCACACGGGCACCGGTGGAGGTGAGTTCCAGCGCCCGTACCCGGGTCAGGATCCGCGCGCCGCGCGCCGCCGCCGTACGCGCGACGGCGGTGACCAGCCGCGCGTCGTCGGCGAGCCGCCCGTCCCAGGACAGCAGTCCGCCGCGCAGCCCGGCCCCGCGCAGGGCCGGCGCGAGGTGACGGGTCTCCACGGCGGACAGCCGGCGCGGCGCGGGCAGGGTGGCGCGGGCGGTGCGCGCCGCGAGCCGCAGACCGTCGCCCGCGCGGAAGCCCGCCCAGGCGAGGGCGGCCTGACCGCGGGAGACCAGCGGGGTCAGCGGCAGCACGAACGGCTGGGCGCCCACCAGATGGGGCGCTGTCCGCTCCATCAGCACCCCGCGTTCGACCGCGCTCTCGTGGGCGACGTCGAACTGGCCCGAGGCCAGGTAGCGCAGTCCGCCGTGCACGAGTTTGGAGCTCCAGCGGGAGGTGCCGAACGCGAGGTCGTGCGCGTCGATCGCGGCCACGTCCAGTCCGCGGGCCGCGGCGTCCAGCGCGGCGCCCGCGCCGGTCGCGCCCAGCCCGACGACCAGGACGTCCACGGCGGGGCCGCCGACGGTCCGGGACAGTTCGCGGGCGCGGCGGGCCGCGGTCAGCGAGGAGCTGTGCGCGGGGGCGTGCGGGGCGGGTCGACGGGAGGCGGGGCTCATGGCGTCAAGGTCCTCTCCAGAAGGGTCCGCAGCTCCGCGAGGAACGCCTCTGCGGTGAGGCCGGGATCGTCCTCGTCGGTCATGGTGCGCAGCGACAGCGTGAAGGACTGCACGACCAGCAGCAGCGAGCGGGCCTGCCGTTCGGGGCGCCCGGGGCGCACCGAGCCGTCGGCGTGGCCCTCGCGCAGGGCGTCGGCGAGCAGGGCCAGCAGGGCGTCCTGGCTGGCGCCGCACCGGTCCAGCACATAGGGGAGCAGCAGCTCGGGGTCCACGTCGACGATCTTGCGGAACAGCGGGTGCGCGCGGAACGCGGCCACCCCGGCCACCAGACCGTCGACGATCAGGGCGCGGGCGTCGGTCCCGGGCCGCCGCTCGGGCATCGCCCGTGTGGCCACGTCGACCCACTCCCGCGTCATCAAGTCGCCCACCAGGGACCGGACGTCGGGCCAGCGCCGGTACAGCGTCATCCGGGAGACGCCCGCGCGCCGGGCCACGTCCGTCAGCGTCGTACGGCGCACGCCCACGGCCAGCACGCAGTCGCGCACCGCGTCGAGCACGGGATCGCCGACCGGGCCGCCCGCGCCAGGCGACCCCTCCCGGCCGCCCGCCCCGGGCGAACCGTCTCGGCCGCCCGCGCCGGGCGAGCCCTCCCGGCTGCCTGCGCCGGGCGAACCCTCCCGGCCGCCCGCGCCGGGCGACCCCTCCCGGCCGCCCGCGCCGGGCGAACCCTCCCGGCTGCCCGCGCCGGGCGAACCCTCCCGGCCGCCCGCCCCGGGCGAACTGTCTCGGCCGCCTGTGCCGGGCGACCCGTCCCGGCTGCCCGCGCCGGGGGAGCCCTCCCGGCTGCCTGCGCCAGGCGAACCGTCTCGGCCGCCCGCTCCGAGCGACTCCTCCCGGCCGCCCGTGCCGGGCGAGCCCTCCCGGCCGCCGCCGGCGGCGTCGCGCGCGCCGTCCCGGCCGTTCGCGCCGCCGGAACCCCCCGTGTCGTCCGGGCCGTCGGCCCTCTCCGCGCTGTTGTGACGAATAGGCGTCATGTGTCACAGTGTAACGCCCTGCGGACCCGACCGGTGAGGAACAACCCCATGGACATGCTGTGGAGCGGCTGGGGCGACCCGGCCAAGGCCGCACCGCTGCCCGACACGGTGACCGGACTGCTGCGCGACCTGCTCGGCGTCAGGCCCCGCGGCGCCGGCCCGGTCGCACTGGAGGACATCCGCGTCCCGGCGTCACCGCTGACCGGCGCCGCCCGCGCCGCCCTGGCGGCGGCCGTCGGCGACGAGGCGCACGTGCGCACCGACGCCGAGTCACGGATCCGCCGCACCCGCGGCAAGTCCACCCCCGACCTGCTGCGGATCCGCGGCGGCGACGTCAGCGACGTCCCGGCGGCCGTGGTGCTCCCCGCGACCCACGACGAGGTGCTGGCCGTACTGCGCGCCTGCGCCGCGCACGGCCTCGCGCTCGTCCCGTTCGGCGGCGGCACCTCCGTGGTCGGCGGCCTCGCCCCGCGGCAGCCCGCGGACCGTCGGCGCCCGTTCGTCGCCCTCGACGTGCGCCGCATGGACGCCCTGCTCGCCCTCGACCCGGTCTCCCGCACCGCGACCCTGCAACCCGGCCTGCGCGCCCCGCACGCCGAGGCGCTGCTCGCCGAACACGGCTTCACCCTCGGCCACTTCCCCCAGTCCTTCGAGTGGGCCACCATCGGCGGGTTCGCCGCCGCCCGGTCCAGCGGACAGGCGTCCGCCGGGTACGGCCGCTTCGACGAGATGGTGCTGGGCCTGACCCTCGCCACTCCCGAGGGCGCCCTGGAGACCGGCCGCGCGCCGCGCTCGGCGGCCGGCCCTGACCTGCGGCAGCTCGTGCTCGGCTCCGAGGGCGCCTTCGGCGTGATCACCTCCGTGACCGTGCGCCTGCGCCCGCTGCCGCAGACCCGCGTGTACGAGGGCTGGCGCTTCGCCTCGTTCGAGGAGGGCGCCGCCGCCCTGCGCCGGCTCGCCCAGGACGGGCCGCGGCCGACCGTGCTGCGCCTGTCGGACGAGACCGAGACGCTGATCGGCCTCGCCGACCCCGGCGCCCTCGGCGCCTCCGGCGCGCTCGAACCCGCCGGCTGCCAGGCCGTGGCGGGCTACGAGGGCGCCGCGGAGGACGTCGCGTACCGCAGGGAGCGGGCCGCGGAGGTGCTGCGCGCGAGCGGCGGCGCCCCGCTGGGCGAGGCGCCGGGCGAGCGCTGGGCGCACGGCCGCTACGCGGCGCCGTACCTGCGCGACGCGCTGCTGGACGCGGGCGCGTTCGCCGAGACCCTGGAGACCGCCGCCTTCTGGTCCCGCGTCCCCGAGCTGTACGCCGCCGTCCGCGGCGCGCTCACCGCCGCGCTCACGGAGTCCGGCACCCCGCCGCTGGTGATGTGCCACATCTCCCACGTCTACGAGAACGGCGCCTCGCTGTACTTCACCGTGGTCTCCGCCCAGGGCGAGGACCCGGTGGCGCACTGGGCGCCCGCCAAGCGCGCCGCCAGCGACGCGATCCTCGCCGCGGGCGGCACCATCAGCCACCACCACGGCGTGGGCGCCGACCACCGCGACTGGTACGTGAGGGAGGCCGGAGAACTCGGCGTCGAGGCCCTGCGCTCGGTCAAGCGGCGCCTGGACCCCTCGGGCCTGCTCAACCCCGGCGTCCTGCTGCCGCTCGACTGACATACCGTCTAACCCCGCCCTTCGCCGCCGGGCGCCTTGTCTCTTCCCGTTCCCGTCGTCCGCTCCCGGAGGTCCACCGATGCGACAGTTCACCGCCATCGTCAATCCCACGGCGGGCGGATCCACCGGCGCCGCGGCGCTGCTGCGGGTGGCCCGGCTGCTGCGGGAGGAGGGCGCCGAACTGGAGACGGAGTACAGCCGCAGCCTCGCCCACGCCCAGGACCTCGCCCGGCAGGCCGGCGAACGCGGCCGGGCGGTGCTGGCGGTGGGCGGCGACGGCATCGCCGGCGGCATCGGCGGGGCGCTCAGCGGCACCGGCACCCTCTTCGGCCTCGTCCCGGCCGGCCGGGGCAACGACTTCGCCCGCGCGCTCGCACTCCCCGCCGAGCCGGAGGCGCTGGCCCGCGTGCTGCTGCACCGGCCCCCGCGCCAGGTGGACGCCATCGAGGTGGAGTCCGCGGGCCGCCCCCGCACGGTCGTCCTGGGCAGTGTGTACGCGGGCGTCGACGCGCTCGCCAACCGGCACGCGAACCAGGCCCGGCTGCTGCGCGGCGCCGCCTCGTACTACGCAGGCGGGCTGCGGGCCGTCGCCACCTGGCGGACGGCGACCTTCCGCGTCACCGTGGACGGCGAGGAGCACACGCACCGCGGCTACACCGTGGTCGCGGCGAACTC
This sequence comes from Streptomyces sp. NPDC046985, assembly GCF_040644415.1. NCBI lineage: Bacteria > Bacillati > Actinomycetota > Actinomycetes > Kitasatosporales > Streptomycetaceae > Streptomyces > Streptomyces sp. NPDC046985. The sequence goes on from NZ_JBEYWK010000015.1 coordinate 206,437, forward strand.
GGCGTACTACGGCTCCGGGCGGATGATCGCCCCCGGCGCCCGCGTGGACGACGGCCGGCTCGACGTGGTGCTGATCCGCGAGGCGCCGCGCCGGCTCTTCTTCACCCTGATGAACGAACTCAAGTCGGGCGCCCACGTCTCCCGGCCCGAGGTGCGGATTCTGCACGGCCGGGAGATAGGGATCGAGGCCGACCGGCCGGTGCCCTACGGCGCCGACGGCGAGGTCGACGCGGTCCTGCCCGTCACCGCCCGGGTGCTCCCCGGCGCACTCGCCGTCCTGTGCTGAACGAGCCGCGGGGAGTGCTTCCTCGGGGCGGCCGCGCGAGCCGGTGAGCCGGGCGCCGCGGCCTGCGGCTGACGCCCGCTGGCCGGCGACCCCGCCCCGGCGGCAGGTTCAGGCCGCCGGGGCGGGGTCGTCTGGTCAGGGTCGTCTGATCAGGGTCGTCGGGTCAGGGTCGTCGGGCGCTCTCGGTCGGGATCAGGAGCAGCCCCAGGCCGACATCCCCTGGAGGACGGCCAGCCGCCGGGCGACGGCGATCTGCTCCGCGCGCGAGGCGAGGTCCGCCCGGGGCGCGTACCTCCGGCCGCCGGCCGCGACCCAGCTCGACTGGCGGAACTGGAGCCCGCCGTAGTACCCGTTGCCGGTGTTCGCCCGCCAGTCGCCGCTGGACTCGCACGCGGCGATGGCGTCCCAGTTCGGGCTCAGTGCGCCGGAGGCGTGCGCGACCGCCGCGGGGCCGGCGGTCAGCGTCGCGGAGGTCGCCGCGACCAGCAGCGCCGCGCGCAGGCCGCGACGGCGAGGAAGGCATGCGGGACGTCCTGATGTCCCGTCATGACAGACGGCGGTCCTGTGGATGTTCTGTCGCCAGATCATGCAAAGTTTGGTACATGATATCAGCATAAAATGGCTATGTGACACACCGTCGGTCCGGTCACTGACACCCTTCTCGCGCTCCGTATGGCCGAAGCGACCCGCACGGGCCGGGCGAAACGCCGGAGCGGTCCTTTCCGGCGCCCCGCGCAACGGACAGCATGCCGCGTCATGGACACCCCCGCGTGTGACCGGTGCCCCACCCCGGCCACCGCCCTCGTCCCGACCACGGAGGAATCCGATGACCATCCCGCCCGAGCACTCCACCCGGCTGCTGGTCGCCGGCGTCGGCAACATCTTCCTCGCGGACGACGCCTTCGGCCCGGAGGTCCTGCGCGCCCTGGCGGCCCGGCCGCTGCCCGCCGGCGTGCCGGCACGGGACTACGGCATCCGCGGCATGGACCTCGCCTACGCGCTGCTGGACGGATGCGACACCGCCGTCCTCGTCGACGCGGCCCCGCGCGGCCACCGGCCCGGCACGCTCTCGCTGATCGAGGCCGAACGCCCCGGCGCTGAGGCGCACACCGCCCCGCCGGAGGCCCACGGCATGGACCCCGCCCGGGTCCTGGCCCTGGCCGCCCACCTCGGCGACGGCCCGCTGCCGCGCGTACTGGTGCTCGCCTGCGAGCCCGAGACCGTGCCGCGCGGCGACGAGGACATCATGCCCGGCCTCAGCGCCCCGGTCCGCGAGGCCGTCGACCGGGCCGTGGACGCGCTGCACGCCATGGTCCCGGTCCTGCTCGCCGACCCCGCGGCCACGCCGTCCTTGGGCCGCCCGGACGAATCCGCACCCCCGCTCGCGGCTGCGCTGCCGACTCCGGCGGCCGACGCGGCCGAGGATCGGTGAAGAACCGACCTCTACCGAGGAGAAGTGCCATGTGCCGGTCCGTCGACGTCCAGCAGGCCGTCCTCGCCAAGAACGACGACTTGGCCGAGGGCCTGCGCAGCGAACTGTCCCGCCAGGGCGTGTACCTGGTGAACCTGCTGTCCAGCCCCGGCAGCGGCAAGACCGAACTCCTCGGCCGCGTGCTGGCCCGCGCCGTGGAACGGGACGTCCCCGTGGCCGCGCTGACCGCGGACCTGGCGACCGAGAACGACGCCCGCAGGCTGGCGCGTTCCGGCGCGCCCGTGCAGCAGGTGCTCACCGACGGGCTGTGCCATCTGGAGGCGCGCCAGGTGCGCACCCGGCTGGAGGGCTGGCTGCCCGACCGGACGCAGGTGCTGTTCGTGGAGAACGTCGGCAACCTCGTCTGCCCGGCCTCCTACGACCTCGGCGAGAGCCTGCGCGTCGTGCTGATGGCCGTCACCGAGGGCGAGGACAAGCCGCTGAAGTACCCCACCGCGTTCGGCTCCGCGCACCTGGTCGTCGTCGCCAAGACGGACCTGGCCGAGCCGGCCGGCTTCGACGAGGACGCGTTCCAGGCGAACGTGCACCGTGTCAACCCGGGAGTGGAGATCCTGCGCTCCTGCGCCCGCACCGGCGACGGCATCGACGCCCTCCTCGACCGCGTGCTCGCCGCCCGCGCCGGAACCCCGAGGCACCGTCCGCCTCTCGCCCCCGGCCCGCACGGCCACAACCACGGCGGCGATGGCGAGCACGGCCGCGAGCACGCGCACGGCCACAGCCACGACCAAGGCGACGACGAGCACGGCCACGGCGACGAACACGTGCACGGCCAAAAGCACGACCACGACCACGGCGGCGAGGACACGCACGACCGAGGCCCCCAGCGCGACGGCGGCCGCGGTCACGCCTCCGCGCACGGCGCCGCCGCCGAACCCGCCCCCCGCACGCACTCCCACCTGGCGACCACCCCGCTCTCGTGACCGCTCCCGCCACCGGTCCGGTACGCCGACGGCTGACCGTGCGCGGCACGGTGCAGGGCGTGGGCTTCCGGCCCTACGTGCACCGCCTCGCCGCGGATCTCGCGCTGGCCGGCTTCGTGAGCAACACCGCGGACGGCGTGCTGATCGAGGTCGAGGGGCCGCCGGACGGCGTGGCCCGCTTCTGCGACCGGCTCGCCGCGGGGCCGCCGCCGCTGGCCGCCGTGACCGGCATCGGGCAGGAGGACGTGCCCGCCACCGGCGCCACCGCCCCGTTCGCCATCCGCCCCACCGAGCACTGCGCCGGACGCACCCAGCTCCCGCCCGACACGGCGACCTGCGCCGACTGCCTGCGCGAACTGGCCGACCCGGCCGACCGCCGCCACCGGCACCCCTTCATCACCTGCACCCACTGCGGCCCCCGCTTCACCGTCGCCACCGCGATGCCCTACGACCGGCCGGCCACCACCATGGCCGGCTTCCCCCTCTGCCCGGCCTGCGCCCGCGAGTACGCCGCCCCCGCCGACCGCCGCTTCCACGCCCAGCCGGTCGCCTGCCCCGACTGCGGTCCGCGGCTGCGGCTGCTGCCCGCCGCCGGCAGCGGCCTGCGCCCGTCCCGGGACGCCGAGGCGCTGGCCGCGGCCCGCTCGCTGCTCGCCACGGGCCGGATCGTCGCCGTCAAGGGCCTCGGCGGCTACCACCTGGCCTGCGACGCCGCCGACCCGGGCGCCGTCGCCGCCCTGCGCTCCCGCAAGGAACGCGGCGGCAAGGCGTTCGCGGTGATGTGCGCGGACCTGGCCGCCGCGGAGCGCGTCGCCGTCCTCGGCGAAGCCGAACGCGCCGCGCTCACCAGCCCCCGGCGGCCCGTCGTCCTGCTGCGCCGGCGCACGCCGGCCGAGCGGCCCCGCCCGGCCGACGAGGTCTGTCCGGGCAGCCCGCACATCGGCGTGATGCTGCCCTACACGCCCCTGCACACCCTGCTGTTCGGCCTGCCCGGCGACCCGCCGGGACCCCGCGTCCTGGTGATGACCAGCGGCAACCGCTCCGGCGAGCCCATCGTCACGGACGACGCCGAGGCGCTGACCCGGCTGGCCGGACTCGCCGACGCCTGGCTCGCCCACGACCGCCCCATCGCCTCCCCGTGCGACGACTCCGTGCTGCGGGTGCGCCCCGACGGCACCGAGCAGGTGCTGCGCCGCTCCCGGGGCTACGTTCCCCGCCCGGTGCGGCTGGCGTTCGCGCTGCGCCCCGCCCTCGCGGTCGGCGGCGACCTGAAGAACGCGCCCTGCGTGGGCGACGGCGAGCACGCCTGGTTCGGCCCGCACATCGGCGACATGGGCGACGTGGCCGCCCTGGAGGCCCACCGGCGGGCCGAACGCCACCTGCTGACCCTGACCGGAGTCACCCCCGAACTCGTCGCCGCCGACCGCCACCCCGGCTACCACTCCGTACGCCGTGCCCGCGACCGGGCTGCCGGACTGCCCGTGCCCCGGCCCGTGACCGTCCAGCACCATCACGCCCACGTCGCCTCCGCGATGGCCGAGCATGGACTGGATGGGTCCGCGCCGGTGATCGGCGTCGCCTTCGACGGAACCGGATACGGCGACGACGGCACCGTGTGGGGCGGCGAGGTCCTGATCGCCGACTTCCGCGGTCACCGGCGCTTCGCCCACCTCGCCCGCGCCCCGCTGCCCGGCGGCGACGCGGGCGTGGTCAACCCCTGCCGCCAGGCCCTGGCCCGACTGTGGGCGGCGGGACTGCCGTGGGGCCCGGACCTGCCCAGCGTCGACGCCTGCGCCCCCCAGGAACTCACCCTGCTCAAGCAGCAGTTGACGAGCAACGCGGCCTGCGTGCCCACGTCCAGCATGGGCCGCCTCTTCGACGCCGTGTCGTCGCTTGCGGGCCTGTGCCACCGCGCCCACTACGAGGCTCAGGCGGCGCTGGAACTGGAGGCGGCCGCCGCCACCGTCCGGGACGCGGACGCGGCGGCCTACCCCTTCGGCTTCAGCGCCGGACCGGGCCCCCTGGTGTTCGACCCCGCGCCCCTGCTCGCGGCGCTCCTGGAGGACCGGCGGCGCGGCGTCCCGGCGCCCGTCCTCGCCGGGCGCTTCCACCGGGGCGTGGCGCGGGCCGTCGCGGAGATCTGCCGCCGCGCCCGCGCGGCCACCGGTCTGGGCGCCGTGGCGCTCAGCGGCGGCGTCTTCGCCAACGGCCTGCTGGAGCAGGAGTGCGCCGACCTGCTCGCCGACGACGGCTTCGCCGTACTGCGCCACGGCGAAGTGCCCCCGAACGACGGCGGGCTGGCCCTCGGGCAGCTCGCCGTCGCGGCGCACCGGCGGACCTCAGACAGCGACGAGACGGAGTGACCCATGTGCTTGGCCGTGCCCGGCAAGGTCGTGTCCATCGACCACCGCGCCGACCCGCTCACCGGCCTGATCGACTTCGGCGGTGTGCAGAAACGGGCGTGTCTGGAGTACCTGCCCGATGTGCGGGTGGGGGAGTACGTGATCGTCCACGTCGGCTTCGCCCTGCAACGGCTGGACGAGGAGTCGGCCCGCGCGTCGCTGGAGCTGTTCGAGCAACTGGGCCTGCTCGAGCAGGAGTTCGGCGATCCCTGGCGGCAGGCGGCCGACCAGGCCGGAACGGGAGACGCCCCGGCGCCCGCCCCTGTCGCGGCGTCCGCGCCCGCCCCGGCGTCCACGCCCGCCCCTGAGCCCGGTTCCGCCCCGGCACCCGCGCCCGCGCCCGCCCCGGCGGTCGTGACCTCCGAGGAGAGCGGGGGCGAGCACCGGTGAAGTACATCGACGAGTTCAACGACCCCCAGCTCGCCCGGAAGCTGCTGGACGAGATCCGCGCGACGGTCACCCGGCCGTGGGCCCTGATGGAGGTCTGCGGCGGCCAGACGCACTCGATCATCCGGCATGGCATCGACCAACTTCTGCCGGAAGAGGTCGAGTTGATCCACGGACCGGGCTGCCCGGTGTGCGTCACCCCGCTGGAGGTGATCGACAAGGCGCTGGAGATCGCCGCACGGCCCGGCGTCGTCTTCTGCTCGTTCGGGGACATGCTGCGGGTGCCGGGCACCGACCGCGACCTGTTCCGGGTCAAGGGCGAGGGCGGCGACGTGCGGGTGGTGTACTCCCCGCTCGACGCCCTCCGACTGGCCCAGCGGCACCCCGACCGGCAGGTGGTGTTCTTCGCCATCGGCTTCGAGACGACCGCGCCGGCCAACGCCATGGCCGTGCACCAGGCCCGCCGTCTGGGATTGGACAACTTCAGCCTGCTGGTCTCCCACGTGCGGGTCCCCCAGGCCGTCGAGGCGATCATGACCGCGCCCGCCTGCCGGGTGCAGGCGTTCCTGGCCGCCGGCCACGTGTGCAGCGTCATGGGCACCGCCGAATACCCGGAGCTGGCCGAGCGGCACCGGGTGCCCATCGTGGTCACCGGCTTCGAGCCGCTGGACATCCTGGAGGGCATCCGCCGCGCCGTGCACCAACTGGAGCGCGGCGAGCACCGGGTGGAGAACGCCTACCCGCGCGCGGTGCGCGAGGAGGGCAACCCGGCCGCGCTGCGCATGCTGGAGGACGTCTTCGAGGTCACCGACCGCTCCTGGCGCGGCATCGGGCTCATCCCGCTCAGCGGCTGGCGGCTCTCACCCGCCTACCGCGACTACGACGCCGAGCACCGCTTCGACGTCACCGGCATCCGCACCGAGGAACCCGCCGAGTGCCGGGCCGGCGAGGTCCTCCAGGGCCTGATCAAGCCCACCGAGTGCGCCGCGTTCGGCGACGCCTGCACTCCGCGCACCCCGCTCGGAGCCACCATGGTCTCCAACGAAGGCGCCTGCGCGGCCTACTACCTGTACCGCCGCATGAACGGCGCGCCCCCGCAGGCCGCCCCGGCGGCGCGCGGCTCCCGCATCCCGCGGGAGGGTGAGGAGGCGCGGACGGCGCCGGAGGAGAGGAACCCCGTTGCCTGAGCTGACTCCCCCCGCGGCCGAGGCGCCCGTCGACCCCGCGAACTGGACCTGCCCCGCCCCCCTGCACGACCAGCCGGTCGTGGTGATGGGCCACGGCGGAGGCGGGGCCCTGTCCGCCGAGCTGATCCACGGCGTGTTCGCCCCGGCCTACGGCAACCCCGTGCTCGACGCCATGGGCGACTCCGCCGTGCTCCGGATGGGCGGCGCCCGGCTCGCGTTCTCCACCGACTCCTACGTGGTGCGGCCGCTGTTCTTCCCCGGCGGCTGCCTCGGCGACCTGGCGGTCAACGGCACCGTCAACGACCTGGCGATGAGCGGCGCCCGGCCCGCCTACCTCTCCGCGGCCTTCGTCCTGGAGGAGGGCGTGGAACTGGCCGTCGTCGACCGGATCGCGCGGGCCATGGGCGCCGCGGCCCAGGCGGCCGGCGTCACCGTGGCCACCGGCGACACCAAGGTGGTCGAGGCCGGACACGGCGACGGGGTGTACGTCACCACCGCCGGGATCGGCCTGGTGCCCGACGGCGTGGACATCCGGCCGCAGCGGGCCCGCCCCGGCGACGCCGTCATCGTCAGCGGCCCGATCGGCCTGCACGGCGTGGCGATCATGAGCGTGCGCGAGGGGCTGGAGTTCGGCGTCGAGACCGCCAGCGACACCGCGCCGCTGGCGGACCTGGTGGCGCACATGCTGGCCGTGACGCCCGACGTCCACGTGCTGCGCGACCCCACCCGGGGCGGCCTCGCCGCGTCCCTGAACGAGATCGCCCGCGCCTCGGGCGCCGGAGTGCGGCTGCGGGAGCGGGCGATTCCCGTCCCGGAGGCCGTCGTCAACGCCTGCGGCTTCCTCGGCCTGGACCCGCTGTACGTCGCCAACGAGGGCCGGCTGGTGGCCTTCGTGCCGCCCACCGAGGCCGAAGCGGTCCTCGCGGCCATGCGCGCCCACCCGCAGGGCGCCGGCGCCGCGCTGATCGGCGAGTGCGTGGACGAGCATCCCGGCATGGTGGTGGTCTCCACCGCCCTCGGCGGCGCCCGGGTCGTCGACATGCCGCTCGGCGAGCAACTGCCCCGCATCTGCTGACGCGTGGAGGAGCCCCGCGGCGTCCGGCGCCGCGGGGCCCCCGCGTGCCGGAAGCCCGTCGGACGGGGCTCCCGCGCCCCTGCGGAGTCAGACGGGACTCTCGCACCACCGCCGCGCCAGGCGGGACTCCCGCACCGCCACCGCATCAGGCGTGCTCCCGCACCACTACGGCGTCAGACGTGCTGCGCACCACACGGCGTCAGGCCGACGGCACCGGCCCCGTCTCGATGCCGGTGATCTCCAACTCCCGGCCGCTGCGCAGCTCCTGGGAGGGGCGGTCGCAGCGCGGACACCAGAAGAACGGGGGCGTCCCCACCGCGAACTCCGCCGCGCAGGGCGTGCAGTACGCCTGTGCGGACACCAGCTCGACGACGAGCCGCGCCCCGGCCAGGGCAGTGCCCTGCCGGGCCACTTCGAAGGCGAAGTCCAGGGCGTCGGGCACGACCCCGGACAGCTCGCCCACCCGGACGGTCACCGCCGAGACGGCGTCCGTCCCGCCGGCCTCGGCCATCTCCTCGGTCCGTTCGATGATCGCGGTCGCGATGGACAACTCGTGCACGCTCAGCTCGCCTTCCGCTCAGCCGCGTTCCGTCAGCCCGTCGAAGAACTCCTGCACGGCCGGCCAGACCCGGCCGCCGCCGGACAGCCCGCGCCACTCGCGGCGCACGACCGCGACCATGCGGAAGCAGTCGTCGACGGGCACGATCCAGTGGTGGTCCATGCCGCGGGCGGAGTTCACCAGCAGCGCCTCCACGTCCGGTTCCATGGCGGCGAGTTCCGGGCACGCCTCGGTCGTCCGCCGCCAGGCCGCCGCGTCCACCCCCCACCGCATCGCCCCGGCCGGGCTCGGGCCCTGCGCGGTGACCGTGCCGTCCGCGTGCGGCACGAAGAAGACCAGTCCGACCGGCACTCCGAGGGCCGCGGTGTCCACTGCGCGCAGCCGCTTCCGGCGACTCGGGACCAGCCGGAGGGTTCCGCCGCCCGCGCGGTTCCCGGGGAAGAGCACCGAGCAGGGGCGGCAGACGCAGCGCACCTGCGCCTCGGCGGTGTCGTAGAGGTGGGGGTGCTCGTCGGGCACCGGGGCGGCGCACAGCTCGCACACCTCGGTGGCGGCCGCGGCGGCGCGCTCGGAGGAGGACCGGATCAGGCGGGCCAGCGCCCCGTCCGCGCTCACCCCGCCCCCTGTGCGCCAGAGGCGTTCCCGGGCCGCCGCGTCAGCGAGTCCAGCGGCACGAAGGCAGGCGCCGAGCGCTGACCGGCGGGGTCCTCGACCGGCTCCACGTCCCTCAGCTCCGGCGCCGCGGCGAGCACGGCCGCCCGCACCGCCTCGCCGAAGTCGGGCTTGCCTCCGCCGCACCCCGAGCCGCATCCGCCGCCCGCGCTCAGCCGGACCCGGGCCACCGCGTCGGCTACCCCGGCCCACTCCACGTCGCCGCCCTGCTCGCGCACGGCGGGCCGCAGGCGCTCGACCGCGCGCTCGGCCCGGCGTTCGGCGGACTCCGGATGGATCGCGTGCAGCACCATCAGGTGACCCAGCAGTTCGTCCTCGGCCAGCCGCCCGGCCAGTTCCGCGTCGGCCTGCTCCAGCACCCGGGCCAAGGCCTCGCCGTAGACCTCGGTCAGCAGCGTCACGGCCTCCAGCGCGGGCGCCGCCGGGCCGGGCGCGGACTCCAGCCCGGCCAGCAACGCGTCGATGCGGGCGAGCCGTTCCTCGACGTCCGGGTCACCGAGCCGCACGGCCGGACGGTCCTGCTCCACGTCAGACAATGCCCGCTCCGTAGGTGGGGGTGTGGGTGGTGGTGAGGGTTCTGCCGTTGCCGAGGTACATGTGGACGCCGCAGGGGAGGCAGGGGTCGAAGCTGCGGACGG